>JAISVO010000061.1 GCA_031271525.1 Oscillospiraceae bacterium
GCTTGGGCTGGCTGACCGAGGCGGACCGCTGGTGATACCCAGCCCGCCGCGCTTCTTTGCCGCGCCGAATGCCATCCATTGATGTTGGCTGTTTGCTTTTTACGAAAAAAACTCCTAAAAAGAGCGTACGAGCAAGCCTGATTATTCGGAATCCACGGACAGACGAGAAAACGCTGCGCCGGACGCTTGGGCTACCCCATATTATCGAATGTCACAAGGCTCGCCTGCAAGGTATACGCCCCGTCGGGGTTGAAGACGTTGCCGCTGCCGCCGGCCATGATCCCGGCGGATACGCAGTAATCGACCCCGGCTTTTGACCAGACGGAAATCTTATCCGCGTCGGCGAAGCCGGAGGGGGGAGGGTCGCTTACGTCAATCCCCATCGCGCGGTGAAGGTTCATAATCATCCCGGCGGCGGACTGACGGGTAAACTGCCCGTATGGGTTGAATTTTCCGCCGCCCGCGCCGGAGGTGATCCCGAGGGCATACGCCGCGAGGACATCACTGTTCGTCACGTCGGTAAACACCGTGCCGTCCCTGCGCAAGCCTTTTTCGGACAGAATTTCATCAACCGTTTTTCCTGTTGAATATTCCATATACCGCACCGCAAGGCGGCAGAAATCAAGGCGGGTGATGACGCCCGTATAGTCCGTGCGCAGGTCGGCGGGGACAAAACCCTTTTCAATGGCGCTCAGGATGGCTTCCCGCGCCCACACGTCGGCGGAAGAGACATTGGGGGTTTTGTTCGGGAGGAGGGCAGAAGCGGTTGTTTTATCGGGGTTGCCCTTGTCGCGGTACAGCTCGCCGAGGCGGGTCAATTCTCCGGTGGACCGGACGGTCAGGGCGGCGTGGCTGCCAGCGCTCTCGCCATAGCGGTTGCCGTCCGGATCGCCGAAGGAGAACCAAGCGTAGCGCTCGATATACGGGCAATCGTTGATGAAGGTGAGCAGCTTATCCATATAGTCGTACACATGCTGCTTGGTGTATCCCCAAGACTGGATGTCGTCCTGATTGCTCGGCCAGTTCGCAACGGCGAACTCGGTGATCCATATCGGCTTGCGGTAGCGGTTCCAAAGGTCTTCGATCTTGCTCCTGAATCCCGCGATTTGGTCGGCGCCCTCGTCGGTGTTCCCCGGCCAGCCGGCATAGTCGTGGATCGCGATGAAATCGACTGGGTACGAGCCGTCGGGCTGTTTGATCAGCTCCATGAAGTCATACAGCCATTGGCCCGGTTTGTTTTCATATTCCCACGCGGCGGCGGGGGACCCCAACCGCTTCCCCGAGCTGACGAAGCTCGGCCACCAGTTTTTTGCCACATTGGCGGCGGAGACATTTGCCTGATCGGGATGGTCCGGTTCGTTGCACCCTAAGATCGTCTTGTAGTCGCCGATCCGGGACTGGTTCGCACTGCCGTTCCAGAACATAGGGGTGAAGTCCAGCCCGCTAACCGCCTTCTGATTGGACGGGTTGGCGCTCCATGTGTAGTACCAGCTGAGGTTCATCTCCTCCATGTTGGAGAGTTCGCTGAAGAAACCGATCCCCTTCTTGCTGACATAGAATGTCCTCGGCTCGGTCAGGATACTTTCCCCGTTTGTCAATTGGGCTTCGATCCAAACGGTATGGGCTGCCACCTCGACGGTGTACAGCTCGGCTTCGAAGGTTTCGCTGTTTGCCGCCGGAACCGTCTCGCCGGGGAGATCGTCCAGATATACAATGTAGCGGGCGGCGTTCGGGACCGCGCTCCACCGCACCCAAACGGGGCCTGCCGGAACAAGCTGTTCCCGCGCGGGGGCGAGTATCCCTCCGCTCCGCCAATTGTCTTCCGCCGCGAGCGTTGTATGGAAGGGAAATACGCTTAGGAGGACGCACACCGCGAGGGAGAAAGATAATATTTTTTTCATGCCAACCGACCCTTTCTGATTGTGAGCTGGTATCGTGCAAAGAGTACTATTTCGGACGCGGGCGTTTGAGTTTCATGACGCCGCGACAATTCTACACCTCGGAGCAGTCCTTTGTCAATCCCGCCGCATATCGCGATGCCGCGGGAATGAAGCCCGACGCTTATGACCGGCCGGACTCCCATGCCGTTAAAGGTCATCTCAAAAGCCCAAGCTCTTTTGCTCTGACGATCGCATCCATCGAGTTTGTCACTTCGAGTTTTTGATAGACCAGCTTGGTGTGATACCGCACCGTGTTTATGCTGATTCCCAAAAGCCCCACGATTTGAGCATTTGTGTGACCTTTCGATAAGTGCTCCAATACGGCGGTCTGCTGTTTAGACAGCTTGACGGCGGTTGGCGCAAAAGAGCTTGTAATGCCTTTGAATCGTTTTGCCTGTTCATAGGCGGTAACATATACTTCTTTTATAAACCGGCGAAGCTCCTCGTTTGAACCGACGCTCTTATCAAGCAGCCGGGTAACAGCGGACAGTATCGGCAAAACGGCTTTCCCCTCGTCGGCAACAACGCGGATGAAGCCATAAGGCCGCAAAACAACAAGCAATTCATACAGCGCGGAGGTGGCTTCTTTCTTTTTTCCCAGCATCCAGTTCACGACGGCCATATTTCCGGCAGTGAAACGGGCAGCGTCATATAGGATGTTACAGGCATTTACACACTCGCACAGTTGGGGCAAAACTTTCGCTTGACATAAGCCTTGAAATCGTATAGTATATCTAAAGCAATTGTCTGTGGTCTAGTACAGAGTCTAGTATTGTCAATGGTTTTAGTGATTCCAAAAAATGTGAATACTGGGCTGTAGCCAAGCCGGTAAGGCACCAGACTTTGACTCTGGCATT
>JAISVO010000140.1 GCA_031271525.1 Oscillospiraceae bacterium
CACCGGCGCGGTGCCCTTCAGGGACGACAGCGATGTCGTCGAGGTGAAGTGTACGCTGGGCAGAAACGGCGTCTCCCCCCAGCCGGTCAAGGTCTATAACGACTACGTTGCCGGCCTGATGCGCGCCGTAAAGGCCTACGAAAAACTCACCGTCCGGGCGGCGATCAACGGCGACCGGGACATAGCTCTCGCCGCGCTGATGGCGCACCCCCTCGTCGGCGACTACGACAAGGCGGCCCCGATGCTGAGCGAGATGCTGGAGGCAAACCGGCAATACTTACCGAGGTTTTTTCAATAAGGCAATAAAATAATGAGGTAGATGCGGCATGGGAACCAAACAATTGATTATCGGGGTGGACGGCGGCGGGACCAAGAGCCATCTGGCGGTCTTTAGCGAGGCCGGGGAGTGTGTCGGGGCGGCGCGCTGCGGCCCCCTGAACCACGAATGCTTTGAGGACAGTTTTCAAGGGCTGGAGGCCGCGCTGCGCGAGTTTATCCTAAGCGCCCTGCGGGACGCCGGCGCAAGCGTAACCGATGTGCGCTACGCCCTCTTCGGCATCGCCGGTGTGGACACCAAGGAGCAGCACACGGTCATCTCGGGGATCCTGACAAGGATCGGGCTGCCGAGCTTCACCCTCTGCAACGACGCCTTTCTGGGAATCGCGGCGGGCTGTCCCGAAGGCACCGGTATCTGCGCCGTCAACGGCACGGGAAGCGTCATGGCGGGAGTGGACGGTTCGGGCGCGTCCCTTCAGGTGGGCGGGATCGGGAGTCTGAGCGACGACCGGGGCGGAAGCGGCTGGTACGGCTCCCAAGTCCTCAAGGCGGTTTACAGGGAACTCTACAAACACGCGAAAAAAACCGTCCTGACCCCGGCGATGCTCACCCTAATCGGTTCGGCGGGGGAAGACGACTACATGGAAACCCTCACGACAGCGGTCAACAGCGAAACCCTTAACCGGGATGGGCTGAACCGCCTCGTCTTCATGGCGGCGGACGCCGGGGACGAGGTCGCCCTCGACATCCTAAAGGCGTCCGCCGAACACTACGCAGGCGGGATCGCCTACCTCGCGCAAAAGCTGGACTTCCCGAAGAGCGAAACGCTGACAATCGCCTTCGTCGGTTCGGTCTTTGTTAAGGAGCGGGTAAAAATCCTTCCCCGCCTCGTCGAAACCGCGTTCCGGGCGATTCTGCCCGACCGCCCGGCGGTCTTTCTGAACCTCGAGACCGTCCCGGTGGCGGGAGCCGTCCTCTGGGCCGCGAAAATCGCCGGTATATCCCTTGGGATGGAGAGGATCAAACCCGCTTTGGAGGGGCTGCTCCGATGATCATTAAAATCTGTTATGGCGCTCCCGACGCTCCCGTCCGCTTCGCGGCGCGGGAGCTGCGGAGGTATCTCAAAAAGATCGATCCCGCCCGCGAGGCCGTTATCCTTCGCGCGCAGGACGGGGAGATCACGGGCGGGCTGACCCTCCGTATCGACCCGGACGCCGTCCCGGTCCCCGACCATACCCTCGACGACGCCGTGATGATCGACGTGGAGGACGGCAGAGGCGTGATCGCCGGAGTCAACGCCCGGAGCGTCCTGATCGGCGCGTACCGCTACCTTCGGGAGCTTGGCTGCGCGTGGCTCTTCCCGGGTGAGCACGGCGAAACGGTCCCCCGCGGGGGACTGAACAAAACGGTTCGTGTCCGGGAAGCCGCCAGTTACCGGCACCGGGGGATGTGCATCGAGGGGGCGGTCTCCGCCGACCACATCCGGGACGTTTTGGACTGGCTTCCGAAGGTCGGGATGAACGGCTGGTTCAACCAGTTCATGGTCCCCTTCGCCATTTATGACCGATGGTACCGGCATCCGGACAACCCCGGGCTGCCAAGCGATACCCTCACCATCGGGGAGGTTGACGCCCTCACGAAGGAACTGGACACCGAAATCGCCGAACGGGGGTTGATGCTCCACAGCGCGGGACACGGTTGGACCTGCGAACCCTTCGGTATCGAAGGCACCGGCTGGGAGCACAAGGATTACTATGTCCCGCCCGAGTCGCTCCCGCTCTTGGCCGAGGTCAACGGACAGCGCGGGCTGATGTACGGCTTGCCGCTGAACACCCAGATGTGCTATTCAAACGACGCGGTGCTGGACCGCATTACCGACGCGGTGACCGCCCGCTGCAAAGAGAACCCGCACATCACCTACCTCCACTTCTGGCTGGCCGACGGGGAGAACAACCACTGCGAGTGCGAAAACTGCCGTGATACCCGCCCGTCCGACTTCTATGTGCGGTACTTAAACCATTTGGATGCGGAGCTGACCAAGCGGGGGATCGGCACAAAGATTGTCTTTTTGATCTACAGCGACCTCCTCTGGGAACCGCAGACCGAAAAGCTGAACAACCCCGAACGGTTCGTCTTGATGTTCGCCCCGATCACCCGCACCTATGCGACGACGTACGCCGAAGGGTTTTCATCAGAGGCTGCGGAGCTGCCGGACTATACGCGGAACAGGCTGACTATGCCCCGGACGGTGAGTGAGAACGTCGCCCGGCTGCGCCGCTGGCAGGAGCGGACGGAGGTGGGGGACGGTTTCATCTTCGACTACCACTTCATGTGGGATCATTTCCGGGACCTCGGCGGGATGAAGATCTCCCGGGTTCTGTTCGAGGATATGAAGGGGCTGGACGCTTTGGGGCTGAACGGGATGGTGAGCTGTCAGCTACAGCGGGCGTTCTTCCCCACCGGGCTTGGCGTCAGCCTGATGGCGGCGGCCCTTTGGGACAAAACCGCCGATTTCGATACGGAGGCGGAACGCTACCTCCGCTCCGCATTTGGGGCGGACTGGCGCAAGGTGTCCAGATACCTGACCCGGCTCTCCGAGCTGTGCGACCCGGCGTATCTTCGCCACGAGCGCCCGCAGGTTGACAAAACCGCCGTTTCATCCTTCCGGAAAGCGGCGGCGCTGGCCGCCCGGTTTGCGGAAACCTCCGGAATACATGCGGACGCCGACCCGTCCGGGCCGTGGGGGATCCTCCGCGCGAGCGCCGAGTACGCCCAATTGGTCTTGGACGCGCTAATCCATAAGGCGGGTGGCGGCGACCGGAGGACGCTCGCCGCAAAGTGGCGGAAGCTTGCGAAATGGGTTCGGGAGAACGAGCTGCGGCTGGCGGTTGCGCTGGATGTCTACTACTTTAACCGCACGATGAAAAGCATCCTCCTGCGGGACGACATGGTGCTCTTTTGAACCCCGAGATTACGGTCCAAGTCTACGCCGGAGGCTATTCGGAGGAGCCGGTTCCTCTTGCCGTCGTGCTGGATAAATTGACGCTGATCCAAAATCACATCCCGGTCAACCGGGTGATCATCGGTTGGTCCCCCTCGCAATCGCTGTACCGAGGTGTCGGAGACTATTTGAGGGAACGCGGGATGGAGTTTTTCCTCTGGCTCCCCGTTTTCGCGGCCGAGGATTTTTCCTTTACGGACCCAGAGGACCCCAAAATCCTCCAAACCGTACTGGATACGTATGACGCCCGCTTCGGGGGTCTTGGGTTCGGCGGCGTTTTCCTCGATCGGATCCGTTACCCCGCCGACGGGCGGGATCACGGCGCGAACTGCGGCGCCGTCACCGGGGCGGTCGCCGCGCTGAGCGCCGAGTTCCGCAAGCGCGGATTGAAAATCGGGCTGGATGTCTTTGCCCCCTTTTTGAGCCGGAGGGTGGGTCAGGACATCCCCGCGCTGAGCAATTACGCGGACTTCGTCAAGCCGATGATGTACCTCCGCACAGACGCCCCCGCCGGGATTCCCTATGAGACGCGCACCATGCCTGATAAACCCGATCTGGCGCACTGCCGGCGGGACATCGCGGGGTTGGCGGAAGCCAGCGCCTGTCCGGTGTACGCCGGGGTGGAATGGAATGTTGTTCCGGGGATCGCGGACCCGGACCCGCCCTATCTGCGGGACAGTCTGTCGGCGTATGCCGAAGCCGGCGCGCGCGGCTTTGTGCTGTCTTGGAACGCGCTGGACGCGCCCATTGCGAACATCGCGGCGTTGAGCGGAGTATTGTAAAAAAACGGGGGGCGATTTCGGTCGTCCCCCGCACTTTCCTCTATAACGCCGTCTCAGGTTGTTCGCTGTTATCTGTCTCGTCATCCCGCTTCCGCGATGGCCGTACCCTCCAGACGGTAGTAGGTTCCGATATACTCCTCGAAGGTCGCGATTCCCTCTTCGTGCATCTTGCTGGCGTCGTCCGCGCCGATATACCGCCAGTGCCAAGGCTCGAAACGATAGCCGGTCACCGACTCCTCCGTCTCGGGGTACCGGAGGATAAAACCGTACTCGTGGGCGTGATCCAGCATCCATGCGTACTGTTCGGTGTCTTGGAAATTCGCGTTGCGCAGGCTGCCGTTCTTCGGCCAAGTGTGGAGCAGGTCGATTGTCAGTCCGGTCTGGTGCTCCGAGTGCCCCGCCCTCGCAGAATAGGTGTCGGCGACCTCAATGCCGTCGGCGCGGGCATACCGGGCGAACAGCGCTTTTTGGTAGGAAAAGCTGCGGTACGCCGATATGGCGATCAGCTGTTTGCCAAGGTCCTTCTTCACGGCGGCCCGCATATCCTCAAACGCCGTGGCGGCTTCGTCCGTCATCAGCAACTCGTAACCGCTGATCGCCCGGAGGTTCTCCGGCGCGAAGCCGGCGGGGAGCTGATAGTTTTTGTTGCAAAACACCAACAGCCCGTCCGGGTCTTGGATCTGGGTGATCCCTTTATAGTAGCCGTAATCGGCGTTGACGTTGACCAGCGCCAGCGCCGTTGTTTCGGTCATGTCGGGGTACGAGCGGAGGAAGCGGCGGTACCGTTCCTGAAACTCCGGCTTGTAGTGGGCGTAGACCGCGAGGGAGTCCTCCTCCTTCGGCTCGGGCGGGGCGGAAATCCCCCCCGCCACCGACAGGTCAGAGATCAGCGGGATGTCCTCCCCGCCAAGCGACTCGTCGGCGCCCTCAATCGCCGCGTCCACGTTGGGCGTCTCCTCCGGCGAGGGGACCGGTGCGTCCGGCGACGGAGCGGAAGCAGCCGGCGGCGCGGGGTGTCCTTCCGTCAGCTCAGCGGCCTTGCTCCCGGCATATCGGATGACAAGCTTGAGGTGCGAACAGGAGGACAGCAGAAGGACCGCCGCCAGCGCGGCACAAACAAGCTTCGTTCGTTTCATCCAATCCCCCCAAAGGCTTCTTGCGTTACCGGTATTATGTTAACACACAGACCGGAAAAATACAAGCTTTTTCCGACAGATTTTTCACACCATCGTAATCTTTGTCACAGAGCAGGGGGGCAGGAGGGCGACCATCTGGGTGCCGGTCCTGTTGTGCTCCTCCAAGGTGATGCCGGCGAACCCGGCCGGCTTCACCGCTTCTGGCTCGGCAAAGGTGTTTTTCGCGTGTATGGGGCCGGTCAGAACCTCGGCGTCCCGCACCGTGAGGCGTCGTCCCAGCAGGGAAATCGGCACCTCCGCCGGCGCGTCCGCCGACAGGTTCGCGACCGTCAGGGTTACCGTCCCGTCCCGGTCCGCCGTCGCCGAATGGGAGAGGGACGGTGTCCCTTCCGTCATGGGGCAGAGCTGGTGGCTCTCCAGAAGGGACGCGTCCTGATGCCCGGACAGCATCGAAAAGACATGGTAGGTCGGCGTCCTGACCAGCTTTTCCCCGTCGGTGAGGATGACCGCCTGCAAGACGTTCGCGAGCTGCGCGATATTCGCCATATGCACGATGTCGGCGTGGCTGTTGAAGATGTGGAGCGAGGCGGCCGCCACCAGCGCGTCCCGCATGGTGTTCTGCTGATGGAGGAAGCCGGGGTTTGTCCCGGGTTCGGGGTCGTGCCATGTCCCCCACTCGTCGAAGATGATCTTTACCCGTTTGTCGGGGTCGAACCGGAGCATCACCCCGGCGTGGCGCTTGATGATCTCGTCCAGCCATAAAGCTTTCTTCAGGGTCGTGTAGTAGTCCGTTACCGAAAAATCGGTGGCGGAGCCTTTGGCCCCCCAATGCCCGGTCAGGGTGTAGTAGTGGAGGCTCAGTCCGTCCATCGCTCCGGCCGCTTTGTCCATCACCTCGGCGGTCCAGCAGAGGTTCAGGCGGTCCGCGCCGTAGTCGCACCCCGGACCGCAGGCGACCTTATAGATTTTGTTGGTCCCGTAGTTCCGTACGTACGTGGCATACCGGCGGTAGAGGTCGGCGTAATAGCCGGCGCGCATATTGCCGCCGCAGCCCCAGTTCTCGTTGCCGATTCCGAAGTATTTTACCGCCCACGGGTCGTCCCTCCCGTTTTGCCGCCGGAGGGCCGCCATCGGGGATTCGCCCGGGAAGGTCATGTACTCGACCCACTCCTGCATCTCGGCGACCTCGCCGCTCCCAAGGTTCCCGTTGATGTACGGCTCGCACCCCAGCTGAGCGCACAGGTCCAAAAACTCATGGGTGCCGAAAGAGTTGTCCTCCACCACCCCGCCCCAGTGGGTGTTGACCATCCGCTTCCGATTCCCGCCGATCCCGTCCTTCCAGTGGTACTCGTCGGCGAAGCAGCCGCCCGGCCAGCGCAGGACGGGGATCTTCATCTCTCTGAGCGCCGCGACGGCGTCGGAACGGATCCCGTTTACATTCGGGATCGGACTGTCCTTCCCCACATACAGCCCCTCGTAGATACAGCGCCCGAGGTGTTCGGAGAAGTGCCCGTAGATGTACTTGCTGACGGTGTCTTTTCGGTACTCCGTGTTGATCGCGATCCGGTTCATACTGTTACCCTCTTTCCAATGTCTTTCCGGTAAAACGCGCCTTCGAACCTCACTTTGTCAATATGCCGGTAAACCGTCCGGAGGGCGTCGTCCAGCGTCTTCCCCTTGGCGCAGAGGGAGAGGACCCTTCCCCCGCTGGTAAGGTAGTTTCCGGCGGCGTCAACTGACGTTCCGGCGTGGAAAACGACGATCTCCGACGGAATTTTATCCAGTCCCGAGATGGGCTTCCCGGTCTGGTAGGCATCCGGGTATCCCCCCGAGGCGACGACGACGCACGCGCAGGCCTCGTCCGACCAGACCGGCGTAACCGGCTCCCCCGCTTCGATCGCCAGCATCAGCTCCAGCAGGTCGCTCTCCAGAAGGGGCAGGAGCGCCTGCGCCTCCGGGTCGCCGAACCGGGCGTTATATTCGATCACCTTGGGTCCGTCCGGCGTCAGCATCAATTCAAAATACAGAACCCCCGAGAAGGAGCGCCCCTCTTGCCGCATCCCGTCCGTCGTCGGGAGGAAGATCTCTCGCATACAGCGCTCCGCGATTTCGGTAGTATAGTCGGGCACCGGGGTGATCACCCCCATCCCGCCTGTGTTTGTCCCCAAATCGCCATCCAGTGCCCGCTTGTGATCCCGGGAGGGCGGCATCGGGTAGATTCGTTCCCCGTCGGTGAAGCAGAGGGCGGTGACCTCCCGCCCGGTCATGTATTCCTCGATGACAACCCGCTTCCCGGACTCCCCGAATTTGGCGTCCAGCATCATCTCCCGGAGGGTAACCTCGGCTTCGCCAATACTTTTTGTAATCACCGCGCCCTTGCCCACGGCAAGCCCGTCCGCTTTGATAACAATTGGTTTACCCTCCGACGGGTCCATCGACCTCGCGTAGGCGACGGCCTCGTCGCAGTCGGTGAACACCTCGTAAGAAGCGGTGGGGATACCGTGTCGTTTCATAAAGCCCTTGGCAAACGCCTTGCTCCACTCAAGCTCGGCGGCGGCTTTCGTCGGTCCGAAGGCCCGCAACCCGGCGGCTTTACAGGCGTCCACCAGCCCGAGCGCCAGCGGGTCGTCCGAGGCGGCGACGACGAAATCGACGCCGTGCGTCTTCGCGTACTCAACCAGTTTGGTAATTTCGGTTGCCCTGATCGGCGCCCGCTCGCCGAGCGCGGCCAACCCGCCGTTGCCCGGAGCGCTGGTCAGTTTCGAGCAGAGCTTGCTCTGCGCGAGCTTCCATCCGATGGCGTGTTCGCGGCCCCCGCCGCCAACTAGTAAGATATGCAACCCATCAACCCCATAACATATTGTATTATTTTGTCGAATTATAACCGAAGGACGGCGGTCGCGATTTGGAAGTAGATGATGAGCGACACGGCGTCCACAATTGTCGTGATAAAGGGGGAGGCCATCACCGCCGGGTCGAAGCCGATCCGCTTCGCGAGGAGGGGCATCGCGCTCCCCACGATCTTCGCGAAGAGTACCGTCAGCGCCAGCGCCGCACTGACCACCAGCGCGACGACCACCGTGACGCCGTCCCGTCCCATCCAGAGCATGTCCACAAGAAGAATTTTGAGAAAATTCGCGGCGGCGAGGACCAGCCCGCAGAAGAAGGATACCCGCGTTTCTTTCCACATCACCGAGAGGATGTCCCGGAAGCCGAGCTCGCCCAGCGAGATGGCCCGAATGATGGTGACCGATGCCTGACTGCCCGAGTTGCCCCCCGAGCCCATCAGCATCGGGATAAACGCGGTCAGCGCCACCTGCGCCGCGAGGGCGCTTTCAAACGAGGTGATGATCAGCCCGGTGAAGGTGGCGGAGGCCATCAGGATCAGGAGCCAAGGGATCCGGCTCCGCCAGATCTCGAAAACGCTCATCCGCATATACGGCTTGTCCGACGGGGCGATAGCGGCCATCTTCTCGATGTCCTCAGTCGCCTCCTCCTCCAAGATGTCAATGGCGTCGTCCACCGTGACGATACCGACGATCCGGTCCTCGTGGTCAACCACCGGCAGCGCGTGGATGCCGTAACGGGAGAAGAGGGTCGCGACGGCCTCCTGATCGTCCGAGGTTTTCGCCGAGATCGGCTCGGCGCTCATCACTTCGGCGATCAGTCGGTCCTCTTCCGCG
>JAISVO010000168.1 GCA_031271525.1 Oscillospiraceae bacterium
ACGCCATCGGCAGTTGTATGGATCAAATTGAGAAATTCAACCCCGAAGTCTACGGCTACCAATACGCCGACGAACTCGCGCCAAGGATGCAGCTTGCGCCGATGGGCTGGCGCGGCTACTTCGAAATGCGTCCCGTGATGAAGATGTGACCTGCGGCTTTATCACACGTTGCAACGGGTATCCGTAGGAAATTTCGGCGCCTTTCCCATCGAGGAAATAGACCCGTATGTCGGTGTCCCCCGAGAAGAAAGCCGATCCCTCTGAACACGCGACCCGCCGATGGGAAATAGCGCCTCAGAACGGGTCGCGTTTTGTCAGCAAGGCTCTCCTTTCTCTTGACAAGGCGGCGTAAACACGGTACAATATCCACCATAGGCATATCTGCCGCAGAAAGGGGTCAAACCAGATGATTTCCACCACAAACAAAGCCCTAAACGCGTGGATTCAAGAAATAGCCGACCTATGCATACCGGACAGCGTCTACCTCTGCGACGGTTCGCAGGAAGAGTACGACCGGCTGATTCAGGAGATGGTCGATTCGGGGATGGCAACCCCGCTTAAAAAGCGTCCCGGATGCTACCTGTTCCGGAGCCATCCGTCCGACGTGGCACGGGTGGAGGACCGTACCTTCATCGCAAGCGAAAAACAGGAGGACGCCGGGCCGACGAACAACTGGATCAACCCGGACGAGCTGAAAGCCACCATGACCGGGCTTTACAGCGGCTCGATGAAGGGCCGAACCATGTACGTCATCCCGTACTCGATGGGTCCCATCGGTTCGCCGATCTCCAAAATCGGCGTGGAAATCACCGACAGCCCCTATGTCGTCGTCAACATGCGGATCATGACCCGTATCGGCACAAAAGTCCTCGAAGTCCTCGGCGACGGCGAATTCGTACGTTGCCTGCACTCGGTCGGCGCACCGCTGGAACCCGGGCAGGAGGATGTTGCGTGGCCCTGCGCGCCGATGGAGAAAAAATACATCAGCCATTTCCCCGAGGAGCGGATGATCTGGTCCTACGGCTCGGGTTACGGCGGAAACGCTCTGCTCGGCAAGAAGTGCTTCGCGCTTCGGATCGCTTCGGTGCAAGCCCGCGACGAGGGCTGGATGGCGGAGCATATGCTGATCCTCAAGCTCACCAGCCCCGAAGGGGAGTCCCGCTATGTCTGCGGAGCTTTCCCCAGCGCCTGCGGCAAAACAAACCTTGCCATGCTGGTACCCACTGTGCCCGGCTGGAAGGTAGAGACAATCGGTGACGACATCTCTTGGATGAAGTTCGGCGCGGACGGGCGTCTGTACGCCATCAACCCGGAGGCGGGTTTCTTCGGAGTCGCTCCCGGCACCTCGATGGAGTCCAACCCCAACGCCATGCTGTCAATCCAAACCAACACAATCTTTACAAACGTCGCCCTGACAGACGACGGCGATGTGTGGTGGGAAGGGATCGGCACCGAGCCGCCCGCCCATTTGATCGACTGGCAGGGCAACGACTGGACCCCGGCGTCTGGGACCAAGGCGGCGCATCCGAACGCACGGTTCACGGCTCCGGCGAGCCAATGCCCGGTTATCGCGCCCGAATGGGAGGATCCCGCCGGCGTACCGATTTCGGCGATCCTGATCGGCGGACGCCGCCCCAACACAATCCCGCTGGTCAACGAGAGCTTCGATTGGAAGCACGGCGTTTTCCTCGGCTCGATTATGGGCTCGGAGATCACGGCGGCGGCCATTTCGGACAAGATCGGGCAGGTGCGCCGCGACCCGTTCGCTATGCTGCCCTTCATGGGCTATCATGTCTGTGATTATCTGCGGCATTGGCTGGACATCGGCGAGAAGTCGGAGGAGGGCAAACTGCCCCGGGTCTATTATGTTAACTGGTTCCGCAAGGATGCCGACGGAAAGTGGCTCTGGCCGGGCTACGGCGAAAACAGCCGCGTTCTCAAGTGGATCGTCCAGCGCGTCTGCGGGATTGCGAACGCCGTCAACACTCCGATCGGCAATATGCCGGAACCCGGCAGCATTGACGTCGAGGGGCTGAGCGTGAGTGAAGCCGATATGAAGGAACTCCTGACGGTGGACAAAGCCTCGTGGCTCGCCGAAGTGCAGTCGGTCAAAGACCACTACGCGACCTACGGCGAGAAGCTGCCGAAGGAACTGCAAAGCCAGCTCGCCGCGCTGGAAGCGCGGTTGGCGGAGTAATCCTCGGCGCTGTTCTCCCGCACCGGTATCACAAAACAGACAGTGGACGGTCCAAGCGGCCGTCCACTGTTTTATATTGCGGCAACGCAAAAAGACGCGCGCCGGGAGTCGATTGTGAGCCATTCAAAGTCGGGGTCGTCAATTCGTGAAATTCCCCGTCTCTTTTTTCATTTGCCTTTTCCCCATCCCCGTGGTATAATGAGGAAACCAAATTGAATCTTGGAAAGAAGGACGGTAATGGCAACTAATGATTTGCGGCTCGGAGTGCTGATCGACGCCGACAACGTGCCGCGCAAGTATATAAAACCCATCATGGAGGAAATCGCTGTCTACGGCAACCCAACCGTCAAACGGATCTACGGTGACTGGACCAAACCCGATCTCGCGAAATGGAAGGCCATCCTACTGGAAAACGCGCTGACGCCGATCCAGCAGTACGGCTACACGGTCGGCAAAAATTCCACCGACTCGGCGATGATCATCGACGCGATGGACATCCTTTACTCGGGCAATGTGGACGGCTTTTGCCTTGTGTCCAGCGACAGCGACTTTACGCGGTTAGCGATCCGGCTTCGTGAGGCCGGCAAAAAGGTTATCGGGCTGGGGGAACGCAAGACGCCCAACCCGTTCATCGTTGCCTGCGACCGCTTCATCTACATCGAGGTGCTGCACTCCGAACCGACGACGCCTCCTTCCCCGCCGAAACAGACCAGAAGCCATAAGAAATCCGCGGCGGCTCATCAACCCGCTCCGACAGCGCCCGCGCCCGTCCAACAGCCCGAGAACGGAAACGGCGCGAAGCAGAAAGCGCCGATCCCGGACGACATCATTGAGTTTATATCCCAGACCATCGAGGATGTCGGCGACGACACCGGCTGGGCCTATCTCGGCGAGGTCGGCTCCCTCCTCCAGAAGAAACGCCCTGACTTCGACTCGCGGAATTACGGCTACAAAAAGCTGTCCAGTATGCTGGAGGGCGCGGGCGCGTTTGAAGTGGATACCCGGGACAACTCAAGCAACGGCAAGCTGATCTATGTCCGAAGAAGGCTTCTGTAGAAGATGCCGGGTAAACGCGCGGCGCCCCGTAAAAAGCGGGGCTGTCTCTTCCCGATCCTACTGATTTCCGGGTTCTTGTTCTGGGTACCGGTTGAACTGTATCTGTCCAACAACGTGCTCCGCACCGAACAGGTGACGGTTGCGAGTCCCCGCCTGCCCGCAGCTTTCGACGGGTTCCGTGTTCTGCACCTCTCCGACCTGCACGAAAAAACGTTTGGAGCCGACAACGCCGACTTGATTAGGGCGGCGAGGGCCGCCGCCCCCGACCTCATCGCGGTCACCGGCGACTTGATCCAGTCCCGCGAGGGGCTGCGCCTCGCGGATCGTATCCTTCGGGAGCTGGCCGCGATCGCGCCGGTGTATTACGTCACCGGCAACCACGAATGGGCCGCCGACTGGAACGCTCCCCGTACCGGCGGGGAACGGCTGACCCCCGATCTGCGCGAAACCATGCGGGACGCCGGGGCGGTCTGGCTTGACTCGTCGTTTGAAACGCTCGGCCGGGACGGCGGGACGATGCTGATCGCGGGGCTTTGCGACCCCAACGGTCCGGCAGCCGCCATGACGCTCGGGGAGTTGCGCGCAGAGATCGACGCCGCCCGCCCGGACGACCCGTTTACCCTCCTCCTCGCCCATCGCCACGACCGCGCCGAAGAATACGCCGGGGCGGGGTTTGACATCGTCCTGACCGGACACGCCCACGGCGGCGTGATCCGCCCGCCCTTCACCGACGGTTTAATCGGCCCAGACCGCGATTGGTTCCCAAGAGGTACCTCCGGGGTGGTGACCGAAGGCGGCACTTCGGTCGTCGTCAGCCGGGGCTTGGGCGACACGTACGTGCCGCGCTTCCTAAACCGCCCGCAGGTGCTGGTGGTGACACTGCGGAGAACTTAGGAAGGGACGCCGTGCGGAAAAAAGCCTTGGTTGTCACCGGCTTTCCAAAAAGACACCACAAAGACTTACAAAGATGTATATTTATGACGTTGATAGGGCTGCCGGTTATGAAAGAAAAGGGTGCAAAGCGCTCCGTATCAACTTGCTTCAACTTACCCCTTTGTCCGTAACCAAATCATCAGCGCCGTCAGATCGGCAGGGTTGACACCGGAGACCCGGGACGCCTGTCCCAGATTCTTTGGGCGCACCTTGCCGAGCTTTTGCCGCGCCTCGGTCCGGATCCCTTGAATCGACGAATAATCAATCCCCTCGGGCAGCAGCCGGTTCTCCATCTTCGCCATCTCCTCGGCGGCAGACTTTTGGCGGCGGAGATACCCTTCATATTTTATCTGAATTTCAACCTGCTCGGCGACGTCCTCCGGCAGGTCGGGCCGCTCCGGATCGTCGGGTGCCAGC
>JAISVO010000151.1 GCA_031271525.1 Oscillospiraceae bacterium
GGCATGATTACCCTCCTTCAACGGGAATATTATCAAGCGCATACCGCATCTCGGGAATCGGCTTTCCGGCGATGGTGATGTCCCTAACCGCACCGTCGGGACGGAACCCGAGTTTATCGTAGAGAGGCGATTCTGCCCGCCTCCACGTCATACGCGTCCTTAGGCGTCGTCCTGCGGATGGTCATAAGGCTTCACCCTCTGTTCCTTTTCTCTCAGTATACCACACCCAAAGAAATTTTTCCAGCAAAAATTCGGCCCCTCTATTTCCCGACATTATATGGTAATTATAATCTGTATAATACCTGTATTATGACAACCGCTATCGGCGGTTGGGGGAACGGGGCGGCTTTTTTTATGAACACAAAAGAGAGATGGTTCGGGCGGTTGGGCGAAAGCTTCGCGCAGGGAGCGGCGGGGATTGCGGCGCGCCCCAAAGCCGCGGCGGCGGTTCGCGGGTTCACACGGTTCGCGGGGGGCTTTCTGCTGTCCCGCGCCGTGGTGCTGGACGGGATGGCGCCCTTCGGCATCGGCTGGACCGCCGCCAACGGCGGCGGCGTCAACGGGGTCCTCGCCATGCTCGGCTCGATTGCGGGCTACCTCAACGCCGGGGAGGACACCGAATCTCTCAAATACATCGCGATCCTCGCGCTGGTCTACACCGCCGGGGTTCTGTTCAAAGGCACCTCGCCCGCCCGGCATACCGTATTCCTCCCGGCGGTCGCGGGGGTCGTCACCGCCTTTGTCGGGATCGTCTTTGTCGCCGGAAAAGGTTTTTCGACAAGCAATATCATCCTCTACATAACCGAGGTTCTGATCGTCACCGGGTCGGGCACCTTCTATACGACAGCCGAGGGGAAGGAGCGGTACGGACTGCGGCGCTCGGTCAGCCGGCTTGTCATGTGGTCGACCCTCCTCCTCTCCCTCTCGGGCTTCTCCCTGTTCGGCTTCGTCCGGCCGGCGCGGGTCGCCGCCGGAGTGGTGGTGCTCCGCGCAGCCTACCTGAGCGGCGCGGGGATGGGCAGCGCGTCCGGGCTGACCGCCGGGTGCGCGATGGATTTGGCGCTGGGGTATCCCTTCTTCTCAATGTCCTACGGACTCTCCGGTTTCCTCGCCGGTATCTTCAAAAAGACCGGGAAGCTGGTCACCGCCGTCGCCTACGTCCTGACCGGCGGGGTGACCGTCCTCTGGGCGGGCACCCAACAGCTCCGCCTGTCCGCCCTGCTGGAGACCTTCACCGCGTCGATGCTCTTCATGGTCATCCCGGCGGCGGTGGGGCGCCGGGTGCGCGAGTCGGCGGATAGTTTGGAGGAGCGGGAAGGGCGGGATGCCGAGAGCGGCCGGCGGACCCGCGAATTCACCCGAAGACGGCTGGAGCAGCTGTCTCTCGCGTTTCAGGAAATACATACCCAGCTCCAGAAGGTCTTTAACCGCCCGCAGAACGACGAGGATGTGTCGGCGGTCTTCACCCGCGCCGCCGAAAGGGTCTGCCGCCGCTGCGCGAAGCGGGGGGTCTGTTGGGACAGGGAGATGGAAGGCACCTACAGCATTCTCAGCGGCGTGTCGGGCGTTCTCCATCGGGAGGGGCGGGTGAGCGACGACGATTTTCCCCCGTATTTCTCCTCGCGGTGCATTCACTTTCAAAAGTTTGTCCTCTCCGCGAACGAAGAGATGGCGGCGCTGTTGAGCCGCAAGAAAGCCCGCGCGGGGCTGACCGAGAGCCGGGCGCAGGTCTGTCTGCAATATGCCGAGATCGCGAAAGCACTGAGCCGGATCGCGGAGGAGGTCGGGGCGGAGATCTGCTTCGATACCGAGGCCGAGGCGCGGATCCGAAAGGTGATCGAACCCTACCGGCTGCCGCTGAACGTGACCGTGCTGAATACCCCGGAGGGGCAGAACCGTGTCGAGATCGAGGGACAGGGCGCGGCGCTGCTGCTCGCCCGGGACCGGGACGGCATCCTCCGCGCGATTTCTCAGTGTACCGGGTATCCCGTCGCGCTGCCCGAGCAGGTGGTCACTCCGGCCGGCGAAAAGCTGATCTTCACCGAAGCCGAGCAGTTCCGCGCGTCGATCGGGATTGCCTCCCACAAGAAGCAGGGCGAACCGGTCAACGGGGATACCGGAACGTGGTTCAAAACAGCCGACGGCAGCGCCCACATCATCCTGAGCGACGGGATGGGTACGGGCGCCGAGGCGTGGGAGCAGTCCGCGCAGACCGTCCGTCTTCTCGAACGCTTTTTGCGCGCCGGGATCGATCCGTCCTCGGCGCTGAGCACCGTCAACTCGGCGCTGGTGCTGCGGGGCGCGGAGGCCGGCGAGGCGCTGGTGACCGTCGACCTGTGCGTCTGCGACCTAAAGACCGGACGGACAAAGTTTTATAAAAACGGATCGGCCCCCTCCTTCATCAAACGGGGGAATCGGGTCTCCCGTCTGAACGGGCAGGGCTGGCCTATCGGGATCGGGCTGACCCCCGCCCCGGGTTCGGGCGCGACCACCGTCCGGCTGGAGGACGGCGACTGTGTCGTACTGATGAGCGACGGTGTCTGCGGCTCGGGCGACGACGGCTGGCTGATCAAGTTTTTGGAGGGGAACGGCGGCGAACGCCCCAAGGAACTCGCCGGGCGGATCCTCGAACAGGCGGTGCTGCAAAACGGGCGGGGCGACGACATGAGGGTGATGGTTTTCGCGCTGAGTTAATCACCTCTTGCCGGGAAAACAGCTTACCCGGGTTGAATCCGCCCCCGTACCCGGGCGGTCCCCGCTCCGCCGCCCAAACCGCCGCGCCGGTATACCGCGGGCCTTCGGGTAACGGGTCTGTGGCAGGTATGGGCCACAGGGGTTTGGGCTTCGACCGAAAAATCTGAAGATGAGCGGAGAGGGCCTATCAGCGTTAATGTCTTGTAAAAGTGCTATAAAATAACTTCTGTTCCGGAAGAGAGAAAGACGATAACCTTCTCAGCAACAGGCTTTCGGGTTATCGCGGAGAGCGCCGCCGAGTACGCGTTCATCTGGGAAATGTATTGA
>JAISVO010000179.1 GCA_031271525.1 Oscillospiraceae bacterium
TGGTGAGCGCCGCCTCACAGATGTCGCCCCGCGCGGAGCCGGGGATGAATACGACCCGTCCGTCCGGCAGCCGTCCGACCCCCGACCCGTCGGCGGCGTAGCCGGTGACGGCAATAATATGGGTACTCATATACTTCCATCCTTCTTTTCCCGCCGCATCATCTCCTCATCCAGCCCGAACCGTTCGTCGGTGTCGTCGCCCTGCGGCTCGACGTGGATCATGATATCGAAGACATTGGCAAGCCGGAGCTTAATCTCGTCTTCCACCCGGTTTGCGATACGGTGCGCGTCCGCTACGGTGACCGCGGGGTCCACGTCGATGTCGAAATCAATATCCCAAAACCCGGCGACCCGGCGCATCCGGGCGCGGTGCGGGTTTCCCGCCCCCTCGACGGCGTTCACGGCGTCGACGATCACATGGTAGGGACCGGTATCCCGGTTTCCGTCCATCAGCTCCAAATTCGCCTCCAGAAAGATACCCACGGCGGTCTTGATAATCCACGCTCCGATCAGCCCGGAGAGCGCCGTATCGGCGACCGACGAGCCGGTGAGGTTCGCGATCGCAAGGCCGATCAATACGCCGCCCGACACGACGGCGTCGCTTGCCATATTCTTCGCGTTTGCCCGGAGCATCCCCGAGTTCGCCCGTTTGCCCAGCGCGTATTGGCTCGCCGCCAGCAGGACCTTCCCGGCGATTGACACCAGCGCCGTGAGGACTGCCAGAAAGCCCGGCGGCTCGGAGGTTTCCCCGGCGAGCAGGGTACTCGCGGCGTTGACGATCAATTGTCCCCCGGTGAAGAAGAGAAGGAAGGACAAAAAAGCGGTCATCACCGTCTCCGCCCGCCCGTGACCCCACGGATGCCCGGCGTCGGCGGGCTTTTCGATCACCCGGACGACGGCTAGGGTCATCAAACTAATCAGCGCGTCGGCTCCCGAGTCGATCCCGTCGCTGACCAGCGCGCCGCTGCCGCTCACCGCTCCGGCGGCGATCTTCAGCCCCGCCAAAACGGCGTTACCCGCCAGCGCGATGACGGCGGCGGTTCGGATCGGATTTTTGCCCATTCTAAATCAACTCGCTATATACCCTTGTTACCACATCCAAGCGCAGCACACCGTTCACGCTGCGCTCGCCGAACACCGCGTCGGCCTTTGCGATGTGCTCCGCGTAGCCCGGATCGCCGGGGAGGGGGTCGTGGGAGTGGGAGGCGCTGAACGCCCGCCAGCTCTCCTTCGTGTGGGTGATCGGGTTGGGGAATTCCCGCGTCGCGGGATTGCGAAAGAACGCTTCAATCGCGCCGTTGTGACGCGCCATACTCTTGTTGCCCGGCGTGTCGTTGTACACGGCGATCACCAGCCCGCCGGGCCTTGCGATCCGGCGGCACTCCGCCCGGAACGCGGCCGGGTCGAACCAGTGCAGAGCTTGGGCGCAGGTAACGGCATCCGCGCACCCGTCCGGAAGCCCGGTCTCTTCCGCGGACCCTCCGAAAACCGTAGCGTTGGGGTACGGCGCAAGGGTCAAGGCCAGTTGGCTCCGCATGTCGGCGTTCGGCTCGACGGCGCGGACCGTCGCCCCGCGTTTCGCCAGCAGCTCGGCAAACTTCCCCGTCCCCGCGCCGATGTCGGCAAAGACGGCGTTTTTACCCGCGAGGGAGAGAACATACTCCGTCGCGGCGTCCGGGTAGCCGGGACGCGCCTTCGCGTAAAAATCCGCCTTCCCGGTGAAGAGGTCGGTGCTCATCGGTTTTATCCCCCCTGATTTTCGTCTCACGGTATACGGGAACTCACTGCAAGAAACCTTTACAGAGTAATTTGCTCCTCCCCTTCGTCCTCGGGGCGGATCGCGGCGCCCACCGCCGGGAGCGACCGCACCCGGAACCGGCCGAGGTTCTTCAGCCCGCTCGTCTCCGCCGGTTTTGCGGACGACGCCCGCTGACCCCGTTTGGGTGAGACGACGCCCACCCCCTGCGTCCCCCGGGTGGTTTTCGGCTCCAGCGACGCCGTGTGGAAGACGACGCATCGTTTGTCGGTGGTGAAGACCGCCAGTTCCGTATCCTCCCGCAAAACCATGGCCGTAACGAGGGGACTTTTGTCCGAGTAAGCGCCGGTCAGCTTCCGCCGGTTGGACAGAGTGCGGTAGGAGGACAGCTCGACCCGGGCGGCGCGTCCGTTCTCAAACAGGAAGAGGAGGTGACCCGCGTAGTCCTCCCCGGGCGGACAGGCGAAGACCACTGTCTCCCCCTCGTCCATCCCGAGCTTTGAGGGGAGGTAGTCGCCCAAAACCGACGCCTTGCCGTCGTCGAAATCGTGCAGGCGGGCTTTGTAGCACTGCTGCCGGTTGGTGAAAACCAATACCTCGCCCCGGTTGCTCCCGTCCCATTGCAGATAGGGACCGTCCCCCTCCTTGTACTTCTGGTCGCCCGACATCCGGAGCGACAGCGGGGTGATCTTCTTGATATATCCCTCCCGGGACAAAAAGACGTGGACCGGATAGTCCTCCGCCGTCTCGGCGGCCTTTTCCTCGGTGTGCCCATACAGCAGCAGGGTCTTCCGCGGCTTCCCGTACTTCTTCTCGATGGCCCTCAGCTCGTCGATAATAATCCGGTCGATCCGCGCCGCCGTCTTCAGCGTATCCTGAAGGTCGGCGAGTTCGCTCTCCAGCGAGGAGACTTCCTCGACCCGCCGGAGGATATACTGCCGGTTGATGTTGCGGAGCCGGATATCCGCGATGAAGGACGCCTGCGCCTCATCAATGCCGAAGGCGATCATCAGGTTGGGGACGACCTCGGCTTCCTCCTCCGTCTCCCGGATGACCCGGATGGCCCGGTCAATATCCAGCAGCACTTTCTGCAGCGCGTAGAGGAGGTGGAGCTTATCCGCGAGCTTCCCGGCCTGAAAGAAGCAGCGCCGGCGCACGCACTCCCGCCGCCACGCGCACCACTCCTCTAAAATCCCCCGCACCGGCAGAACCCGGGGCGTCCCTGCGATCAGGATATTGAAATTACAGGAGAAGGAATCCATCAGGGTCGTCTTTTGGAAGAGGAGCCTCATCACCTTGTCCGGGTCCGCCCCCCGCTTCAGATCGACGGTTAATTTCAAGCCGGAGAGGTCGGTTTCGTCCCGCATGTCGGCGACGTCCCGGAGTTTCCCCTCCTTGACCAGTTTCCCGACGGCGTCCAGCACCGCCTCGACGGTGGTGGAATACGGGATCTCGTAGATCTCGATCACCCCCGCCCGGGGGTCGTGCCGCCACCGCGCGCGCACCCGGAACGAACCCCGGCCGGACTCATACAGCGCCCGCATTTCGTCTTGGTTATAGAGCAGCTCGCCGCCGGTGGAGAAATCGGGGGCCGGAAGGTACTCCATCAGGTCGCAGTCGGGGTTCTTCATGTACGCGACGGCGGCCTTGCAGACCTCCGCGAGGTTGAAGCCGCACATTTGGCTTGCCATACCTACCGCGATCCCTTGGTTTGCCGAGACAAGGACATTCGGGAAGGCGGTCGGCAGCAGCAGCGGTTCCCGCATCGTGTTGTCGTAGTTATCGGCGAAATCCACCGTATCGCTCTCAATATCGCCGAACAGCTCATTGCAGATGGCGTCCAGCTTCACCTCGGTGTAGCGCGACGCGGCGTACGCCATATCGCGCGAAAACACCTTGCCAAAGTTGCCCTTGCTGTCCACAAACGGGTGCAGCAGGGACTCGTTGCCCCGGGCGAGGCGCACCATCGTCTCGTAGATCGCGCCCTCCCCATGCGGGTTGAGCCGCATCGTCTGCCCAACGACGTTGGCGCTCTTGGTGCGCGCGCCGGTCAGCAGCCCCATCTTATACATCGTGTAGAGCAGCTTCCGGTGGGAGGGTTTGAACCCGTCAATCTCGGGGATCGCGCGGGAGATGATAACGCTCATCGCGTAGGGCATAAAGTTCTGTTTCAGCGTTTTCGTGATCGGCTCCCGGCGCAGCGGCGCGGGCTTCAGCTCTGCTTTCGGTTTCTTCGGCATGGATTCCTCCTGGAAATGTTGTAGGGGCGCTGTCTACGAAATATCCGCAAGCTCTAGGTACTCGATCCCGTGTTCCGCGATGAAGGTCTTCCGCGCCGCGATGTTGTCGCCCAGCAGCATGTCGAAAACCTCCTCGGTCAGGGCGGCGTCCTCCGGCGTAACCTGCACCAAACGCCGGGTTTCCGGGCTCATCGTCGTCAGCCACATCATATCCGGCTCGTTCTCACCCAGTCCTTTGGAGCGGTTGACGCTCACCCCTTTGGGGTGTCCCCAGCCCTCCAGCACTTTCTCCTTCTCGGTTTCGCTCCACGCGAACGCCGTTTTGTCCTTATGGGTGATCTCAAACAGCGGGCTTTCCGCGATGTAGACGTATCCCTGTTCGATCAGCGTCGGCGTCAGGCGGTAGAGCATCGTTAAGATCATCGTGCGGATGTGGAAGCCGTCGTAATCGGCGTCGGTGCAGATGATCACCTTGTTCCAGCGGAGCGCCGACAGGTCGAATGACGCGGCGCCTTTTTTCACCTTCGTCTCGATCCCGCAGCCGAGCACCTTCACAAGGTCGGTGATGATCTCGTTCTTGAGGATCTTGTCCAAGTCGGCTTTCAGGCAGTTCAGGATCTTCCCCCGCACCGGGATGATCGCTTGGAAGTCGCTGTCCCGGGCGAGCTTGCACGCGCCGAGGGCGCTGTCCCCCTCGACGATGTACACCTCCCGGCGGTTAATATCCCGGGTGCGGCAATCGTGAAACTTGCCCACCCGGGTTGTGATGTCCATACTTCCGGAGAGCTTTTTTTTCAGCCCCAGCCGGGTTTTTTCGGCGGTCTCCCGGCTTCGTTTGTTCACCAGCACCTGCGCGGCGGCGGCTTCGGCCGCCGCTTTGTTCTCGATGAAGAAGACCTCAAGCTGGCTTTTGAGCCATTCGGTCATGCATTCTTGGATGAAGCGGTTGTTGACCGCTTTCTTGGTTTGGTTCTCGTAACTTGTCGCGGTGGAAAAATTGCTGGAGACGAAGCATAAGCATTCCGAGATGTCGGGCCACGTGACCTTTGTCTCGGCTTTCTGATATTTCCCGTTTTGCTTGCAGTAGCCGTCCAGCGCCGAGACGAAGGCGGAGCGCACCGCCTTGTCCGGGCTGCCGCCGTGCTCCAAATACGACGAGTTGTGGTAGTGCTCGCAGAACGCCGCCGTCTGCGAGAAGCAGAACGCCGCCGAAAGCCGCACCTTATATTCGGGCTTGTCCTCCCGGTCCCGCCCCCGCCGCTCGGCCTGCCGGAAAACCGGCTGTGTGATGTACCCCGCCGCAGATTCCTCCGTCTCGTCGCCCGCCGGGGCGCCGACCCGTTCCCGGAGGTAATCGGAGATCCCGTTTTGATAGAAGAACGAGTCTTTCTGTCCTTGGTAATCGAGCAGGAAGGTGACCCCCGGGTTGACGACCGCCTGTTTCCGCAGGGTGTCGGTGAAGTATTCGCGCGGTACCGCGACATCGGTAAAGACATCCCGGTCGGGTTTCCAGCGGTGGCGGGACCCGGTTTTCCTCGCAGAAACCGGCTCCTTCTTCAGGCCGCCGAGGTTTCGCCCTTTCTCGAAGCGGAGTGTATAGCGAAATCCGTCCCGCAGCACCTCCACATCCATCCATTCGGAGGCGTATTGGGTGGCGCACGCGCCCAACCCGTTTAAGCCGAGCGAGAACTCGTAGTTCTCGTCGGCCTCGTTGTGATATTTCCCTCCGGCGTACAGCTCGCAAAAGACCAGTTCCCAGTTGAACCGCCCTTCCCGCTCGTTCCAGTCGACGG
Source organism: Oscillospiraceae bacterium (assembly GCA_031271525.1). Lineage (GTDB taxonomy): Bacteria > Bacillota > Clostridia > Oscillospirales > UBA929 > UBA929. Next base: position 5,790 of record JAISVO010000179.1, read on the forward strand.
GGCAGCCCCGCCCCTCGTCGCTCACTTCGATAGAGTGGTCGCCGAAGACGCTGACCCGGATGACTTTGCCGTGCCCTTCCCGCGCCTCGTCGATCGAGTTGCTCAAAATCTCAAACACCGCGTGCTGACAGCCTTCCAGCCCGTCCGAGCCGCAGATGCCGCCCGGGCGCTTCCGGACGCGGTCCTCGTCCTTTAATTGGGTGATCGACGAGTTATCGTATATCTTCCGTGTCGCCATAAAAAAGAAATCTCCTCTCAAAAACCGCCGAGCAGCAGCGCCGTCAGCTCTTCGGGGCTGCCCGCGATACGGTCCGCCCCGGCTGCCTCCAGCTCCTCCCGGCTGCCGTAGCCGTACAGTACGCCCACCGAAGCGATTCCGGACTCTTTCGCGCCCAGAATATCATGTTTCCGGTCGCCTGCCATCACGGCGCGGGTGAGGTCGGCGGCGCTTACGGCTTCCAGCGCGCGCCGGATAATTTCCTTCTTGCCGCCGCTCGCGAGGGTGCCGTCCAAGCTGTCCCCCGAGGTATACGCGATGTATTGCGAAAGATTATAATGCTCCAGTATCGTTTGCGCGTAAACCTCCGCCTTGTTGGTCGCGACGCAGAGGGTGAACCCGGCTCCGCGCAGAGTTTCCAACATCTTGGGAACGCCCGGGTAGACGGCGTTTTGAAAAATCCCCTCCGTCGAGAAATACTCGCGGTAGACCGCGACGGCCTTTTCCGTCTCGCCGGGGGAAAACCCAAGCGCCGCGAACGATTCCCGCAGCGGCGGCCCGATAAACCGGGTAAGGCTTGTATCCTCTTCTTGTATGCCGAACGCCGCCAGCGCGTACCGGTATGAGTTTATGATTCCCTCCTTGGGATCGGTCAGGGTTCCGTCCAGATCAAACAGGATCAAATCTTTCAATCTCTCATCTCCTATGGGTATGAGTATACCACAATCCCCCCTTCCGCGTCAAAGCAAACTCACGCAGCCCCGCGAAGACCTGCGGGCTGAGCCAGAGGATCGCCGCGAGGTTGGGGAGCGCCATCGCGGCGTTCATCACATCGGCGAACCGCCAAACGACGTCCAGCCGGAGCACCGACCCGGGCAGCAGCATGAGAATAAACACGGTGCGATAGACGATCGGGGCCGCTGTGCGGAGCTTGCGGCTCCCCGCTTTCCGGCAGAAGAGATACCGGCAGCACTGTTCCCCATAGAAGCACCAGCCGGGGATCGTCGCAAAGGCGAACAGCGCGGTGCAGACTGCGGCGGCGCCCGCTCCGAACGGTCCCAGCGCGCCGGAAAACGCCGCGACGGTCAGCGCCGCGCCGTCAGCACCGCCGCCGGGGGTGAAGGCTCCGGCACTCAGGATGACGAGCGCCGTGAGGGTACAGAGGACAATGGTGTCGATAAACACCTCCAGCGCCCCCCACATTCCCTGACGCGCCGCGCTGTCCGTTTCGGCCGCCGCGTGGGCGATCGGCGCGCTGCCAAGCCCCGCCTCATTGGAAAACACCCCCCGGCTCACGCCGAAGCGGAGCGCCCGCCATATGGTGTAGCCGGCGGCTCCCCCCATCGCCGCCCGGGGGGAGAACGCGCCGACCACAATATCCCGCAGGGCGGGCAGGATCCCGTCCCGGCAGAGTACCAAAACGGCCCCCGACAGGAGGATATACAACACCGACATGAGCGGCACCAGCTTCTCGGCGGCGGCGGCGACAGACCGGATTCCGCCCAGCAGCACGAGCGCCGCGAGGGCGGCGGTCGCCAAACCCGTTATCAGCCGGGGCGCTCTAAAGACGGTATAGACGGCGTCGGCGAGGGTGTTGACTTGGGTGAGGTTCCCGACCCCGAGAGCCGCCGTCATACAGAGCGCCGCGAAAAGGGCCGCGGGGACGCGCCAGCCGATCGCCTCCATCACCGTCATCGGTCCGCCCATCCAGCCTCCGCCCGGGGCTTTCCTGCGGTACTTCACCGCGAGGAACACCTCGGCGTACTTCGTCATCATCCCAAGCAGCGCCGAAACCCACATCCAGAAGACGGCGCCCGGCCCCCCGGCCACAATCGCCGTCGCGACGCCCGCGATGTTCCCGGTTCCGACGGTGGACGCCAGCGCGGTCGACATCGCCTGAAAGGGGGTCACGCAGTCTTTCCTCGCTTTTTTCTGAAAGAGCGACCCCAGCGTCTCCCGGAAAATGGTTCCGATCCGAAGGACCTGCCATCCCCCGCTGCCAACGGTGAACCACAATCCGACCCCCAGTAAAACCGCCCACATACCGCATCTCTCCTCCTTGTCCAACCCTAGGTATATGCGTTGTGAAAACAGTTCATACTGGGAGTATAAGCCTATTGGACGGCCAGTAAGGAGAATGGTATGAAATCCGTTATGCTCGCGGGCGGCGCGGGGACCCGCCTCCGCCCGATCAGCGCCGAGTGCCCCAAGCCAATGGTCCGCTTCTTCGATAAGCCCGTGATGGAGTACGGGATCGAGCTGCTGCGCCGCCACGGGTTCACCGACATACACATAACCCTCCAAACCCTGCCGCAGAAGGTCATCGGCTATTTCGGCGACGGGTCGCGGCTGGGCGTGACCCTCCGTTACAGTACCGAGAAGGAGCCGCTGGGTACGGCGGGCGGCGTCCGCGCCGCGCTGGAAGGCTTTACGGACGATCCGGTCCTCGTCCTGTCGGGCGACGCCGTCACGGACATAGACTTGCGGGCGGCGTGGAGCTTCCATCACGCCCGGAGGGCGGACGCGACGCTGGTATTGAGCCGCCGCCCGGACGTGCTGGAATACGGCCTTGTAATGACCGATCGGGACGGCAGGATCACCCGGTTCATCGAGAAACCGTCGGCGGGCCAAGTCTTCACCGACACGGTCAACACGGGCATCTACATCCTCTCCCCCAAGGCGCTGGAGCTGATCCCGCCGGGGAAGCCCTATGACTTCGCGAAAGACCTCTTCCCCAAGATGCTGAGGGAGGGGCTGATTCTTTCGGGCTATGTCTCGGACCGGTACTGGTGCGACATCGGCGACAGCGATTCGTTTCTGCGGTGCTGCCGGGATGTGCTGGACGGCGCTCTGCGGCTCGACCTCCCGGCGTCCCCGCCCCTTCCGGCGGTGTCGGGGCTTAAAATTGAACACCCGTGCTACATCGGACGGAACGTCACGCTGGGCCGGGATGTCACTGTCGGTCCGTATGCCGTGATCGGCGCGGGGAGCCGCTTGGATGACCGCGCGGTCGCCGAGCGCTGTGTGCTGGACGGCGCGGTGCTGGAGAACGACGCCGGCTGCCGGGGCTGCTTTGTGGGCCGGAACGCGGTGATTCGCTCCGGGGCGTCCGTGATGGAAGGAGCCGTCGTCGGGGAGGGGGCCGTCGTCGGGGAGAACGCCGAAGTTTTGGAAAACGTGCGGATCTGGCCCCGCAAAAAAATCGGTTCGGGCGCGCGGGTGAGCGGCAGCGTCAGCAACGGCGCTTTGAGCCGGAACGCCGTCTTCGAAGAGGGCGGGATCGTCCGGGGCCTGCCCTGTATCGACCTCACGCCGGATTTCTTGTTAAAGCTCGGGCTTGCGTCCGCCAGCGTCGGGGATACCGCTCTGTCGTGGCAGGGCGGCGAGGCGGCGAGCCTCGCGGCGCTGACGCTGGAAGCGGGGATCACCGCCGGCGGGGCGCGCGTCTACCGCACCGACGCGCTGACGCCCTGCTGCGCCTCGTTTGCCGGAAAAACCTACTGCCTGCCGCTGAGTATCTTCGTCGGGCAGACCGGGCGACCGCTCACTCTCAGCTTCTACGGCATGGACGGGCTCCCGCCGGACCGCGCCTTGGAACGGAAGCTGGAATCGGCGGCCCTTCACGGGGACGCGCCCCTCGCCGACCCGGCCGCCCTCCGTCCCCGCCGCACCGTTTCGGGGCTGTCGGACGCCTATGTTTTCGCGGCGGCGGCTCCTCCCCTTTGGGCGGCGGAAGGGTTCGCCCCCGTCCCGGCGACGGTGTCCGGCGTCGGCGCGGACTTGCTGCGCCGCGCGCTCGCGGCGGCCGGCGCGGTTCCCGGGGGACCGGTATTCCGGCTGGACGGACAGCTTCTGTCCGCCGGCCTTGGCGGCGGGCGGACCGCCGATCATCCCCGGCTTCTCGGGATGATGGTCGCCGCCGAAGCGTCCTGCGGGACGGTGGAACTAGCCCTCCCCCACGAGGCCCCGGCGGTTTTGGCGGACATCGCGGCCCGGCTCGGCGTCCGGACACTCCGTCCGGAGCGGGCCGGCGCAGAAGCGCGGTCGCTGCTGACGGACCAGCCGTTTATGCGCGACCCGGTCTTCCTCGCGGCGCGCCTTCTCCACGCCTGCCGGAAACTAAAGACGACCCTGCAAAATCTGGACAGACGTCTGCCCCCCTTCTACCTCTCTGCGGAGGAGGTGCCGATCAAGTCGGATTCCGGCTCGGTGATGCGGAAGCTGGTTCGCGTGACCCCCGGCGCGGAACTGTGGGAGGGAATCCGCACCCGGTCCCGGGGCGGATGGGTGCGGATCGCGCCCCTTCCGGGGCGAAGCGCTCTCCGGGTCGTCGCCGAAGGGGCGAGCGCCGAGCTCGCCGAGGAGCTTTGCGCTGATTTTTCCCGGAAGGTGGCCGATCTGGGGGCTTTGTAAAAATAATATATTGCTCCCCGCGTAAATATGTGGTATAATACTATGTCGCTATGGTTGTCTAACCCATGCTTAGGCATGGTGTGATACATACCCTAACAAACTGGAGTGAAGAGTTTTAATGGCGCAAAAATTGAAGATTATTCCTTTGGGCGGTATCGGCGAAGTGGGCAAGAACCTGACGGTTTACGAACACGACGGCGACATACTGCTGGTTGACTGCGGCTTGTCGTTCCCGGACGAAGAGCTGTTCGGCGTCGACATCGTCATCCCCGATTTCACCTACCTTGAGAAGCACAAGAACCGTGTCCGGGCGCTCTGCGTCACCCACGGGCACGAAGACCACATCGGCGCGATCAGCTTCCTGCTCCGCGTCCTCAACTGCCCCATCTACTGCACCAAACTGACCGCCGGCCTGATCAAGATCAAGCTGGAGGAGGCGGGGCTTGCCGCGAAGAGCGACATCCGGATCGTCGAGGCGGGGCGGATCGTCAACGCCGGACGCTTCAACGTGGAGTTCATCCATGTCAACCATTCGATCGCGGACGCCGTGTCGCTCGCGATCCACACCCCGATGGGCACGGTGGTGCACACCGGCGATTTCAAGATCGATTCCACCCCGGTGGAGGGCGAGATGATCGACCTCGCCCGGTTCGGCGAGTTGGGTCGGGACGGGGTCTTGGCGCTCCTCTCCGACTCCACCAACGTGGAGCGCCCCGGCTACGCGATGAGCGAACGTACCGTCGGCGAAGCGCTGATGACCCAATTCCGGGGCTGCGACAAGCGGATCATCGTCACAACCTTCGCGAGCAACATACACCGGATCCAACAGATCATCAACGCGGCGGTGGAGAACGGGCGGAAGGTCGCGATCACCGGACGGAGCATGGAGAACATCCTCACCCTCTCGATCAACCTCGGGATGATCGATATCCCCCCCGACACCATCATCGAGATGTCGCAGGTCAAGAGCCTGCCGAAATCCAAGGTCTGCGTCATCACTACCGGCAGTCAGGGCGAGTCGATGTCGGCGCTCCACCGGATGGCGTTCGGCGCGCACCGTCAGGTCGACCTCGGCGTCGGCGACCGGGTGATCATCTCCGCGTCCCCCATCCCCGGCAACGAGAAGACAGTCTCCCGGATGATCAACGAGCTGTTCAAGCGGGGCTGCGACGTAATCTACCGGCGGCTTGCCGACATCCACGTCTCGGGCCACGCCTGTCAGGAGGAGCTGAAGTTGATCCTCGCGCTGACAAAACCGAAGTTTTTTGTCCCGATGCACGGCGAATACCGCATGTTAAAAGCGCACACGGAATTGGCCGCCCTCACCGGGGTGGAAAAAAACAATATATTGATCCCCGAGCTGGGCAGACCGGTGGAGATCTCAGAGAAAGGGATCCGGCTGGGCGTCTCCGTACCGTCCGGGCGGGTTCTGGTGGACGGTATGGGTTCGGAGGATGTCGGCAGCGTCATCCTGCGCGACCGCCGCCACCTCGCGACCGACGGCATCCTGATGGTGGTCGTGACGATGGACGCGGACGGTTCGCAGGTCGTCGCCGGACCGGACATCGTCACCCGGGGCTTCGCCCTGCCGAAGGACGACGCCGACGGTCTGATGGAGGAACTGCGCCGGATCGCCGCGGATACGCTGGAGGACTGCATCAAGCACCGCTACACCGACTGGACGACGATCAAGCAAAGCCTTCGCGGCTCGCTGAGCGCCCACCTCAACCGCCGTCAGAAGGGCAAACCGATGATTCTCCCGGTCATCATGGAAGTTTGACAGAGATCAACGAACCGTTATCACTCCGGCGCGGCCGGCATCTCGGTTGTGAATGGATTACCTACCCCATTTTCCCAAGTAGACCGGCTCAAGCACGCCGGCGGCAATCAGGATCGCGACGGTCAGCGCGGCCGCCGCGAGGATCACCGTCACGGTCATCATGGCGAGCAGCTTCATCTGGGCGATCTTGGCGCGAAGCGGGTTCTTCCGGGAGGCCGCCGACAGCGCCGCCAAGATGATGAGGTTCAGCACCGGGACATAGCAGAACAGCTCTATCAGGAAGAGACTCCGGGAAGAAACCCTCCCCGTTTCCGCCGGGCGCAGGTGCCGGAGAATCTCCGGCGGCACATACCGCTCAAACGGCTCGGGTTCGACCGGTGTTTCAGGTATTTCAGGCTCTTCCGATTCTTCGGGTTCTTCGGGGCGCTCCGGTTCGGGCGGCAGCTCGGTCAGAAGGTCGGGGGGCAGTTCCACCTCGGGCGGCAGTTCGGGGATGGCCGGAGGCGCTTCCGACGGAGCCGGCGGATCCGGCTGTTCGGGTTTTTCGGGCAGGGACGAAAGGACAAACAAGTCGGGCTTCCGCTCGGACGCCGCCGGCGCGGCGGGGACGGCGGACGCGGCCTTGCCGCAGTGGTGACAGAATTGGAAGCCGTCCAGCATACGGTTTCCGCAGTGCGGGCATTGCATTCTGATCTGATCCCCCTCCTAATGTCGGGTGGTAGTACC
>JAISVO010000065.1 GCA_031271525.1 Oscillospiraceae bacterium
TCCTCACGGCGGGCTGCGCGATCGCCGTCTCCGCCGCCGTTTTGATCCCCTTCGGCGCGCCTATCGCCCGCGCGCTGTTCAAAAACCCCAACGCCGGGCAGTATATGGCCCCCCTTGCCGTCGCGACCGTCTTTGTCGGGCTTGAATCCCTTCTGGGGCACTTCTTAAACGGCCTTGGCAAGCAGAAGAACACCGCGGCGAACTACATCACGGCGGGACTGGTGCAGCTGGCGCTGACCTTTTGGGGGGTCGCCCGCCCCGAGCTGCGGCTGGGCGGTTTCGTTCTGGCATATTTGATCGGCAACATGCTGGGCACGGCGCTGTGCGCGTACGACCTGAGACAGTTAACACATCTCCGGAATACAAACGTGAGACGCTCCATATGATATCGGCGGGAGGTACTGCGCTTGAGAAATTACCGACGGCTCACCGTCTCGCTGACGGTCCTGTTTTTACTGAACCTTCTGATCATCTTCCTGTGGATGGGGCGCTGAAAAAGCGCCCCGTAGCTTTTTGTTGCCAACCGGGAAAAAATCTGGTATGCTGAGATGCGATGAGGGGGAGAGAGTATGCAAAAATATGTAGGCGTCTTGGCGCTGTTCCTCGCGTTTTCACTGCTCGCGTCCTGCGGGGGGGCGGCGGTCAGCCCGTCCCTTGAACCCAGCCCGCCGCCGACCCCGGTGCCGACGCCGACGCCCAGTCCCGCCGAGCCGTCTGTCGAGGAGGAGATCCCCGTGATGACCGTTTTTGAGCCGAGTGCGGACAACGTCAAGCAGCTAGGGCGGACGAGCCTGACGGACGGCGTGCTGTGGTGCGCCCACTCGGGCACCGGCGCGGAATTTACCGTAACCGGGTCGTCGGCGTCGGTCACTCTGTTGGGCGATAACGCCGCCGGGACCGATAACCAAGCCCGGATCGCAATCCTTCTGGACGGCGAGCGGGTGATCGACGAGATGCTTGACGCCCGGGAGAAAGTCATCCCAATCTTTGAGGGCGACGCCGAGCGTGAGGTTGTCGTCACCATCGTAAAACTCTCCGAGTCGGCGATGTCCACCGTCGGGATCGGCGGGATCGAGGTGACCGGTTCGATCGCCCCGACGCCGCAAAAGCCGAAGCTGATTGAATTTGTGGGCGACTCGATTACCTGCGGCTACGGGGTGGACGACGAGGACCGGAACCACCATTTTTCCACCTCCACCGAGGATGTGACCAAGACCTACGCCTATCTGGCGGCGGCGGAACTCGGCGCGGACTACAGCATGGTGTCGTTTTCCGGTTACGGCGTGATCTCCGGCTATACGTCGGCGGGGGTGCTGAACGAAGCCCAAACCGTGCCGAAGTATTACGAAAAGCTGGGCTTTTCCTATGGGGACGGGTTTCCCGCGGCACAGACCGACTGGGATTTTTCAAAACGGGAGCCGGATATGATCGTCGTAAACTTGGGCACCAACGACGACAGCTACTGCGGGGGGGACGCCGACCGCGCGGCGGAGTACACCGCCGGGTACATAGAGTTCTTGAAGCAGATCCGGGCGAAGAACCCGGGCGCGAGGATCGTCTGCTCGCTCGGGATCATGGGCGACCGGCTCTACGCCGCGATGGAGGCGGCGGTTGCCGGCTATACGGCCGAGACGGGGGACATCAACGTCGAGACGTTAAAATTCCCCGTCCAGCAGGCGAGCGACGGTTATGCCGCAGACTGGCACCCAACCTTCGCGACCCACGCCAAAGCGGCGGCCGTTTTGGTGTCGGCGCTGACCTTTGAGGGGGTGTAGAGGATATGGAAAAGGCCGGAGACGCGAACCGCCTGACGCGGGCGTATTTTGATTCCCTGCTGCTGGAGATGCGGCATATCGGCGCGGAGACGCCCGATACGGCGCTGACGCTGTACGGGCATACCTTCCGGACGCCGGTGATGACCGCCGCGCTGTCCCATCTGGAAAGGCACTGTCCGCCCTACGGAATGGCCGACCTTGCGGCGGCGGCCGTCAAGGCGGGAGCTGTCCTGTGGACCGGGATGGGCGAGGAGGACGAGCTTGAGCGGATCGTCGCGACCGGGGCGAAGGTGATCAAGATCATCAAGCCTCATAAAGACAACGGGGTGATCTTCCGCAAAATCGCTCACGCCGAGGAATGCGGTTGTATCGCGGTCGGGATGGACATCGACCACGCGTTCAACAGCCGGGGGGAGAAAGACAATGTGATGGGTCTGCCGATGGCCGGGAAGAATGTCGAGGAGCTTGGGGCGTTTGTCAAGGCGACCGCGCTACCGTTTATCGTCAAGGGCGTAATGAGCGTGCGCGACGCGCTGCTCTGCCGCCTTGCCGGGGCGCGGGGGCTTGTGGTGAGCCACCACCACGGGATTATGGATTACGCCGTGCCGCCGCTGATGGCGCTTCCCGAGATCGTTGAGGCCGTCGGCGACGCGATGCCGGTTTTCGTCGATTGCGGCGTGACGAGCGGGCTGGATGTATTCAAGGCGCTGGCGCTGGGCGCGACCGCCGTCTCGGTGGGGCGCGCGCTGATGGGCCCGCTGACCGAGGGGGGCGCGGACGCCGCCGCGCAGCGGATCGGGGACATTACGGCGCAGCTTGCCGGCGCGATGGCGCGTACGGCTTCGCACAAACTCGCCCACATCGAGCGCTCGATGGTGCGGGAGACGGGTTTTTGCTTGGTGTAAAAGCCGGAATTATAGTAAATCGTGCCGCTCCGGAGGCCGACAAAAGCCGGGGAAGCCCAACCGGGATGTTTCATACCCATAAACCCATAAAAACCCTTCGTTTTTTCCTATTGACAAAGCGGTGGGGTGGGAGTATGCTACAATCGCGTCCATTTGTAGGAGTGTGCTGCACGATATGAAACACGCCGATTTGATCAACAGCATTATCGAGGCCGAAAAGCAGGCGCAGGCGCTTGCCGCCGAGGCGCGTGAAAAAAAACTCCGGCTTCGGGAGGACCTCAGCGAGAGCGCCGAGACCCTCCATAAAAAGACCCTCGCCCAAGCGGACGCGCGGATCGAAGAGGTCCGTAACCGCGAGGAAAAGCAGACGGCGGACGCCATTGAGGGGATGAACCTGCTGCACCGGATGGAAATGGAGAGCATGGAGCGCCTGTACGCCGAACATCGCGACGAATGGGTCGGGAAACTCTACGACATGGTGGTCCGGCGTTCATGACGGCTGATCTCACACGGTACGGCGCCGTGACCGCGAAGGTGCGCGCCATGTACGGCAAACGGCTCCAAGCCGGGGACTATACGAAAATGGCGGCGATGAAATCGGTTTCCGAAGTCGCCGACTTTTTGCGCGGACATCCCGGCTGGGGGGACGCGCTGGCGACGGTGGACACCGCGTCGCTTCGCCGCGAACGCCTTGAAAATATCCTCCGGCGCCGCTATCTCGCGAATGTCCTGCGGTTGTTTCTATACATGCGCCGGGAAGACCGGGTCGTCATACGTTACCCCGTGCTGGCGGTTGAGATGGATCAGCTGATGCGGATCATGCGGATGGCGTCCGCCGGGCAGGCGGCCGAGTATATCTTTGACCAGCCGGAAATCGTGAAAACCCTCAGCCGGGTGCGGTATGACCTGTTCCCGGCGATCACCGTCTACGACGATCTGCTGGAAGCGGTGAAGAATACCGACTACCACGCCGCGCTGAAACGGATCCGCCCCGAAAACGGGTCGTTTCCCTCGTATCTCGCGGTGGAGACGCAGATGCGGCGAGGGTACTTCCGGTCGCTTGCCGGCCTGCTCCGGGGAAGGACCGGGAAATCGGGGGAACTTTTGCGCGAAGCCGTCGGGATACAGGCCGACTGGATCAACATCGCGATGATCGACCGTATTTTGCGCTATTATCCGGCGCTGATGCCCGACATCTTCCATTACCTCCTGCCGGCGGGCGCGCACCTGAAACCGCTTGAGCTGAAGACCATGATCGCGCTGGATAACGCCGAGGGTTTGCGCGGACTGCTGGCCCGGACGTTTTACCGCAAAGACGCCGCCGCGCACCCCAACGATTCTCTGGAAAAGCTGGGGCAGATTTGCCTGATGAATTTCTTCCGGCAGCAGATGACGGGCGGCGCGCCCTCGGTCTTCATGCCCATCGCCTACGTCAACCTGTTCCAAAACGAGCTGCAAAACCTGATCCACACGATCGAAAGCGTCCGGTACGGGCTGCCTGCCGAGACCGCCGAGAGATACTTGGTCATCTTATAAAACGAATTACAAAGAAGGGAAGGGTTGCTCATGTCTGTTTCACGGATGAAGCTGGCGACGGTCGTCGGTCCATTGCGGGACTTCGACGCCGTTGTGCTGGACTGCATCGTGGGGCATGAATTCCATCCCGAATCCGCGGTTTCGGTGATGCGGAAGCTCAAAGGTCTCAACCCCTTCGATACGGCAAACCCCTACCTCGATAACCTTCGGCGGGTGGAACGGCTGATGTCGCTGCTCGGCTTGAAGCCGCCCCGGAAAGCGGACGCCGCCGGGACCTTTGATAACGGGGGCGACGTCCTCGCCGGCATTGAGGCGCGGGTGGAGGCGCTGCTTGCCGAACGGGAGGAATGCAAAGCGCGCGCCGACGAGGATGTGCAGCTGTTTAACCAATTGCGGGTGCTGCATGACGTCAACGTGCCGATCGAGGGGCTCTACAGCGTCACCTACATGAAGTTCCGGTTCGGGCGGCTTCCGCGCGACATTTTTAACCACTTCTATCCCGTCATCAAGGACCGGAGCGACGTCTTCTTCTTCACAACCGACACGCAGAGGGATTACGTCTACGGCATGTACATGATGCCGCGCGAAGGCGCGGACAAGGTCGACGCGCTCTTCACCTCCCTCCAGTTTGACCGGATCCGGCTCTCCGAGCGGCTGACCGGCACGGGCGAGGAGGCCGAGCAGATGATCCGCGCCGATTTGGAGCAGAACCGGAGCCGGATCGACGCCATTGCCGCCGAGCTTGCGGGGATCGCCCAAAAGGAGCGGGAGACGCTGGAGGAAGCCTACCGGTTCTACCGCCGGGTGTCCGGCGCGTTTGAGATCCGCCGGTACGCCGCCCACACCGAGGAGAGCTTTTACCTGATCGGCTGGATCCCCGAGAAGGAGCGGGGCCCCTTTGAAGAGGCGTTCGGACGCTGGAAGGAAGTCAATTTCATCTTGATCGACGAGGAAGAGCAGGAGGCCATGCCCGAGTTCACGCCCCCGACAAAACTCAAAAACAACGCCCTGTTCCGCCCCTTCGAGCCGTTTGTCGCGATGTACGGGCTTCCCGCCTACAACGAGATCGACCCCACCCCGCTGGTGGCGTTCAGCTACCCGCTGATCTTCGGCGTGATGTTCGGAGACATCGGGCACGCGCTGCTCCTCCTGCTCGCCGGGGTGCTGATGTACAGGCTCAAAGGGATGTGGATCGGGAAGGTTCTGTGTTACTGCGCCGCCGGGAGCGCGCTGTTCGGCTTGATCTACGGCAGCGTCTTCGGCGACGAGCATCTGCTGCCGGGGTTCAAGGTGCTGGAGTCCAGCGAGGCGATCTTCTCCATACTAAGCGTTACGATCTACGCCGGGGCGGGGCTGGTCGCCCTGTCGGTGATCCTCAACATCCTCAACGGGATCCGCCAGCGGGACTGGGAGAAGATCCTGTTCGGGCCGGCGTCGGTGACCGGGATCGTGATGTACGCCGGGATCGTATTCGCGGTGCTCCCCTTCCTCGGCTTCGGCGTTTCCCCCTTCCCGGCCCCCGTACTCGCCGCGATGGTGGCCCTCCCCACCGCCGTCATCTTCTTCAAGGAACCGATTACCCACCTGTTCGAGAGGAAACCGGTGCGTTTCGAGGAGGGGTTCGGAGGCTTCTTCATCGCGAGCTTCTTCGAGCTTTTCGACGTCTTCCTGAGCTTCATCACAAACTCCATCTCCTTCCTCCGCGTCGGGGCGTACGCCATCGCCCACGCCTCCCTGATGGAAGTGGTGTTCAATATGGCGACGGCCCCCGACGGGTCCCGGAACATCGCCGTGTTGATCGCCGGCAACCTGATCGTCGCGGGACTCGAGGCCGTGCTGGTCGCGATCCAAGTCCTCCGCCTCGAATACTACGAAATCTTCGGGCGGTTCTTCTCCGGTGCTGGCAAGGCGTATAAGCCGCTGGGCATGGAGGAGACGTAGGATGCGTAGTAAGAACCTTTTTGCCCCAAGGTTCTTATAGATTCCTCAAAACCTGCCATGGAAGCGCGGCATGGGTTTCAACTTGTTACGCCACATACGAAGATAAATAATGTTAAAGGAGCGCTTATTATGCAATACCTGCTCGTCCTCATCCCGGTCGCGATGCTCGTCTCCCCGCTCTACGCCATCTACCGGCGGAGGGAGAAGGGGAAGAACCCCAAGCTGGCGCTGGTCTGCCAAATCTGCGCCTTCTTCGGGGCCGTCATCCTCACCGGCCTTGTCGGCGTCGGCAACGCGCTGGCGGCCGACGCCGCCGAAGCGGCAGCCGGCATCACCGACATGTCTTGGGGCCTGATCGCGGCGGCGCTCGCCACCGGGCTCTCCGGCATCGGCGGCGGACTGGCTACGGCTGCCGCCGCGAGCGCGGCGCTGGGAGCCATCAGCGAAAACGAGAAGCTGTTCGGCAAGGCGATGCTGTTTGTGGGGCTTGCCGAAGGGATCGCGCTATACGGGCTGATCGTCTCGCTGATGATCCTCGGGCGGTTCTGATGCGGTACTTCGCCATCTCCGACAACGTGGACACCCTCACCGGCCTGCGGATGGCGGGGATCGAGGGCGTGGTCGTCCATGAGCGCAAAGAGGCGCAGGCGGCTGTCGCGGAGGCGATCGCAAACCCCGAGATCGGGATCCTGCTGGTGACCGAGCGTCTGGCGGCGCTCTGTCCCGAACAGCTCGGCGACCTGAAGCAGCGCGGAAGCCGGACGATTGTGGTGGAGATTCCCGACCGTCACGGAACCGGGCGCTCCGCCGACTCGATCACGCGGTATATCCGAGAGTCTATAGGGGTAAAGGTGTAGGATTGTGGAAAATGTAGAGGCGAAACTGGACCATTTTATCAACGCCATCCTGAGCGACGCGAAGCGGGAGGCCGACGCCCTCTACCAAGAGATCAAGGGGGAGAGCGACGCCGCGATGAACGCCGCCGAGGACGAGGCGCTGGCGGCGGCCTACCGGCATATCAAAGCCGAGATCAGCAGGATCGAGTCGGATTGCGGGCGGCGGTTATCCCATAACGTCATGGAGAACAAGCGGGAGCTGTTCCGGCGCCGGGAGGCGATGGCGGACGAGGTCACGGCCTCCGTCAAGGAGAAGCTCAGCGGGTATGTAAAGACGAAAGCCTACGCCGAACAGCTGAGAAGCATTATATCCAGCGTGCTGGCGACGTTCGAGAGCGACGCGACGGTCTGCCTCCGTCCGGAGGATATGCCGCTCGCGGAGACTTTGAGGCCCGCCGGCGGTCCGTATGCCGTCACTTTTACGGAGGGGAGCTTTGAGCTGGGGGGGCTGGAAGCCACCGGCCCGGCGAGGAAACTCCATGTGGACGAGACGTTTGACACCAGCATCTACGAGCTGCGGAGCCGTTTTTCCGAGTTGTTCGGGTTAAAACTGGGGGAATAAGACAATGCCGTATGAGGTTTATTCCGTCAACGGGCCGGTCGTCACCGCGCGCGGCGCGGCGTCGCTCGCCATGATGGAGTCCGTCCGGGTGGGTTCGGAAGCCCTGATGGGGGAAGTCGTCAGCGTGCGCGGCGAGGACGCCGTCATCCAAGTCTATGAGGATACCGTGGGGCTTCGGCCCGGCGACCCGGTCGCCGGAACCGGCGGTCCGCTGGCGATCGAGCTTGGCCCCGGGCTGCTTCACAACATCTTCGACGGAGTGCTCCGACCCCTGCGGGCGCTGGAGAAAGCCTCCGGCGCGTTTATGGCGCGGGGCGTCAATATCGGCGCGCTGGACACCGAGCGGAAGTGGGATGTCACCGTCCTCGTCAAGGAGGGCGACGCCGTCGCCCCCGGAACGGTGTACGCCGAGTGCCGGGAGACCGAGCTAATTGTCCACCGGTGCGTCTCGCAGGTATCGGGGACGGTCACGAAAACCGCCCCGAACGGGGAGTACGACGTGACCGAAACCCTTGCCGAGCTGAAAGACGCCCGGGGGAAAACCCACACGCTGGCCCTTCGTCAGACTTGGCCGATCCGCACCCCCCGACCGGTGAGGAACCGCCTGCCGATCTCCCGCCCGCTGATCACGGGCCAGCGGGTCATAGACACCCTCTTCCCGGTGGCGAAGGGCGGCTGCGCCGCCATTCCGGGCCCGTTCGGCGCGGGGAAGACGATCACCCAGCATCAGCTCGCGAAGTGGAGCGACGCCGACATCATCGTCTATCTGGGCTGCGGGGAACGCGGCAACGAGATGACCCAAGTGCTGGAGGAATTCACCGAGCTGCTCGACCCCCGGTCGGGCAAGCCGCTGCTCAGCCGCACGGTCCTCCTCGCGAACACCTCCAACATGCCGGTCGCCGCCCGCGAGGCGTCGATCTACACCGGGATGACGGTCGCGGAGTATTACCGCGACATGGGGTATCACGTCGCGATTATGGCGGATTCCACCAGCCGCTGGGCGGAGGCCCTCCGCGAAATCGCGGGGCGGCTGGAGGAAATGCCCGCCGAAGAGGGGTTCCCGGCGTACCTCCCCTCAAGGCTCGCCGAATTCTACGAGCGGGCCGGATATATGGTCACCCTCTCCGGCGCGGAGGGGAGCGTCACCGTCATCGGCGCGGTGTCGCCGCAGGGCGGCGACTTCTCCGAGCCGGTCACCCAGAATACCAAACGGTTCGTACGCACCTTCTGGGCGCTCGACCGCCAGCTCGCGTACGCCCGCCATTTCCCGGCGATCAACTGGATCACATCGTACTCCGAATATGTGGACGACCTTGAGCCGTGGTACCGGGAAAAGTTCGGCGACGACTTCTCGGTCCTCCGGACCCGGATCGCCCGTCTGCTGCTTGAAGAGAGCAAGCTGATGGAGATCGTCAAACTGATCGGCGCGGACATCCTCCCGGACGATCAGAAGCTGGTGATCGAAGCCGCCCGGATTGTGCGGCTCGGGTTTTTGCAGCAGAACGCCTACCACGAGACGGATACGTATGTGCCCATCGAGAAGCAGAAGGGGATGATGGAGATCTGCCTCTACTTCTACGACGCGGTCAAGCCGCTGCTGGATAAGGGGATCCCGGTCGGGCAGCTCAGGGATACAGGCATCCTCGACGCGCTGATCCGGATCAAATACGACGTACCGAACGACAAGCTCGACATGCTGGCAGGCTACCGCGAAAAGATTGACGGCGCGGTGCGGACTGTGCTGGAGGCGAATTTATGAGGATCGACTATATCGGCATATCCGAGATCAACGGGCCTTTGATCGTGCTGGACGGCGTCAGCGGCGTCGGCTACGACGAGGTGTGCGAAATTACGCTGGGCGCGGGTCAGCGGCGGGCCGGACGGGTGATCCGTCTGGAGGGCGACCGGGCGGTGGTGCAGGTATTCGAGGGGACCGGCGGCTTGAGCCTTGAAAACGTATCCACCCGGTTTACGGGGCACCCGATGGAGCTTCCGCTCAGCAAGGAGATGCTCGGACGGGTCTTCAACGGCGCGGGCAGCCCGATCGACGGCTTGGGCGCGGTCTTCCCACAGGAGTCCCGGAACATCAACGGCAGCGCGATCAACCCGGTCGCGCGGAAATATCCCCGGTCATGCATCTACACCGGAATCTCGGCGATCGACGGGATGTCCACCCTGATCCGGGGTCAGAAGCTGCCGATCTTTTCGGGCGCCGGGATGCGCCACAACGAGGTGGCGGCGCAGATCGTCAAGCAGGCGCGCGTCTCGGGGGACGACGGCGACTTCGCCATCATCTTCGCCGCGATGGGGGTTAAGAACGATACGGCGGACTTCTTCCGCCGGGACTTTGAGGAGAGCGGCGCGCTCCAGCGGGTTGTGATGTTCCTCAATATGGCGTCCGACCCGATCATCGAGCGGATCCTCACCCCGCGCTGCGCGCTGACCGCCGCAGAATACCTCGCGTTCACGCTGGGCTACCACGTGCTGGTCATCATGACCGACATGACGTCCTACTGCGAAGCGCTTCGGGAGTTCTCCTCCTCCAAGGGGGAAATCCCCTCCCGGAAGGGCTACCCGAGCTATCTGTACAGCGACCTTGCCTCCCTCTACGAGAGGGCGGGGATGATTGAGGGGATGCCGGGTTCGGTGACCCAAGTCCCCGTCCTGACGATGCCGAACGACGATATCACCCATCCCATCCCCGACCTGACCGGATACATCACCGAGGGGCAGATCGTCCTCGACCGGGAGATGGACCAATCGAAGCTCTATCCGCCGATCACGGTGCTCCCCTCCCTCTCCCGCCTGATGAAGGACGGGATCGGCAAAGGGTTTACCCGGGAGGATCACCCGGCGCTCAGCAATCAGCTCTTCTCCTCCTACGCCAAGGTGCAGGAGGCCCGCGCGCTGGCGGGCGTCATCGGCGAGGATGAGCTGAGCGAAACCGACAAGAAGTATCTGCGGTTCGGGAAGCTGTTTGAGGAAAATTTCGTCCGTCAGGAGCCGGGCGAGAACCGCACCATCGACCAGACGCTGGAAACCGGCTGGCAGTCGCTCTCCGCGCTGCCCACCGACGAGCTCGACCGCGTTGACGCCGTTCTGCTGAAGAAATACTACAAAGAGGACGGACTGATCGCGCTGAGAGGGAGCATATAGATGGCGAGTGTCGTCCCGACCAAGGGGAACCTGATGGCGATCACGCGCACCCTGACGCTGGCGCGGATGGGGTATGACCTGATGGACCGGAAGCGCAACATCCTCATCCGCGAGATGATGCGGATGATCGACGCGGCCGGCGCGTTGCAGAGCCGGATCGACGAGACGTTTTCCGAGGCGTACCGCGCCTTGCAGATGGCGAACATCGTACACGGGACCTGCCGGGAGATGGCGGAGAACATCCCGCTGGACGACTCGGTGCAGATCCGTTTCCGCAGCGTGATGGGGGTCGAGCTGCTCCACGTCACGGCCGACCAAAGCCCGGCCCGGGCGATCGGCTTCGCCTCCACCAGCCGCGACTTCGACGAAGCCGTGGCGAGGTTCCATGCCGTGAAGCTGCTGACCGCCGAGCTGGCCGAGGTCGAGACGACGGTCTACCGGCTCGCGACGGCGGTCAAGAAGACGCAGAAACGCGCGAACGCGCTCCAAAATGTGATTATCCCCGATTTGACCGCCAAGGTCAAGCTGATCACCGCGGCCCTCGAGGAGAAGGAACGAGAGGAGTTCGTGCGGATGAAGGTGATTAAGGCGCGGGGCTGACCGTGCGGAAGGTTTGGAGGGGTTTGTATGCCGGGGGCGGCGACGCACCTCGCGATAGCGGATAGGATATATGCCGTTTTAGGCGGCAGGGTACTCCAAGACGCGCCGCTGTTTTACGGCGGCAGTATCGCTCCGGACGCCGTCCACGCGAAACAGGGGTATCAGCGCGCTGACAAAAAGCGCTCCCACCTATGCGACGGGATCCGATCTTACGGCTACGGTTACCCGGAAATGGCCGCGCTGTTCCGAAGCAGGCTGGATGCGTTTATCAGGGACAACGCCGGCCGGAGCGGCAAAGACCTGTATCTGGGGTATGTCGTACACCTTATGACCGACGAGATTTACTTACTTTCGACCTATAAGCGCCTTGAAACCGCGCTTCTCGGCGGCGGGGCGCTGGAGGATATGGCGGTGTTCCGCAAAAAACTGGCCGATGAGGTCAATAGCGGCGAACACCGTTCTTTTTTCCGCGAGGACGGTGATCTTCGCAATATTTTACCGCATGAATACGCCTTTTCGCAAAACGTGGAGGCCCTTCTCAATCAAAGGTGGGACTATGCGGTGGAGAACTACATGGGAGCGGACGAAATCAACGCGAGCAAGCGCTGGGTGCTCGATACCTGCTTCAAACGGGAACCGGACGCGCCTCCGCGTGACCGGACGGAGGCTGTCCGGTGTATTGACGCCTCCGCGGAGGAAATTACCGCGCGGTTATCGGCGGCCCGGGTTCCGGTGCGGCGCTGCGTGTGACGCGCAAAACTTTTCCTTGCCAAACCATCTCCCCTGTGCTATCCTGTACCCGTGGACAGGGGAGGGCACCCATCACAAAAAAACGCGTCCGCAAGTTCTGTGACAGGGGGAGACACCCATCGGAAAAAACGTGGCGGTCATAGACGAATCCGGCAACCGATACCAAGCAACCTACCCAAAACGGGCAAAAGGTCTGGTTAAAAACGGCAGGGCGCGCTTCGTAGACGAAAGCACGATCTGTCTGGCGCGTCCTCCGGACTATAAGGAGGATACAAATATGGATACCCAAGCGGAAACCGTAAGCACGCAGAATGGACTGACCATAGAGTGGGTCATGCGGCACATTGATATGATCATCAAGGATACAGAGTACATCAAACAAGCGGTGTTCGCGTTAGACAGCGCTTCCGACAGGGGGCTGGGGGTTGGGATTGGAAATCTTGTGGAAGCCCGGGAGAACACCAACCAGCAAACGCTCCGGTTGCTTGAGAAAATGTACGACGACTTAAAGCCGTCCAGACCGGGCATCGACATGCTCTTGGATAAAGCGACAGAAGGGCTGCCGCCGGATTCCTTGGAACGGTTCCTCCTCGAAATGGCGCGGAAAACAACCGAAGCCAACGAAGAATAGGCCGAAACACCCGCGTCCCATATCGGGGCGCGGGTGTTGTTTATTCGTACCCTCCGGTCCGAAGGGGGCGGCGCGCGCCGGGGAGCGTCACATGCCTTCAATCAGGCTGACGCGCATGATACCGGCGGGAATGTCAATCTCATTGACAAATTCCGGGACGGCGGGGATCAATCGCTCGCCGTCCTCGCCGCGCACTTGGTAGACGTCGTGGGCGGGCATGGTCAGCACGTCGGTCAGGGTGCCGATATGCTCCGCGCCGTCGTAGACCGCCAGCCCGATCAGGTCTTGGATGAAATACCGGCCTTCGGGCAGCGTCACCCCCGAGCGGTCGATCGATAGAACGGCGTCCCGCAGGGCTTGCGCGGCTTCCACCGTGTCGATCCCGGCAAGCTTCATCAGCACGAGGTTTTTATGGGCGCGGGAGCTTTCCACGTTAACCGGCGCGCCGCGCAAATACACCGTTGAAAACCCCGTCAGAAAGGCGGGGCTATCACACCACGGCGTCACGCGAACCTCGCCGCGCACGCCGTGGGTGCTCACAATCTGACCGATTTCGAGCAGGTTATCTGCCACTATTCTAGGATTTCGACGTTGACGCGCTTGCCCGAGGGGGCCGCCGACCGCACGACGGTGCGGAGGTCTTTCGCGATTCCGCCGCCCCGCCCGATCACCTTGCCCATGTCGCCCGCCGCGACGCGGAGCTCCAGCGTCAGCTCGCCGCCGCTCTCCTTCTCGGTGACGCTGACAGCCTCGCGGTCCTCGACCAGATGCTCCACCATGTGGCGCAATAACTCTTTCATTCAGATCACTCCGGCGATTTGCAGCAGTTTCTTCACGGTGTCGGTCGGCTGCGCCCCGTTGGAAAGCCAATCCTTCGCGCGTTCCGCTTCCACCTTGATTTCCGCCGGCTCCGCCAGCGGGTTGTAGGTCCCGATCTCCTCGATAAACCGCCCGTCGCGGGGATACCGGGAGTCGGCGACCACAATGCGGTAGTAAGGCGCTTTCTTCGCGCCCATCCGGCGCAGTCTCATCTTGACCATTGGTTTCTGTTCCTCCTAAAATTTATCCTAATAAACCCCGAAGGTTTTTCGGCACTTTTCCGCCGGCCATCTGCTTTGCCAGCGACTTCATCATGTCAAACTGCTTCAGCAGCCGGTTGATGTCCTCTACCTTGGTGCCGCTGCCGGCCGCGATACGGCGCTTGCGTGACGAGTTGAGGATCGCGGGGTTCTCGCGTTCGCCCGGGGTCATTGACAGGACGATCGCTTCGGTGCGGTTCATCGAGCGCTCGTCGAACTTCGCGTCCCGCAGGGCACCCTTGTTGATGCCGGGGATCATCCCCATGATGTCGTTCATGCTCCCCATCCCGCGCAGCTGCCCGATTTGGCTGAGGTAATCGTTCAGCGTGAAGCGGCCGGCGCGGAGATTTTTCTCCATCTGCTCGGCTTTCTTCAGGTCGATCGCCTGCTCCGCCTTCTCGATCAGGGTGAGGACGTCGCCCATTCCAAGGATGCGGGACGCCATCCGGTCGGGATAGAACGGCTCGATCTGGTCAAGCTTTTCCCCAACGCCGCAGAACTTGATCGGTTTTCCGGTGACCGCGCGCGCCGAAAGCGCCGCCCCGCCCCGGGAGTCGCCGTCCAATTTGGTCAGCAGGATGCCGTCGATCCCCAGCCGCTCGTTGAAGGTCTGGGCGGCGTTGACGGCGTCCTGACCCGTCATCGCGTCGACGGCCAGCAGGATCTCGTTGGGGCTGACCGCCTTTTTGATCCGGTTTAGTTCCTCCATCAGGGTGTCGTCGATATGGAGCCGGCCCGCCGTATCGAGGAAGACGAGGTCGTTGCCGTGTTTTTGCGCGTGTTTGACGCCTTCGGCCGCGATGTTGACCGGATCGGTCTGCCCCATCTCGAAGACCGGCACGCCCAGCTGCTCCCCGACGACTTGGAGCTGTTTGATCGCCGCCGGGCGGTAGACGTCGCAAGCGACCAGCAGCGGGCGTTTGCCCTGACGCTTGAAGTACCCCGCGAGCTTCGCGCCGTTTGTCGTCTTCCCGGCGCCTTGCAAGCCCGCCAGCATGACGACGGTCGGCGGCTTGGGGGAAACCGCGAGTTTCAGCGCGCCGTCGTTCGCGCCGCCCATCAGCTCGACGAGCTGTTCGTGGACGATCTTGACCACCATCTGGCCCGGCGTGAGGCTCTCAAGGACATCCGCGCCCTTGCACCGTTCGGCGGTACGGGCGCAAAAATCCTTGACGACCTTGAAGTTGACGTCGGCCTCCAAAAGCGCGAGGCGCACCTCCCGCATGGCTTCCTGTATATCTTTTTCACCGAGGCGGCCCCGGCTCCGCAGCTTTTTGAAGATGCCGCTCAGCCGTTCGCCGAGGGATTCAAACGCCATTATGTCTTCTCCGCAATCTGGTTGGCAAGGTCTTGGATCCGTTGGCTGTATCCCCGGATCGAGGCGCTGCCGCCGTGGTGGTTGTTGGCCGCCTCGATGCTCGCGGCGGCGTCCCGGATCTCCAGAAGCCCGCTCTGGATGGTTTTGTAGCGTTCCACCAGTGCCAGCTTCTCCTCCATCGTGCGCAGGACTTGGGTCGCGCGCACAACAACATCCCGGACGCCCTGCCGGGTGATGCCGGTATTCTCGGCAATCTCGCCCAGCGACAGATCGCGGTTGTAGTAGAGGTCGAAGAAATCCTTCTGCTTCTCGGTGAGAACCTCGCCGTAGAAGTCGAAAAGCATACTCATAACGAGCGGATCGTCTTTCACCGGCGTCACCCCACTTGGTTTGGATGTTTGTTTGTAAAGTAAAAAAACTTTACATGTTTATACTATACTACACCGAAGGGGGTTTGTCAATAGGATTTGATTATGTAAACGAAAAAAATTCTGTTACGGTACAATAGATAGGTAACAGAAGCAGAGACAAAGAGCGAGTCCTAATGGTATAGTGGAGTTACCACACAACACATGCCAAAATGGAGGCTCATTGTCATGGACATGGTAACACAGGAAGCGCATCATCGTCAACGCATGGTTCAGTATTATTTCAAGCACGGTGGAACGAGGGCATCGTTACGATTTAAGATGAGCCGGAAGACAGTCTATAAATGGGTAAAACGCTACGACGGGACGTTGGAGAGCTTAAAATCTGGCAGCCATCGACCTCACAGTCATCCGAAACAACATACGGAATACGAACAGCAGTTGATACGGCGCTTCCTTCGGCGCAATGGCCGGAAAGACCTGCTGTTAACGTATCAACGATTACGCGAGAAGGGATA
>JAISVO010000115.1 GCA_031271525.1 Oscillospiraceae bacterium
TGTCAAGTCATGGAAAATCAACCAGACATCAGGAAATCCAAGTTCATTCACAACACAGATTTCTTGAAGAGCCGGAATGTTAAATACGGCTTCAACAAAAACCCGCACGTTGGCAGGCAAATTGTCGATATTGCCCTCGATGACAAACCTACGAATAAATTCCATAAGAAGCTCCCCAATATCAAGTCGGGAATCTCTTACTAGTTTATGCGTCCATTCGTCATACTCATGCAGAGAATCCGAATCAGAAACCTCCAAAACATGAGCCATTAAAGTCGGGGCATCAAGTTTGCCCGCTTTCTCCAGCAGTTTGACACGTTCAATGGTGACCCCGCCTTCTGTCGTCCCCAATTCACGCTTGTAAGGGCTCGTCAGCATGATCATCACCTCCGTTTAAAATACCTTTAATAATGTCAGTTCCAAACTGCATCCGGTATTTTTCTGCTCCAAGAACAACATGCATAAAAAACTCGAAGTAATCCTCCGGCTTTATCGCAACATCAAGTATGCTTTCAGCAGGTGTGTCCCCTTCTGTAGTTCCATTATGTTTTGACTTTGCAAAATGGAAAATAACAACATTACCATCTTCTCCAGAGGTAGATGCGACAGATGAATAAAAGCTGTTTGCTAAAACAGCTTCCAACTGGCTCTCAGGCAACTTTTCCACCGCCCTTTCTTTTGGTGCAGAAAACCTCCGCACCATTACTTTACCATAGAAAGAAAAGAAAAACAAGTATCAAAACGGGCTTTATGAGGATTATCTTGCTTTCCACATCAAAACGTTTGCGCCGTCATATTGACGACATAGCCCTTTCGGTTGTTGACCGCGATCAGCGCGTCCTCCAGCGTCGTACCGGACGCCACGCCCAGCGCGGTACAGGCGGCGGCGGATAACGCGGCGTTCTGCTTCGCGGCTATTGTTTGGGTAACGCCTGCGCTCAATGTCAGTGACAGGGTTTTGTTCGCCGACCCATCGACGGACACCGAACCGGAGACATCGCCGTTCACAGTGATTGTCCGCGCCGCCGCCCATTTGGCGGAGGTATCCGCAGCGCCGGCCGTCGCCGCCTTGCCGTTCGGGTTGCCGGAGGCGTCAAACCTCGCCACAAGCCACGCCAAGACGTTCCGCGCGGCGGTCAGCCAAGAACGCAGTGTCTGCTTTGATGTCGTCGGCATCACGTTGGTCTCTGTTCCGGCGGCAACCGTGACAAGCACGCCGATTGTTACGCCGCTGGAACCGTCAAAAGACGGCATAGTTGTGCTGCTGTCACTCGCGATCAGGGTACGCGCCGTCGCGAGCTTCGCGGCAGTGTTTGCCGAACCGCCGGTAAAGTAGCCGATGATCTCTTTCAGCGCATCGATCAGGGGTTGTGTTGCTTTGGAATCGAGTACGGCGTTTTCCTCCGCCGTAAACGGGCGCTCGTTGATTCCATAGGCGTACGCCCATTTTGACCCGTCGTATTCGTGCCGCGTCTGACCCCCTGTATACGGTGCCGGAGCGCCTTCATCCGCCGTTATCAATAAGTAATCGTGTTCGGTCGGGATGTAAGACGCGCCGCCGTGGTATACCTCGGTCGCGCCCCACGCGGCGGCTCGCGTTGGGAACGGGTTCCCTTCCGGGTCGTATGTAATCCGGTGCGCCGCCATGTGGTCGATGCTGCTGTTCAGCTTGTCTGTGTCCACAAGCTGATTTGCCGCCGTCGCGGTGCTGGGAATCAGCGGATCGTACTTCGCCTGTATACCCGCCTCCGCGTCTTGCGCCCTGCTTGTTTCGTCCGCGACGGCTTGCGCGTTCTCCGTGTCCCCGGCTTCCCGGTAACTCATTTCGTCCTCGATCTGCGCTTGCAAGACATTATCCGCGCCCTGCCGTTCCGCCGTTTCTCCGGCGGCGGATTGCTGACGCTCCGAGGCTTCCGTTTCGATATCCGCCTTCAGCGCGGCTTCCCCGGTTTCCCGCGCCTGTATCTCCGCCGTCAGCGCCTCCGCCGTGGCGGCCGCCGCGATCTGCGCCGCCTGATCTGCCGTCAGGTGGATTTGCCGGTTCCCGACGTGCAGCGTCACGGTCTGCCCGTCCGGCGTGATCACGGTATCCGACGACAGGTATACCGGCGCGGCGTCCCCGCCGATCAGCGATACAAGTTCCGATAGGCTCATGCGTTCATCCCTCCCGCGATATAGGCTCGGTTAATCCCTCTTTCGTCCCGCGTGTACAACTCGGCAAGTGCTCCGGTGTCCGCGTTGACGGCGTACGCCCGGCGCGGCACCTCCGGGATTGCCGGCAGCGTTGTCTCCATCACGCTCATCGCCCCGGCGGCGATCACAACCGGCGCGGCGGCGGGAGGCGTTGTGTAGATGACCGTCATCATCAGCGCGAGGTGCGCCGGGATATTTTTGAGCAGAACCGCCCGGCAATCCTCAATCTGAAACGGTTCCCCGGCCACCGTATCAACGGTAACCCCGATCACGCCATAGCCAAAGGCAACGCCGACAACCCCGGCGGTAAACAAACCGACGATCTGCCTAATCTCCGGTTCCCCGATATGGTTGTGCCCGGAAAAGAGAGCCGCCACGGCGGTACGCCGCTCGTTCAGTGTGCGGGTTCCGGTGTATCGGATCGATAAAAACGCCTCAAGACCGGTAACGGTCGGCTCGTCGGCGGAGCGGATGAAGCAGTTGTCGATTGCCCGCACAATCCCCGCCTGCGCATCGTCGAGCTGCCCGCCAAAGACCCGCCACAGCGCGTCCATTTCCAGCACGCCGCGGTACCAGACAGGGTAAAAGGTTTTCAGCTCCTCATAGTTTCCGCCCGGCGCGTTGTCATACAGTCTCAACGACCGTCACCTCCCCCAGAACGGCGACCTGCGTCATGGTTATCTCGATGTTGGCCGTCGCCCCGTTCAAGGTCAGTTCTTTGTAGTCAAGCACGGACGGCAGCGAGTGGATTAACGCGCCGACCGTCGAGATGCGCACGACCGCCTCTTCCTCCTCCGGCGCATTCAGCGCGAGGTCTTTCAGATAAGCGCCGATCGCCTCCGTCGCTTCCGCCGTCACCTGCTCCGTCGCGGACGTCGTTTTACGCGTTACCGCAAACGACACGTCAACCGGCACAGGCGACGCCGGCACGGCGAGAAAATGCGCCCCGATGTTGGCGACGCCGTTTCCCAGCCCGTCGCCCACCGTCACCGGCTCCCCGTTGTATTCCCGCTGCACATTGAGGGTAATCGGGTCGATGTAGTTCTGCACACGCTCCACAACCGGATCCACGGCAGGTTCGCCGCCGATTCCGAACAGCACACCCATCACGGTGTTTTCCCCGGCAAACAGCGGGATAATCCGCGCCCTTCCCACACCGGGCGTTTCCTCGCACCACGATTTATAATGCTGCTTGTTCCCGTTCCGCGCGGGTCCCGCGATCTTCTCCCGGATCCGCTGGCGGTAGTCATCATCCGTTTCGGTGTCGGCGGCGGGTTCAGCCAAGGAACCGAAGTTTGAGACGTCCAGCCCGGCGATGTTGTTCACCGGCACCGCGGGCGTTCCGTCTTCAATTTCATTGTTTTGGCTTCCGGGCGTCTCCGCCGCCAAGAACAACGCGCCGTCGTCCTCGTACAGCCGGAAATACTCCCCGCGCCAAAAAAAGCGGGTGCCGGCTGCTGGCCGCGCACCCTCATAATAATAGTTGTACACCGCGCTTGTCGACG
>JAISVO010000136.1 GCA_031271525.1 Oscillospiraceae bacterium
GCGGCATGTTGTCGGCTTGCTGTTCGCGGAGGATGACATACGGGTCAAGACGGCGATATTGCTGCTTTTGTACAGCGGCGTCCGCCGGGGCGAGCTGTGCGGGCTTGAGTGGCGCGACATCGACTTTGACCGTCAGATGATCCATATCAACCGCGCGAGCCAATACCAGCAGGGAAAAGGCATCGCGGAGGTTCCCACGAAAAACCTTTCCAGCGAGCGGTCAATCAAGCTTCCGGCGGTGATGTTTACCGTCCTCACCGAGTACCGCGCATGGTGGGCTGCTCAAAAGCTAGCGATGGGCGACGCTTGGGTTGGTGACAAGGATCGTCTGTTCACCCAGTGCGGCGGGAAGCCAATCAACCCTGACACGATCAACTACTGGCTCGGTCAGTTCATCGAAAAGCACAGCCTCCCGCACTTCACGCCGCATTCATGCCGTCACACGTTCAGCAGCCTGCAGATCGCAAACGGGGTCGATGTACGCACCCTGCAAGCCCGGACGGGTCACGCGCAGGCGTCCACGCTGGTCAACATCTATTCCCACGCCATCAAGACGGCGGTGGAAGCCGCGAGCGACATATTGGATGACGTTCTTACACCGGACGCGCTGACACCGAAAGAAACGGCGCGAGCGGGGGAAGGCGCGGGACAGTTTTTCACTCGTCACTTGAACGAAACTTGAACAAACGCGGTTTTCCACCGTGATAAACGCAAAAGAGAAAACGCCCAGAACCATTGCGGTTCTAGGCGTTTCTTGTGGTTGCGGGGAGGGGATTTGAACCCCTGACCTCCGGGTTATGAGCCCGACGAGCTACCGGACTGCTCTACCCCGCGACAGTGTGCTTGGTGCCGGAGACCGGGCTCGAACCGGTACGAACCTAGGGTTCACGGGATTTTAAGTCCCGGGCGTCTGCCAGTTCCGCCACTCCGGCGATAACTGAAAGTATACCACACCGATTCGGCGCTGTCAAGCATTTTTTTACGTTGCCGGCAATAGGATACCTATAGTCACTCAGCTCAAAGGGCGGGAGGTGAGACTATGCACTGCCGCATCGCGGATATACGGGGAAAAGAGGTCATCGACGTATGCAGCGGGAACCGGTTGGGGTATCCCAGCGACGTGGAGATCGATGCCGAAACCGGACAGCTGGTGGCGCTCGTCGTCCCCGGCGCGTGTAAATACCTAGGGATGTTCGGCCGGGAGGAGGACATCGTCATCCCTTGGCATTCGATCAGCCGGATTGGGGAGGATCTGATTCTGGTCGAACGGTGACCGCCGGCTCATATGCGACTTCAATATAGCCGGGGCCTATTTCGGCTGTCGTCACCGAGGCTTGGCGCAGTAAAGCGCTTCTCAGCTTCAGCAACGCCGCGGGACGCTTTTCTGTCATGATGTCGGCGGCTCCTCTGCGTTGATGTCCCCGATAGTATCGGAAAATCCCGTCGTTTTATGCGTCCGGCAACCGCAAATCCGGTCTTTTCCGGCGGGTCCTCTCCAACGCCTGCTCGCGCCGCCATTTGGCGACATTCGCGTGGTGACCGCTCAGCAGCACCTCGGGGACGGCTTTGCCGTGCCAGACCTCAGGGCGGGAGTACTGCGGATATTCCAGCAGCCCGTCCCAGTGGCTCTCGCCGGTAAAACCCTCCTCTGCGGCGAGGACGCCGGGAACCATCCGGCAGACGGCGTCGGCGACCACACAGGCGGCCAAGTCCCCGCCGGTGATCACATAGTCCCCGATCGAAATCTCCTCATCGACGCATTCTTCGATAAACCGCTCGTCCACCCCTTCGTAGTGGCCGCAGACGAGGATCAAGTGCGGGGTTGCGAGGAGGCGGCGCGCCTCGTCTTGACTGAACACGCGGCCCTGCGGCGAAAGGTAGACGGTGCGCCCCTCGCCATGGGTCGCCGTGACATGCTCCCAGCAGCGGTAGAGCGGGTCCGCCTGCATGATCAGCCCGTGACCGCCGCCGTAAGGGTAATCGTCCACCTGCTTCTGTTTATTCTGGGTGAAGTCGCGTATTTGGTGGGTCCGGATGGCGATGACACCCTTATTTTGCGCTCTGCCGATAATGCTTTCGCCCAAAAACCGCCCGACGCTCTCCGGGAACAGGGTGAGGATATCGATCTGCACGGATGAACCTCCTGTTTTTGATGACAGCATTCTACCGTATTTTCGCTTGGAACGCAAGGCGAAGATACCGTCATGGACAATCTGCCCAAAAATCCCTCCAAGTTACGGAAATATTTTGTCCATATTTTAACTTCACCAATCTTGACTCTCATGTTGCACTAGGGTTTATACTGTCTCATGGTATCTCGTGTTACCGGACCATTTATCCCTCGAAATCGTACGGAGGCACCGCTATGGACACACCGTTTATACGTTCCGCGTTGGCATGTAAAGCGTTGGGCGTCGCCCTCTGGGACATGCACATCGCGGACGGGGACCCGTTCCATCCCGATTCCCGCTTCACCTGCTCGAAAGAACTGAGCCAATTGCTCGGGCGGCACTGTGAGGAAGACTATGCGGTGGGCTATGCCTGTTGGGTGGGTAGGCTCCACCTAGAAGACCTTCAGGCGACGCAGGACGCCTTCATGGCCCATCTGAACGACCGCACGGGAAACACCCCGTTTGACGTGGAATACCGGATGATGACGTACAATGGGGTTTACCGGGCATACCATTCCACGGGCTACGCTCTGCGGGACAACGACGGGACACCGCTCCGCGTCGCCGGGGCGGTCGCGGACGTCACCGAGAAGCGGCAGACCCGGACGCTGCTGTATGAGCTGACCGCCGGCATTGAGCGGCGGGACAGTCTGTTGGACGAGCAGAACCGCCGGTTTGAAACCATCCTCAACCTGATGCCCTTCCCGGTGCGGGTCGCGGACAGCAAGATGAACTGGACGTTTGTCAACGACACCGCCCAAGAGTTGTTTGGGATCAAGCGGGAGGACATGCTCGGCAAACCCTGTGACCACGGAAAATTCTGCATCTGCGGGACAGACAACTGCAGTTTGGAACGGGCGAAGCGCGGAGAGATGCAGACCTTCTTCGAGCATGGGGGAAGGTCGTACCAAGTGGATGTGAAGACGTTTGACATCGCCGAGGGGGAATCTCCCGGCTTCATAGAGATGATCCACGACGTCACCTCGGTCACCGCTTCGGCGCGGCTTGCGGCGGACACGGAGAAGAAACAGGTGGAGCGCCGGGCGGATAGCCTGTCGGCGCAGGTCACCGAGAAAATACGGGAAATCCTCAGCCTTCAGAACGCGATGGTCAGCACCGTCGCCGACTTGGTGGAGTTCCGCGACGGCTGCACCGGAGGTCACATCGCCCGTACCCAGCTCTATATGAAGGCGATGATCGACGGTCTGCTGGAGAGGGGGCTGTACCGCGAGGAGGTCGCGGGCTGGAACATCGAGCACGTCCTGTCCAGCGCGCAGCTCCATGACGTGGGCAAGATCGTTATTTCGGACACCATTCTAAACAAACCCGGGAAACTCACCCCGGAGGAGTTCGACATCATGAAGACCCACGTCCGGGCGGGGATCGACGCGATCAACCGGATCCTCGACAAGACGGCGGAAAACCGTTTCCTCCGCCATGCCCGGAACATCATCGGCGCGCACCACGAGCGGTGGGACGGCGCGGGCTACCCGCAAGGGCTGAAGGGGGCCGAAATCCCGCTGGAGGGGCGGATCATGGCGATCGCCGACGTGTACGACGCCCTCGTCTCGTGGCGTCCCTACAAAGGGCCGTATACCCACGAGGCCGCCGCGCGGATCATCGAGGAAGGTTCCCTCACCAGCTTCGATCCGGTGCTGATTGAAGTGTTCAAGAACGTTAAAGGTCAGTTCAAAAAAATCTTGGAGGATTGCACCGAACGCCGGCCGGCGTAAGGGCGCGGCGCCAATGAACCCCCCGTGGACACGGGGGGTTCATTGGTTTATTTTTACATGCCCAATGCCGCCAGCACAAAGTACACCGGCGAGTTCCAATAGATTGTAATCTCGTTTGAGGCGTAGCTCTCTATATCGTCGATATAGCATTTCATCGGCGGTTCCCCGGCCCGGGTCGCGTTCAGCTTGGGGTCTTGGGAGGTATCCGCGTTGGGTCCGCCCGCGACCATCCCCGGGACGGTGGCTTTCACGGCGACAGACAGGCGGTGGTGCGGGTTCTGCATCGCCTTTTCGCCGAACCCCGAGATATAGCTTTGGTTCAGCGCGTTTTTCCCCAGCAGGTAATGCATATGCTCCAGCGCGGCTTTTTGGTAGGCTTCGTCCGGCTCCAGCCTGTCCGCCAGCAGAAGGGTCATGGCGTTGTTGCCAACCGCCATATTGCAGCCCCAATAGTAGTTTGTGCCCAGAGAGATCCCGTATGGGTCGGTCTCGCAGCTGTCCAGTATGCTCCTCGCGGAGCCGATCAGACGGCTCCGCAGCCGCTCGGTTACGTCGGGATCGGCTTTGTCTCCCGCTTGGAAGAGGTACGCCGCGATGCCAAAGGTGCCCATCTGCTGCCAGCCAAGCCCCGTTTGGGTGTTCGCGTTTTTGATGTACTCGTGGCAGGTTTCGTCCCCGGTCGCGGCGAACAGCTCACAGGCCGCCCAAAACCGTTCGTCGCTGCTGCTGCTGTCCCCGTACTCTCCGGTGACGACCCCTATTGGATTCTTAAACCCCGGCGCGTCCGGGTTCGCCAAGCACCAGTCCCACGCGCGCCGCGCGGCGGATAAAAGCGTCTCGCTCTGTTCGGGGTAGAACCGGCTCGCAAGCGCCATCGCGGCGGCAAAGTCGGCGGTCGCGGTCGCCGAGACAGGGCAGATCACAAGCTGCGCGGTTTCTTTATCCGGCATCTGGTCCAAGGCGTTGAAATTCTTGCAGCTCACCTTGTGGTAGACGCCGCCGGTTTCGGCGTCCTGCATCTTCAGCATCCATTCGATCTCAAACCAAGTGACGCTCAGCACGTCCTCGTCCGGATTGGGCGACATCTCGTACCCCATCAGCAGTTGGGCGACGGTTTGCGCGGCTGGTACGATATACCGTCCGTAGTCGCCCGCGTCGTGCCAGCCGCCCGACACGTCCAGCTCAACGCCGGTGGGCTTCCCGTCGGCGTCCAGCACGGCGGCCGGGGTCGTGTGGCAGGGCGCGTGGGACCACACCCCGAGGTCAAGGGCGACGCCGCACTTCTGACACTCAAAAAAGTCCAGAGTCGCCTTGCGGAGCTCGGTATACGGGTTGTCGCTGATGACAAACGGGTGGCTCTTCCCGTCGGGCGTCACGACGCTGTATTCCCCCGCCTCGGTCAGCGCGGAAAAGTCTGCGAGCCGCACCGTTTCCAGCGACGCCGCACTGAAGATGGGGGCGCCCGTCTCCCCCTTGAGCAGCGACGCGCCGTCGGTCAGGCGCACCACCCTGAACTCAAGGGTTTCCGCCGGGACGACCGCGATTTTCGGGTCGCTTGGGCGGTAGCCCAGTTGGTCAAGCTGAATCCCCTCCATCAGGCTAAAGTCCTCCAGTTCCACGGTTTCCGGGGTTGGCGGCGGCTCGGGCTGCGTTGCGTTTTGTTGCTCCCCGGGCGTGCTTACAGGCGTTTCGGGCGGCGTGTCCGGCCCCTCGGATGCGGACGGCGCCCCGCAGCTTGCGAGCAGGCAGCAGCAGAGCAGGATCGGGACAAGTTTTTTCATTTGACAATCCCCTCTCAAAGACTTACAATCTATACTATCGGAAAAATTGTACAATGTCAAGGAGGTAACCCCGATGAAATTCGGCGGATTTGACGACAAAGCGCGGGAATATGTGATTACCCGCCCGGACACCCCTTACCCTTGGATCAACTATCTCGGCAGCGAGG
This sequence comes from Oscillospiraceae bacterium, assembly GCA_031271525.1. Taxonomy (GTDB): domain Bacteria; phylum Bacillota; class Clostridia; order Oscillospirales; family UBA929; genus UBA929. The sequence continues at coordinate 5,853 of JAISVO010000136.1, forward strand.
ATTTTTTCGGGCTGTTTTCCAACACGGCGGGCGGCTACTGCTTTTATAAAGATGCCCGGCTGATGCGCCTGACCCGCTACCGCTACAACAACGTCCCCGCCGACGCGGGCGGGCGGATCTTCTATATCAACGACGGCGGCGACGTCTGGAACCCCGGCTGGCAGCCCTGCAAGAAGGAACTGGACGGCTACTCCTGCCGCCACGGGCTGGGGTATTCCGTCATTTCCGGCTCCCGGAACGGGCTGACGGCCGAACACACCGCCTTTGTGCCGGTGGGCGAGACTTGCGAGGTCCATCGGGTTGTCCTGAAAAACGCCTCCGGCAGGCAAAAAGACTTCTCCCTCTTTTCGTTTGTCGAGTTCTGCCTCTGGAACGCGAGCGACGACGCCCAGAATTTTCAGCGCAATTTCTCGATAGGAGAGGTGGAGGTCGAAAACGGCGCCATCTACCACAAGACCGAGTACCGCGAACGCCGGAACCACTACGCGGTCTTCGCGGCGAATCGAACCCCCGACGGCTTCGACACCGACCGGGAAAGCTTTCTCGGGCTTTACAACGGGTTCCACGAGCCGCGGGCAGTCTTGGAGGATCGGTCCCGGAACAGCGTCGCGGCGGGCTGGGCCCCCGTCGGGTCGCACCGGTTCGCTCTCTCCCTCGCCCCGGGGGAGACGGCGTCAATCATCTTCGTGCTGGGTTACTGCGAAAACCCGGACGGGGAGAAGTACGCCTCCCTCCATGTCGTCAACAAAGCCCCGGCGCTCCGCCTGCTGGGCAAATTCCAAACCGACAGTCAGGTGGACGGAGCCCTTGAGGAATTATCTGAATACTGGGAGGGCCTGCTCGGCCGTTACCGCGTTTCCGGCGGGGACGAGAGGATGAACCGGATGGTCAACATCTGGAACCAGTACCAATGTATGGTGACCTTCAATATGAGCCGTTCGGCCTCCTACTTTGAGTCGGGGATCGGGCGGGGGATGGGGTTCCGGGACAGCAACCAAGACCTGTTGGGGTTTGTCCACCTCGTCCCGGCCCGCGCCAGAGCGCGGATCCTCGACATCGCGGCGACCCAATTCCCCGACGGCTCGGCGTACCACCAATACCAGCCGCTGACCAAGAGGGGCAACTCGGATGTCGGCAGCGGCTTCAACGACGATCCGCTCTGGCTGATTGTCGGCGTCAGCGCGTACATCAAGGAGACGGGCGATTTTTCCATCCTTGACGAACCTGTCCCCTTCGACCACGCGCCGGGATCGGAAGCGCCCCTGCACGAGCACCTCCGGCGCTCGTTTCAATACACCGCCGGCCACAAGGGCCCCCACGGCTTGCCGCTGATCGGCAGGGCCGACTGGAACGACTGCCTTAACCTCAACTGCTTCTCCGAAACTCCCGGCGAGAGCTTCCAGACGACGGCAAACTTTGAGTCGGGCGTCGCCGAATCGGTGCTGATCGCCGCGATCTTCCTCTACGCCGCCCCCGATTTCATCGAGCTGTGCCGCCGCCGGGGCGAGGACACCTCCGGGCTGGAAGCGGAGGTATCCGCCATGCGGCGCGCCGTGGACGAGCACGGGTGGGACGGCGATTGGTTTTTGCGCGCCTACGACGCCTTCGGCGAGAAGATTGGGAGCCGTGAGTGCGAGGAGGGGCAGATTTTCATCGAACCGCAGGGTTTTTGCGTTATGGCGGGAATCGGCGTTGACGACGGCCGGGCGGAAAAGGCGTTAGCCAGCGTGAAGGAGCGGCTGGACACCGAATACGGCGTCATCCTCCAGCAGCCGGCGTACCAGACCTATCACCTAAACCTCGGCGAGGTGAGCAGCTACCCGCCGGGCTACAAGGAGAACGCGGGCATTTTCTGCCACAACAACCCGTGGGTTTCGATCGCCGAGTGCATACTGGGGCACGGCGAACGCGCCTTCGAGGTCTACCGCAGGATATGCCCCGCGTATCTGGAGGAAATCAGCGACCTCCACCGCACCGAGCCGTACGTCTACAGCCAGATGGTCGCGGGGCGGGACGCCGTGCGTCACGGCGAGGCGAAGAATTCTTGGCTCACCGGCACCGCCGCGTGGACCTTTGTCAATATCTCGCAGCATATCCTTGGCGTCAAGCCGGATTTTGACGGTCTGACCGTCGATCCGTGTATCCCGCCCGACTTGAAGGGCTTCACCGTCGAGCGTACTTACCGGGGAAAAAAGTTCAGCATCAAGGTAGATAACAGCGCCGGGGTTGAGAAGGGCGTAAAGAGCCTGACCGTCAACGGCAAGCCGCACACCGGGCCAATTGCCGCCGTCGGTGAGGTCACCTTCGTCGAAGCGGTACTGGGATGATCTATGTCGATACGGTGAACCCCGACCGCCGGGCGGCGGCGCGCGCGCTTCTCCGCCGCGCCCTCCGCGAGGAATTCGGCATCACGGGTGAGCTGACGTTCACCCACGGCGAGTTCGGCAAGCCAAAACTCGCCGGTTACCCCGGCGTCTTCTTCAACCTCAGCCACTGCCGGGCCGGGGCGGCGTGCGCCGTCGCCGAAAACGAGGTCGGACTGGACATGATGGACATCCGCCCCGTCTCGTCCTCCGTGATCAGGCGCGTCTGCACCCCCGCCGAGCTGGCACAGGTCGAAGCGTCTTCCGCCCCGCACCGGCTTTTCTGTAAGCTTTGGGCGGTCAAGGAAGCGTATGTGAAGCTTCATGGCGGCTCGATGCTGAGCGGCGTCGTGGACACCGGGCCGCTGGATCCGTTCCTCTATGAAAGGGATGATTTTTTCCTATGCTGCTTTGGCTGCGGCAAAATGTCATAAAAACGGCGTTCCGCGCCTCCCCCGTAAGCGCCGCGCTGTTTGTCCTGCTGTCGGTCGTCAGCGCCGTGATCCCCACCGTGCTGACGGCGCTCGCGACGGCGAACTTTGTGGACACCGCGGCGGTAATCCTTGGCGGGACGCGCCCGAGGGGGGACATCACAGCCCCGCTGGTGTTCCTGCTGCTCACGATGGGGGCGCAGTACACTGTCGGCGCGGTGGTCAGCCTGCTCCGCGCCCGGATCGGCATGAGGCTGCAAAACACCCTCCGTCCGGCGGTCGTCACAAAGCACGCCGCGCTGGACTTCAAGCACATCGAGAACGCCGAGAGCTGGGAACTGATCTCCCGCGTCTCCGCGAATCCGGTCGCCTCGGTTCTGGAGGGTTTTGGGGCGTATGTGATGTTCGCGCAGCTCCTTGTCGGCGTCGTATCGGTTTTGATCCTGATCGTCAGCCAAGTCTGGTGGGCGGCGTTTGTCATCCTCGCTTTCTCGGTTCCCTTGTTCTGGCTCTCCGTAAAAGCCGGGAAGAAAAACTACCAAGCGGGGCGGGACGCCGAAAAATTCAACCGCCGGACATGGTATCTCGACTGGCTGCTGGTCGGGCGGGAGAACATCGAAGAACGCGCCCTGTTCGGTTACGGAGAGGATGTCGCCCGCCGCTGGGAGGAGCAGTATGAAGCGGGCCGGATCCTTCAGCTCCGGGTCCGTGCTCGGTACTTTTTCATCACCAAGGGCGGGAGCCTGATCATCGCGCTGATCTCGCTGCTGGTGATGCTGATATTGATCCAGCCGGTGGTTGGCGGAGTCCTGAGCGCCGGGATGTTCATGGGGATCGTCGGCGCGGTCTTCGGCATGGTCAACCAGATCGGCTGGAACCTCTCCTACTCTCTGGAGAACATCTCCAAAGCGGGCGAGTTCGTAAAAGACCTGCGGACGTTTGCCGGCCTCTCCGAAGCGCCGGGGGCGTCCGACCTCCCGGATCCCGAGCCGATGGAGTTTTCCGCGATCACCTTTCGCAGCGTGCGGTTCAAATACCCGGGGACAGACGTTTACGTCCTCGACGGCGTGTCGTTCACGCTGGAGCGCGGGAAGCACTATGCCTTTGTGGGCAAGAACGGCGCGGGCAAAACCACCGTCACAAAGCTCCTGACCGGGCTGTACCCCGAATACGAGGGCGAAATCCTCATTGACGGGCGGGAACTTCGGTCCATCCAGCCCGGCGCGCTGAAAGCTTTCTTTTCGGTGATCTACCAAGACTACGCGAAATACGCCATCCCTCTCCGGGACAACATCGCCTTGGGCGACGCTTCGGGCGCCGATACGGACGCCCGGATCCAAGGCGCGGTGGCGCAAGCGGGTCTGGAAGGTACGGTGTCCGAGCTGAAAGACGGGCTTGCCACCCCGCTTGGAAAGATTTTGGAGGGCGGGCAGGACATCTCCGGCGGCCAGTGGCAGCGGGTCGCCATCGCCCGGTCGTTGCTCTCAAGGGCGCCGGTCAAGATACTGGACGAGCCGACGGCGTCCCTCGACCCGGTCAGCGAGAGCCGCATTTACGAAGAGTTCGAGAAGCTGATGCGGGGCAAGACCACCGTCTTTATCAGCCACCGTCTTGGCAGCACCAAGCTGGCCGATGAGATTCTGGTGTTTTCCGAAGGCGTCGTCGCGGAGCGCGGCCCGCACCGCGAGCTGATGGAAAGGAGCGGGCTTTACACCGAGATGTTTGAATCTCAGAGAGGATGGTATCAGTAAAAGGATACACCTTGAAGCGTGTTGTGATAAAGACTGTCTGGAAGATTTGCGTGTTTACTTCACCGCCACAGGGCAGGGAGTGATCGACAAAGCGGCGAATATCA
>JAISVO010000182.1 GCA_031271525.1 Oscillospiraceae bacterium
CGATAGGGTGTGTAGCCCGGGTCCTCCATGCCGAAAAGCGATTTTTCCGGAAAAAAGGGCAGTAAGGACAGGATCAGCCATTCAAGCCCCGGCCCGATCACCACCCGGGACGGGTCGCAGACAACCCCCCTCTGCCGGTGAAGATAACCGCAAAGCGCTTGCCGCAGTAGGAGTTCACCCTGCGGGTCGCCCCTCTGCAGCGCGCCCGGTTTCTCCAGTGCGCCTTGCAGACAGCGCCGCCAAAGCCGGTGGGGGAAGGCGCTTTCGTCGATTCTGCCGAACCGGCAATCATAGATGGAATTGTCTCCGATTATGGATGGTTCCGGGGATATGGGGGTGTATTCTTCGGGAAAAGTGTTGAGGCGGGAGCGGCCCATTGGCTCCACAAAGTATCCGATTTTTGGCTCCGCGCCGATAAAACCCTCCGCAACAAGCTGCGCGTATGCGTTTTCCACCGTGTTGACCGATACGCCGCACTGAGAAGCCATCTCACGGCGAGAGGGGAGCGCCGTCCCCGTTCGGAGGGCCCCGTTCTCAATATCCTCCCGTATGTTTCGGTATATCTGCTCATACAGCGGTTTAGGGTCGTTTCTGTCTAAAAAAAGCGCCATAAAATCCCCTTTCCTGTCATAGTCCAAAAACCCTCTGAAAAGGGCCCGTTTTGGCCCGTTTTTTCTCATCTGGCCCCATCAGGATTTACAAAACTGGCACTTTCAATCAGGCCAGATTGGGTTTAGTATACCCTTGACAGGAAAAACCGTCAAGGGGGATTTTTCCGTTAAGGGAGAGTGAGCGTTATGAATAAGGCAAAAACTGCCATAGGGGTAAGGGAGATCGTTATGGTGGGAGTATTTTCCGCCCTCGTCTTCGCGGCGTCGTGGCTGTCGGTCAACATACCAACCCCGCTGGGCAACACCCGGATCCACCTCGGCAACGTGCTCTGCCTGCTGTCCGGCTTCCTGCTGGGCGGGGTGCGGGGGGGGCTTGCCGCGGGGCTTGGCTCGATGCTGTTTGATTTTACCAATCCGTTATATTTTTCCGACGCCGGGTTTACCTTCTTTTCTAAGTTTGTCATGGGATTCCTGTGCGGCGTCATCGGGTTTCGTATCCGAAGGAAAGATTTCCCGCATAAGGCGGTCGCCGCGATTGTCGGGCAGCTTGCGTACATCGCCCTCTATCTAGGGAAAAACTACTACTGGGACGCGCTGATAGTGCAGAAATCCTCGCCCGAGGCGGCGTGGGCCGACGCCGTTTTGAACAAAGCCCCGGTGTCGCTGTTCAACGGGCTGTTAGCCGTGGTCATTTCGGTGCCGCTTGCCTTGACGCTGCAAAGGGCGTTGAAGGGGGCGCTCAGGAATCAGCCGGAAGCCAGCAAGTGACGGTGGTGCCCGCGCCGAGGCTGCTGCAAAGCTCCACACGGCCGCCGTGCCGCTCGGCGGTGTGCTTGACGATCGACAGCCCCAGTCCGGTGCCGCCGGTCTTCTTGGAGCGGGACGGGTCCACCCGGTAGAACCGCTCGAAGACGCGGCTTTGGGCTTCCTCCGGGATCCCGATCCCGGTGTCGCGCACCGCGATTTTGCAGAAGCCGCCGTCTTTGCTCAGCTCGACGGAGACCGAGCCGCCGTCCCGGTTGTATTTGATCGCGTTGTCGATTACGTTGGTCAGGAGCTCGTCGATCATCCTGCGGTTTGCCGAAATGCCCATCGGCGTACCCGTCAAGGCGACCGAGACGCGGTCGTTCCGGAGCGCCGCCACCGCGGCCTCCGCCGCCGCATAGAGGTCGAAGGCCTCTTTGTCCCGGACACCCCGCCCCTCGTCGAACTCGGAGAGCTTGATGATGTCGTCAATGATCCGGAACAGCCGGCCCGCCTGCTCCGAGATGCGCGCCGCGAAGGCCCGGACGTCCCCGTCCTTCACCATCCCGTTTTCAATCATCTCGCTCAGCGCCAAAACGCTGGTCAGGGGCGTCTTCAGCTCGTGGCTCACGTTCGCCGAGAACTCGCGGCGCTGCCTCTCCGCCTCATACCGCTCGGTCATGTCGAGGAATAGGATGACGGCGCCCAGCTTTCCCCCGCTGACCGGGCTGAACACCGCGCTGTACCTCCTCCCGCCGCGCTCCAGCGGCAGCTCGGCGTTCTCTCCGGCAAGGCACTTCCGGACGGTCTGCCGGAACTTCTCATCCCGGTTGACGTGGAGGATGTTGGTCTGCCTGATTTCGCCGAAGATCGCCGCGACGCCCTTGTTGCTCATCAGGACAATCCCGCTGGTGTCAATCAGGATCAGGCCCTCCCGCATGTTTTCCAAGATGGCGCCGACCGCGTGGGCGCGGTTGCTCAGCTCCAGCATCCGCGCGTGGATCTCCGCCTCGCGCTCCCGGGACCGCCGGGTGTAAGGCTGCAGCTCCTCGTATGCCTCGGCGCTCTCGATATCGTCCAGCGTTTTGACGAGGAGGGCCGTCAGCCGGCGGGACAGCGAGTAGGACAGCCCGACCACCGGCGTGAGCACAAATACCGCCACCGGGACGAAGATGGCCGCGACGCCGGGGTTCTCGGCCGCCGCGCCGCCGTTTGACGGGGTATTGGTAAAAAACCAGCTCAGCAGCGCCGTCAGCAGCAGCGCCGCCGGGACCATGACCGACAACAGCAGACGGAAGACCCGCCTTTGCAGCTTCCGCATTATTCTTCAAACTTGTAGCCGACGTTCCGCACCGTCTGGATGTGCGAGCCCGAAACGCCCAGCTTGGCCCGGAGGGACCGGATGTGCATGTCGAGCGTGCGGCTCTCCCCCTCGAAGTCGTAGCCCCAGACGGCTTCCATCAGCTTGTCGCGGGTTAAGACAATCCCGGCGTTCAGCAGGAGGCAGTACAGCAGCTCATGCTCTTTATATGTAAGGGCGACCTTTTCGCCGTTGACTTTGACTTCCCGCCGCGCGGCGTCCAGACTTAACGCGCCCGCCGACAGGCGGTCCTTCCGCCCGGCGCCGCTCCTGCGGAGGAGGGCGTTGATCCGGGAGATCAGCTCCAACACGCCGAAGGGCTTTGCGATATAGTCGTCCGCCCCGGCGTCCAAGCCCCGGACCTTGTCATACTCGCTGTCCTTCGCGGTCAGGAGGATGATCGGCAGGGTCTTCGTCCGCTGCTTTTCCCGTAAGCGCTTTAGGATGGAAAGCCCGTCCTCGCCGGGCAGCATGATGTCCAAGAGGAGCAGGTCGGGCTGCGCGCCGCACTCCCAGAAGTCCGCGCCGCTCTCAAAGCCCCGCGCCTCAAAACCCGCCGATTGCAGCGCGTAGAGTACGATCTGGCGGATATTTTCGTCGTCTTCAATGATGAAAACCACCTGCTCACCCCTTGCCGTGCTTTCCCGTGATGGAGAACACCACCCACTCCGCGATGTTGACCGCGTGGTCGCCGATCCGCTCGAAATACTTCGCGATCATCATCAGGTCGACCGCCTGCTCCCCGTCCGCCCCGCCTTCCCGGATATGCCTGACCCAGCCGTCCTTCTCGGCGTTGAACAGCTCGTCGACGGTGTCGTCCGCGCCGACGACCGAGAGCGCCAGCTCCACATCCCGCTTGACAAAGGCGTCGATGCTGTCGGTGACCATCTTGGCGGTCGCCTCCGCCATCTGGGGGATGTACTCCAGCTTGTTCTCGTAGGGCACCGACGCGAGCCGCATCGTGACTTCCGAGATGTCCGCCGCCTGATCGCCGATCCGCTCCATGTCGGTGATCATCTTCAGCGCCGCCGAAATCAGGCGGAGGTCGCTCGCCACCGGCTGCTGCTGGAGCAGCAGCTTTAAGCAGAGGGACTCGATGTCCTTCTCCTTTTGATCGACCTCGTCGTCAAACTCCACCGACTGCCGCGCCAAGGCGGTATCCTGCTTCACCAGCGCCTCGACGGCAAGCCCGATCGCTTTCTCGATCAGCGTGCCCATCTCGATCAGCATGTCGTTTAACCGCAGGAGCTGTTGGTCAAACCTGTTCCGCATGGTTTCCTGTCCCCCCGAATTGTGATGTTTGGTTTACCCGAAACGGCCCGAGATGTAGTCCTCAGTCTTCTTCTTCGCCGGCATCGAGAAGATTTTTTCGGTTTCCCCGTACTCAATCAGCTCGCCCAGCAGGAAGAACGCCGTGTTGTCCGAGATGCGGGTCGCCTGCTGCATGTTGTGCGTCACGATGACGACGGTGTAGGTCTGCTTCAGGTCGGTGACAAGGTCCTCGATCTTGGACGTTGAGATCGGGTCGAGGGCGCTGGTCGGCTCGTCCATCAGCAGGACCTCGGGCGACACCGCCAAAGCCCTCGCGATGCAGAGACGCTGCTGCTGACCGCCGGACAGACCCAACGCGCTCTTGTGGAGCCGGTCCTTGACCTCGTCCCAAATGGCGGCATCCCGCAGCGCTTCCTCCACGATGCCGTCCAGCTCGCCCCGGCGCTTGACGCCGTGGGTGCGGGGACCGAACGCCACGTTGTCGAAGACGCTCATCGGGAAGGGGTTCGGCTTCTGGAAGACCATCCCGACCCGCTTGCGGAGGAGATTGACGTTGACGTCGCCGTAGATGTCCTCCCCGTCCAAAAGGATCTGCCCGGTAATCCGGCATCCCTCTATTAGATCGTTCATCCGGTTCAGGGACTTGATCAAGGTGGACTTCCCGCAGCCGGAAGGACCGATGAAGGAGGTGATCTTGTTGGCCTCAATATCAACACAGACATCCTTCAACGCCTGAAAATCGCGGTACCACAGGTTGACATGCCGTATGGTGTACTTGTTCATAATGTGCTCCTTATTTCAGCTTCGCCAGAAACCCGCGCTCGATCTTGGACGAGAGCATGTTGATCCCGACGACCAGAACCAGCAGGATCACCGCCGTGGCGTACGCTTCGTTCCGGTGGAACCCCTGCCCGGACAGCTTCAAGACGTGCATCGCGAGGGTGCGCCCTTGGGACAGCAATCCGTCCGGCAGCTTCAGCACATCGCCTATGGAAAAGATCAAAGCGGCGGTCTCGCCGACAATCCGGCCTACCGCGAGGACGACCCCCGCGAAGATGCCCGGCGTCGCCGAGGGCAAGATGACCCGGAAGACGGTGCGGACCCGGCCTGCGCCCAAACCGAACGAGCCCTCCCGATAGGCGTCGGGAATCGCTTTCAGGCTCTCCTCGGTGGTCCGCATGATCAGCGGCAGGATCATGATCGCGAGCGTCAGGCAGCCGGTGAGGATCGACTTGCCGAAGCCCAGAAAGCCCGCGAAAAAGATGTAGCCGAACAGTCCGTAGACGATCGACGGGATGCCGGACAGGGTCTCGGCGGTCATCCGGATGATCCGCACCAGCCTGCTCCCCCGGTAGGCGTACTCCACCATGTAGATGGCTGTGAAGACGCCCAGCGGAGCCGCGACCAAGAGGGTCAGAGCGACCATCAGGACGGTTGTGACCAGCGCCGGGAAGAGGGACACGCCGTCCGGGTCGCGGGGGGCGAACAGCGACGGGGTGATGTGCGGGACCCCCTTAATCAGGATGAAGACAATCAGGTAGAGGAGGATCGCGAGGGTGGCTATCCCCGCGCCCCATGTGAAGAGAAACCGCGCCCAGTCCGCCGGCTTCTTCCGTCGGAGGACTTTTCCAAGCGCGCCCTGCTTCCGCGCCGCCGTCATGAAACCGCTCCTTTCGGGGCGGCGCGTCTGCGCAGCCTGTTTTCTTTATCCGAGTTCAGGACCGAGAAGAGGGAGTTGACCAGCAGGATAAAGACGAAGAGGACCACGCCGGTGGCGATCAGCGCGCCGTTGTGCAGGCTGCCCTGTTCGACATAGCCCATTTCAATGACAATGTTGGTGGTCAGGGTGCGCGCGCCCTTCAAAAACTCATGGGGCAGGCGGAGGACCGTCTGGTTCCCGGCGACCATCTTGACCGCCATCGTCTCGCCGACAGCGCGCCCGATCCCCAAAACAACGGCCGCCATCACACCCGACCGGGCCGCCGGGAGGATGACCTTGAAAACCGCCCGCTCATGGCTCGCGCCCAGCGCCACCGCGCCCTCGTACAGCTCCTGCGGGACCGCGCGGAGGTTTGTTTCCGCGATGTTGATGACGGTCGGCAGGATCATGATGCCGAGCAGCACCGACGCCGCCAAAATGCTGTCGCCGCCCGGAAGACCGAACCGTTCCCCGAACAGGTCGAAGATAAGGGGGACCAGCACCATCATCCCAAAGAAGCCGTAGATGACCGAGGGGATTCCCGCCATCAGGTTAACCGCCGGCTTGATCAGCCGGTAGAGCGGCTTCGGGCACATCCGCGCCATGAAGACCGCCGCGAAAATGCCGATCGGGACCCCCAGAAGGATTGCCCCGGCGGTGACATACAAACTGCCGAGGATCATCGGCAGGACGCCGAACCGCGGCTCGGCGTTCGTCGGCGTCCACTCGGCGCCCAGCAGGAAGTCCAAAAAACCGATCTCCGCCATCGACGGCACGCCGCTGGCGAATAAAAAGACGCAGATCAAGGCGACCGCCAAAACAGACGTCAGAGCCGCGAAAAAAAATACAAACCGCATTGCGGTTTCCCGTTTGGTACGCACCCGGAGCTTCCCAGCCTTTCAGACGGCCGCCCGCGCCAAAAGGCGGGCGGCCTGCGTTCGTTTCAGTCAGCCGACGTCGCTCCATTTGGTCAGCGCGCCGGTGAAGAGGTCTTTGACTTGCTCCATCGTGAGGTTTTCGATGGGGTTTTCCTTGTTGACGATGACCGCGACGCCGTCGTTTGCGATGACGGTCGGGGTCAAAGACGCCGTCTCGTCGGCCGTCAGCTCGCGGCTGGACATCCCGATGTCGACGACGCCGTCCTTCGCCTCGCTGATGCCGGTGCCGGAGCCGCCGCCCGAAATCTCGATATTCACATCGGGGTTGAAGGTATTGTATACCTTCACCATCTCAACCATACACGGTTCCACCGAGGTGGAGCCGCCCACCTTGAGAGTGCCGCTCAGCCCGCTCGCGGCGTAAGCCGGGGCGGACTCGTCCACCTTGATCCAGCTGGAGCCGGAGACCTCCTGACCCTCCGCCGAGAGCAGGAAGGAGATGAAGTCGGCGACCAGCTCGTTCGCCGCCTTCTCGGGGTTGACGCAGACGATGAAGGGGCGCTGGATTTTGAACGAGCCGTCTTTGATCGTCGCGGTGGTGGGGGTCACGCCGTCAATCGAAATCGCCTTGACGCCGTCGCTCAGCGAACCGAGGGACACATAGCTGATGGCGTATGTGTTCTCTTCGACTTTGGTGAGGATCTCGTTGGTCTCGCCGGCGACCGACGCCTCGGCGGACATGTCCTCGTTGATGCCGGTCAGTTCGACGAAGGCGCCGCGGGTGCCGCTGCCCTCCTCGCGGGTGAACAGGGCGACCGTGCGGCCGTTGTCGAAACCGCCGTTTCCGCCGGGCGACGAACATCCGGCGGCAAACGCAAACAGGAGCAGGGACGCGGGCAATAGGGAGAGTACCTTTCTCATCTTTTTTCCTCCATTTGGTTTTTTGTTCGCTTTTCTGGAATCAAGCATAACGGAGGAATGTAAAATATACAGGCTTGCCTCGGTAAAATTCATGTAAAATCAATCGAAGTTTATTTTTTCCGCCACGATATACAGCGGGCGGCCTTTGGTTTCGTCGTAGATACGGCCCACATACTGGCCGATGATCCCCATCATGATCAAAATCAGCCCGTTGAAGAAGAGGGTGAGGCAGGCGAGGGTCGCCCAGCCGCTGACCATGACGCTTGTAAACAGGCGCTGGAAGATGATGACGATGCCGTAAATAAAGCTGGCCGCCGAAACAAGGGAACCGATGAGGATTGACAATTTGAGCGGTTTGTAGGAAAATGAGGTCAGGGCGTCGCCCGCGAGACGGAGCATCTTCGACAGGGGATACTTGGTGACCCCGGCGAAGCGCTCGGCGCGGACGAACTCCACCGATGTCTGGCGGAACCCCACCCAGCTGACAAGACCCCGCACATACCGGTTGCGCTCGGGCATCCGCTTCAGGGTGTCGCAGACGGCCCGGTCGAGCAGGCGGAAGTCGCCGGCGTCCACCGGGAGGTGCACCTCGGTCAGCGCGTTCAGGGTGCGGTAGAAAACCTTCGCGGTCAGCCTCTTGAAGACCGATTCGCCGACCCGTTTGGTACGCAGCCCGTAGACCACCTGATACCCCTCCCGCCACTTGGCGAGCATCTGGGGGATCACCTCGGGCGGGTCCTGTAAGTCGGCGTCGATGACCACCACCGCGTCGCCGGCGGCGGCGTCCATCCCCGCCGTGATCGCCGTCTGATGGCCGAAGTTGCGGGAGAAGGACAGAAGACGGAGGTTTGGGTCGGCTTCCGCCAGCGCCAGCGCCAGCGCCCATGTGCTGTCCCGGCTGCCGTCGTTGACGAAGATCAGCTCGTAGGTCTCCCCAAGGCCGTCCAGCACGGCCTTGAGCCGCCGGTAGCTCTCCCCGATGACCTCCTCCTCGTTGTATAGGGGTACGACGACGGATAGGGTGACAGACATAGACCTCTAACCTCACAAATGAAAAGTTTTGGGGTGCTCCCTTTTTTGCAAAAAGTCTCTTGGGCCGCCGGAGGCAAGCAATACCATAGTATAAACCATTGGAGGAGTTCTCATGCTAACCACACCGCTGAGCGACGAGGCGATCGCGTCGCTCGGGATCCTCGCGGTCGCGTCGGTCGGCGACAGCGTCTTCGACCTGATGGTGCGCGTCAGGCTGTGCGGACAGGGCGCGGCGCGCGCCGAAGATTTGCACAACCGGCGGGTCCGGTATGTCAACGCCAAGGCGCAAGCCGCCGCCGCGAAAGCGCTGGCCCCGGCGTTGAGCGGCGAGGAGACCGCGGTCTTCCGAAGGGGCCGGAACACACAGACCGGGAGTGTGCCGCAGTCCGCCGGACGGGCGGACTATCAGGCCGCGACGGCGCTGGAAGCGCTGTTCGGATGGCTCTGCCTGAAGGGGCGGGAGGAACGGCTCAAAGAGCTGTTCGCCCTCACAATGAAAGCAGCGGAGGAGAATTCGTAATGAACACCGGTAAGGGACGCGCCGTTCTGGACTATGCTTTTATCCTGCTGGGCAACCTCGCCTATGCGTCCGCCGTCATCCTGTTCATCCGGCCCTCCAACGTTCCGGTGGGCGGGGTGGGCGGCGTCGCGCAGATGATTTCCTACCTCACCGACCTGCCGATGGGCGCGATGATCATCCTGATCAACCTGCCCCTGTTCATCGTCTCGTTCAAAAGCCTCGGGCACCAGTTCCTCATCCGCACCACCGTCGCGACAGTGGCGTCCAGCCTGATGATCGACCTCTTCACACCGCTCGTCAACAGGTTCCTGCCGGACGGCGTCACCGCCAACCCGATTCTGAGGGTGCTGTACGGAGGGGTGCTGATGGGGTTCGGGTTGGGGCTTGTCTTCACACGGGGCGCGACGACCGGCGGGAGCGACATCGTCGCGAAGCTGGTGTCGTCCAAAAGACCGCACATCAGCATCGGGCGGATCAACCTGATCATCAACGCGATTGTGATCGTCATCTCGGCGGCAGTCTACCAAAGTCCGGAAGCCGCCCTCTACGCGATGGTGGTGCAGTATATCTCCGCCGGGGTCACCGACACGCTGCTGAGCGGTATGGACAACGCCTCGGCGGCGCTGATCGTCACCAGCAAGCCGGAGGAGATGAGCGGCGCGATCTTCTCCGAGCTGAAACGCGGCTGCACCGGGCTGGACGGCAAGGGGATGTATAGCGGGCAGCCGGTGACGACCTTGCTGGTCGCCGCGCGGCACCACGAGACGAGCCTGCTGAAAACCATCGTACACCGGATCGACCCGGCCGGGTTCATGATCTTCCTCAACGCAAGGGAGGTGTTGGGGCAGGGTTTTAAAGCAAGGACCGGAGGCCGGTGAGGACAGAAGCCGCTAAGTCCGGTAAAACTTAGCTGAAAAGCAAGGACCGGAGGTCGGCGACCGTCAGGTCGGGCACATACGGGGAGCCGGGCGGCTCCTCTTTTGTTTCGCCGGACAGGACCAGCACCGAACGGGCTTTGGTGCCGGCCGCGATCGCGATATCGGTGTACAGCCGGTCGCCTACGAAGCAGAGAGCCTCCTCGGGGTACCCCGTCTTTCTGACGATGTAGTCAAGCGCCCTCCGGGAGGGTTTCCCATAGAACTCCATAGATACCCCTGTGGATGCCTTGACCGCCGCCGCGAGCGCGCCGCAGTCGGGGATGTCGCCGTCTTCGGTGGGGCAGTTGAAGTCGGTGTTGACGCCGCAGACGGGAACCCCGGCGCGGACAAACGAGCATAACCGGGTGAGACGGCTGTAGTCGATGTCTTTATCGAAGCCGAGGACGCAGAAGTCCGGGTCCTCCTCGGTGACCGTGTATCCCGCTTCGGCAAAATCGTCGATCAGGGATTGGGTGCCCGAGACGAAGACGCGCCGCCCGGGAGCGCCGCCCTCCAAATAGTCCAGCAGGACGTGGGTGGACATAAGCAGTTTTTCGGGGGGGATTTCGATCCCCATTTTGGCGAGTTTTGCTATGTAGTGCGCGGCGTTTTGGGAGGAGTTGTTGGTGAAGAAGATATAGTCCCTGCCGCTTTCGGTGATCCGGCGCAAAAAATCCGGGGTGAAGGGGAAGAGGCGGTCGCCCAGATAGATCGTGCCGTCCATGTCGAGGACGAAACAGCGCACGCCTTCCAGCGCGCGGCTTTCAAAATACCGCGTTGCGTGACCGTAAAATTCGTCGAGCCGGTTCAGGTTTCCCAAGAGCTGGAGGAGAGTGACCGTCTTCTTGCGGTCCCGGGCGTAGAGGATGCTGTCGCGCAGGGTCGCCCGGTCCAGCGCGATTTCGGAGAGGCGTGCCGGCGCGCCGGCGCTTGTCAGCAAGCCGCTCAGTTCCTCGGGGGTTGGGAGGGAGTCCGCGATGGCGAGGATTTCGCCCCAGCGCCGCGCGATCAACTCCTCGGACAGTACCGGGTTTTCTGTTTGGAGGATCGTCTCCGCGCTCGGCCCGTAGAGCTTGCGGATCGCGTCCGCGCGGTTTGCCGCAGGGTCGGGCAGCTTTGCCGGGGGGGCCGCCGGGAGGGCTTTCCACATCGCCAGCACCGCGACGGCGGCCAGCCCCACCTTGATGCCGTGGGGGACGGGGGATTTTCCCTCGGCGCAGTAACGCATCTCCCAGAAATGGGCTAAGTGGTGCTCGGCGCCGGACGCCGGGCGGCTGTCGCCGTAGAGGCTCATCGCGATGCCGCTGAGGATCAGCCCTTCGGTGATGCTCTTGACGACGTCTTCATCCCGCTCGGACGCTCTTGCCGCGCCCTCGGCGCACTTCCTCAGCGCGGTTTCGACCAGATCGACGATCTCGGGCGGCATCGGCTCGCCGGTGAGAAGGCTGCTCAAACGCCAATCCGCCAGAGCGGTAAACTTACCGAGCATGTCGCCAAGCCCCGACGCGATCATCGTCATCGGGGCGTTTTTCAGGATGCCGGTGTCGCAGAAGATGGCGGTGGGGCATTGGGTCGGCGGGGTGACCTTGAGCCCGTTGAACAGCATCGCGGACCCGAGCGAGGCGTAGCCGTCCATCGACGGCGCGGTGCCGACAATGGCGGAGGGGCGGTTGACCTTTGAGCCGACAAAGGTGCAGAGGTCGTTGATGACCCCGCTCCCGATCCCGAGGATCAGGTCGGTGTCGGGGGTGAACGCCGCCAGCAGCGCCCCGACAGAGGTTTCGTCGGGGAGCGGCTCGTTTTGGGGAAAGCGGCACTCACGGACAACCAGCCCCGCGTCCCGGAGCTTTGGCAGCAGAGCGTCGCCCGCGGCGCGGCGGGTGTTGGGGTCGGTCACGGCGAGGATTGTCTTGAACCCCTCCGACACCGCCCAATTGGGTACCGAGTTGATTACCCCCGGACCCAAGGCGATATGCGGGATGATGTGCTTAAATCGTGTCACTCTGAAAACCCCCGCTCCGGTTATCTGAAATACCGGACCCCTCCCTCGAAGATCGGCTGCTGCTTGTTGCCGGCGACGTTTTTGCCGACATAGAATCCGGCGCGTTCCGAATGCGCCATCTTGCCCAGAACCCGTCCGTCCGGGCTGGTGATCCCCTCGGCCGCGAGCGCCGAGCCGTTGGGGTTGATAAAGGTGGACATCCCCGGGGTGCCCTTTACGTCGCAGTATTGGAAGGCGATTTGCCCGTTGCGGATCAGGCTGCTTGCGGCTTCCCCGGCGACGAAGCGGCCCTCGCCGTGGGAGATTGGGACGGTGTGGATTTCGCCCGGGGCGCAGCGGGACAGCCAAGGCGACAGCACCGACGAAACACGGGTGTGGACATACCGCGCCTGATGCCGCCCGATCGTGTTGAAGGTCAGGGTGGGGGAGTCCTCGCCGATGTCGGTGATGTCCCCGTACGGGACCAAGCCCAGCTTGATCAGCGCCTGAAACCCGTTGCAGATGCCGAGGATCAAGCCGCCCCGGCGATGGAGCAGGTCCCGTGTCACGTCGGTGAGGCGGGGGTTCCGGAAGAACGCCGCGATGAATTTCCCCGAGCCGTCCGGCTCGTCCCCGCCGGAGAAACCGCCCGGGAAGATCAGCATCTGCGCCTTCTGCAAAGCGCGCTCCAACGCCTCCACCGACTGTTCCAGCCAGTCGGGGCGGAGGTTCCGCACTACCAGCAGTTCGGCGGACGCCCCGGCGGCTTCCAGAGCGGCGGCGGCGTCATACTCGCTGTTGGTGCCCGGGAAAACCGGGATGACCGCCAGCGGGCGGGCATTGAGGAGATGGACCGGCGGGGGGGCGCGGCGGGTGTGGTCAAGGCTTGGGACGGGGCTGTCGGAAACCGCCGCCTCGGTGGGGAATACGCCCTCCAGAGGTTTCCACCACGCGGTATACAGGCTCTCGACCGGGATGAAGGAGGACCCCAGCTGCAATTCGGATTTCTGCTGGACGACGCCGAGGACACGCTCTCCCTCCAAGCGGCCGGTGCCCTCGAAGACGATACTCCCCCACGACGAGGAGAACAGCGCGTCGTCATACAGCTCGGGGACGACCCGGACCCCTTGCCCGGAAAGACACATGTGCGCCAGCGCGCCGGCGGCGCCGCCCCGCTCGCAGGCGTAGGCGGAGAGGACCAAGCCGCTCTTGATATAGCCGTGCAGGCGATTCCACATGGCGGACAGTTTTTCAAAGTCGGGGAGGCCGTCCGGCCCCGGCGGGGTCTCCATCAGGTAGACCGTCGAGCCGCTCCGGGTAAAATGGGAGGGGATGACCCGCGCCGCCGGCGCCGCCGCGACGCCGAAGCTCACCAAGGTCGGCGGGACATCCAACCGTCCGTCCGCGCCGTCGAAGGTGCCCGACATCGAGTCCTTGCCGCCGATAGCCGCGACGCCCAAGCCCATCTGCGCCCGGAACGCGCCCAATACGGCGGCGGCCGGCGCGCCCCAGCGCTCCGGGTCCTTGCCCGGACGGGGGAAATACTCCTGAAGGGTGAGGTAGGCGTCCCGGGGGGCGCAGCCCGCCGCGACCAGCTTCGCGACGCTGACGACGACGCTGTTTACGGCGGACCCGAAGGGGTCGTTGATGTCCGGGTCGAAGGCGTGGGACATGACGCTTGCCGTCCGGCTGCCTTTCGCCGGGATCAGGGCCGCGGAAACCTGCTCGGGGGCGGTGGAAGCCAGCCCGCCGAACGGGGCGAGGACGCTCCCCGCGCCGACCGACGAGTCGAACCGCTCGGACAGGCCCTGCTGGGAGCAGAAGTTCAGGTCGCTCGCCAGCAGAAGGAGACGCTCCGCCGGGGTCTTCGACTCATCCTCCCACGGCTGGGGGACCCGTTCCGGGGGCTTCCCGATATGAACCGCCGCTTTCCGCTTTGCCCCGGCGGTATTTAGGAAGTCCCGGGAAATACTGACGATCTCGGTCCCGTCCCACTCCATCGTCAGGCGGTTGTCCCCGGTGACGACCGCGACCATCGTGCAGGAGAGGTTCTCTTTGTCGGCCTCAAGGCAGAAGGCGGGCGCGTCCTCGGGGGCGCAGACCACGGCCATCCGCTCCTGCGACTCGGAGATGGCAAGCTCGGTGCCGTCCAAGCCGCCGTATTTCTTCGGGACCCGGTCGAGGTAGATCCGAACCCCGTCGGACAGCTCCCCGATGGCGACGGCCACCCCGCCCGCGCCGAAGTCGTTGCAGCGTTTGATGAGCCGGGCGGCGCGCTCCTTGCGGAAGAGCCGCTGGAGTTTGTGCTCCTCCGGCGCGTTGCCCTTCTGCACCTCGGCGGACAGCAGAGAGACAGAGTCGCTGGTGTGGGTGCGGGAGGAACCCGTCGCGCCGCCGATGCCGTCCCGCCCGGTGCGTCCCCCGATCAGCAGGACCATGTCGCCCGACTGCGGGTCCTTCCGGACAACGTGGTTAGCCGGGGCGGCGCCCGCCACCGCGCCGATCTCCATCCGCTTCGCGGCGTAGCCCTTGTGGTAGATTTCCCGGACAAAGGTGGTCGGGACGCCGATCTGGTTGCCGTAGGAGCTGTATCCCGCCGCCGCCGCCGTCGTCAGCCGGCGCTGGGGGAGCTTGCCGGGAATGGTGTCCTCCACCGGGGCGCGGGGGTCGGCCGCACCGGTGATCCGCATCGCCTGATAGACATAAGAGCGCCCGGACAGCGGATCGCGGATCGCGCCGCCGATGCAGGTGGCCGCGCCGCCAAACGGCTCGATTTCGGTGGGGTGGTTGTGGGTCTCGTTCTTAAACATCAGGAGCCAGTGTTCCGGGCCCGTTTCGGTGTCGACGATTACCTTGACCGAGCAGGCGTTGACCTCCTCCGAGCGGTCGAGGTGGGGGAGAAGGCCGTTCTTGTCCATATGCTTCATCGCGGCCGTCGCGATCCGCATCAGCGAGACGGGCTTGTCCGGCTCGCTGACCGCGAGGAAGAGTTCGTACGCCGCCTTGACCCGTTCGTCTCCGATCAAGACGGGGCTCAATTCCGTGTGGAAGGTGGTGTGGCGGCAGTGGTCCGACCAATAGGTGTCCAGCACCCGGACTTCGGTTAAGGTGGGGTCCCGCCCTTCCTCCCGGAAATAGTCGCGGAGGCAGAGGACGTCGGCGTCGTCCATCGCGAGGTTGAGTTCCCTCCGCAGCGCCGGAAGCTCGCCGTCCGGCAGGCCGATCAGGCCGTCCAGCGTTTTGACCGGTTTGGGCTTAGGGTATTCCCGTTCCAATGTCTCCGGTTTGTCCGGGTCGGCGAGACAGCTTTCCACCGGGTTGACGACATACCGGGTGACCGTTTCGACTCCCTCGTCGTCCGCGCCGTCCAGCGCCAGCACGGTGGCGCAGCGTACGCGGGGCAGAGCGCCGCCCAGCAGCAGCTGGACGCACTGGGCGCAGGAATCCGCCCGCATGTCGTATTGCCCGGGTAAGGCCTCATACAGGATCAAGCGGGAGGCGAGGGGCGGAAGCTCCTCACGGTAGACGGTGTCGGCGGGCGGGTCGGAGAAAACGACCGGCAGACAACGCGTCAGCTCCTCCTCGCTCAGCCCCTGGATGTCGTAGCGGAGGAAAATGCGGAGGTGACTGATCTTCACCCCCAAAAAACCCGTGATGTCACGCTTCAGCGTTTCCGCCGAAATGTCGAATCCCGGCTTCTTTTCGGTAAACACGCGAAAGACCCGATCGTTCAACTGTCTGCCCCCTAAACATGATACTGTCGATCCCTAAAAAGACACAGGTTGTCGGATAATGGTATATTAAAGGTTTTTAGGAATTGACTTGTAAAAACAGCCCTTGTGCTTTCGGTTTATGTCCTATATAATAATTATAATGGTTTTACAAAGAAAGTCAATACGGAGGTTGATTCGGTATGGCGGTGAAAAGCCCGAACGAGGGGCATCGGAAGCGGCTTCGGCAAACCTTCCGGATCAACTCCATCGAAGGGATGCAACCGCACGAGCAGATAGAACTGCTCCTCACCTTCTCCCTTTGCCGCCAAGATACCAAACAACTGGGGAAAGCGCTGCTGAAGCGGTTCGGAAGCCGCCGGGGGATTTTAGACGCCGGTTATGAGGACCTGATCGAGGTGGAGGGGATCGGCGAACAGACCGCGACCCTGATTACGATGGTGGGTGAGTTCGCGCGGAGCTACGAGACGGATACGATGCGGAACACCCGGATCATGCCCGGCCGGACGGAAGCCTATGTGGCGGAGCAGATCGGGCGGAAGCGGAAGGAGTGCGCCATCGTGGTCTGCCTCGACGCGAAGAGCCGGATCCTTTGCTCGCGGATCCTCGGGGAGGGGAGCGCGACGCATGTTTCAATCCTGCGGCGGGATCTTGTGCGGATCGCCCTCGGCTGCGAGGCCACCGGCGTTTTGATCGGGCACAACCACCCGCGCGGGACGCCGATGCCCTCCCAAGCGGACATCAGCGAGGCGGGGCGGATCCGGAAGACGCTGGAGGAGCTGGGGATCACGATGGTCGATTTCATTGTGGTCGGGGAGAAGGGGGAAACCTATTCGATCCTGCGGAGCGGGCTGTTGTAAAGAACGACATAAGGCCCAGCAGAGCGATCCCGATGCCGCCCAGCAAGCAGAACAGAAGCCCCCAAACCGAACCGGGAAGGGGGATCGACAGCTCTGAAAAGGCGTTGAACGCCATGTGGGTCAGGATCGGGGCGAGGAGGGAGCCGCTCCTGTGATAAATCAGCCCCAAGACGATCCCGGCGGGGAATACATACAGGAGCTGCAGCTTGGTTCCGTGGAACGCCGCGAATAGGAGCGCCTGCCACAGGACGGCGAAACACGGCGAAAACGCCCTCGCCAAAAAACGCTGGGTCAGCCCCCGAAAGAGAATTTCCTCCGCTACCGGCGCGGCGATGACGGTGCATAAAAGCTTGACAACCGGACCGGCGGCGCCGAGGGGATCGTCCACCGCCCCGCTGTGCTCGGCAAACCACGACGCCGGCAGGGGGAGGAGGAGGATCAGGCCGTTCAGCGCGAGGTTCAGCCCCACGCCGATCTCGGTTAAGATCAGGACGCCGCCCGGGCGGGGACGGTAACCGCCCGCAAAAAGTGTCCGGCGGAACAGGAGGAGCACGATCAACAGCGTCAGGGCGGCGCCCCCGAGCATCAGCCAAGGCCGCGCCGCGCGAAGCGCCAGACGGGCGCGGTTCTCGGCAAACGTGTCGCCCGGAGAAACCGACCACCGTACGGCAAGCGCCGCGCAGTGGAAGACAACCGTCCGGACGGCTTCATACAGCGCGGGCGGGAACAGCGCCAGCAGCAACGCGCTCAGCTTCTTTGACATACACACTACCAATCATGGGAGGCATTCAAGATGGATTACGATCAGGCGGGCCAAGACCTTCTGCTGGGGATTCTGGAGGCGCTGCCGAACCCGACGGCTCTGCTGAACCGGCTGGGGCAGACGGTCTATGTCAACGGGGTTTCTTGTCCAATCGACCTGAACGGCGCGGATTTCTCAAGGATGCCCGAAGTCCTCGCCGCCTTGGACGGGGCGGGGAAACCGCCCTTCCGGACCGAGCTCGCGACCCCCGAGGGGAGTGTGACCGGACTGATGGAGGTCTATCCGGTGAAAGCTGAGGACTCGGTCGCCGGCGCACTGGTGCTGTTCCGCCCCGACCCCTCGCGGGTGCGGCTGACCGGCGACGCGCTGCCGACGGTCAGCGCCGCGATGAACGCGGTGTGGGAACGGCTGGAGCGGCTGTCGATGCTCAAAACCCCCGTTCTCTTGCTGGGAGAACCGGGGCTTTGCAAGTCTGACTTTATCGGCGCGATACATCGGTTATCGAGTTTGCGGGACGCGCCTCTCGTCACGATCCGACGCGACAGCGGCCCGGGGGAGCTTTTGGACGCCGCGTCGGAGGCCGGGACGGTGTTCTGCGAACGGATCGACCTCTGGGAGGGGAAGCTGCTGCAAGACGCCGTAAGCCTCGCGGCAACCCGATTTGCCGGTAAAAAACCGGTTGCGGCCCGCCTGACGGCGACCGCCGCGCCCGACCTCGCCGACAAGGCCAAACGGGGGGAGTTCCCCGAGGAACTGTTCACCCGGATCAACATCATGCCGGTCTTTCTGCCGCCACTTCGCGACCGTCCGGAAGACATCCCGCCCGCCGCCCGCCGTCTCGCGCAGTCGTTTGCCGCGGAACGGAGGAAAGACATCGCGGGGTTTTCCGATCAAGCGATGGAGATTCTCCGCCACCAAGCGTGGGCGGGGAACTTGCGGGAGCTGCGCGACGCCGTATCGGACGCCGTGGACGCTTGTCCGGGCGGCGTCATACAGGCGGCGAACCTCAGCGGGCTGCTCTCGCCCCGGGAGGGCGGGAACCTGCGGTCCATCCGGAACGCCTACGGGCGGGACCACGCGAAAGCGCTGGTGAGCGCCTACGGACAATCCCTCGCCGGTAAACGGAAAGCCGCCAATGAAATGGGGATCAGTTTATCGACGCTGTACAGGATTCTGGGGTCTCATTAAGGCTGGTTCCCTTTATGGGCGATGCAGAAATAGTTGCGGGGCTCCTCTTTGCAGGTGGTATACGGGCGTCCGTCGGCGTCGAGGAAGGAGACGCTGACGAAGCCGACCGCCAGCAGGATGTCCACCATCCGGGAGAAGGTGAAGTTGCTGGAGAAGTGGTGCTCAATAACAATGTCGCCCGTTTCAACGTTGAGATGCCACTCCTCATACTCCCAGCGGTCAATCTCCTCGTTGTATTCGTTCCGGGTGAGGAGGAAGGTGCGGTCCTCGTTCTCCTGCCATGAGCGGCGGTTCTCCATCAGTGTGCCCCTCATATGCCTGTACTCCGGGTTGGAGATCTGGAAGACGAAGCTCCCGCCCGGTTTTAACGCGCGGTAGGCGTTGCGGGGGACATCCTCGTCCTCCACCGGGGTGTCGATCATCGTGACCAGATCGTACTCGTTCTCCTCCTCGAGGTCGTAGAAGTTCTCCACCCGGTACTCCGCCGCCGCGTTGGTGTTCTTCGCCATCATGATGAAGGTTTCGGAGAGGTCGGTGCCGACCACCGAATGCCCGGCGTCCAGCCAGACCTTGTGGTAGCTGCCCAGACCGCAGGCGAGGTCGAGGATCTTCAGGCTGTCGAGGGACAGTATGTTCAGTACCGCCTTTGCGTCGCGGTTCTGCTCCTCGGTGCTCTGGAACCCCCAGCCGATGAACCCCTCGTCAAATTCTTTGTCGCCGTAGCGGATCATCGGGACATAGATCTTTTTCATACGGGACCCCCTTAAAAATTGTCATGTTCCGTAACGCCCGCAGGCTCGCCGTGTCCGCGCGCCTTTGCTTTCCTTCCGGGTTCCGGAACAGCTCAGTGCTTAAAATGCCTTTCCCCTGTAAACACCATCGCTATGTCAAAGCTGTCCGCGGCGTCGATGGATTCCTGATCCCGGATCGAGCCGCCCGGCTGCATGATCGCCGCGATACCCGCCGCTCCGGCGGCTTCCACGCAGTCGGAGAAGGGGAAGTAGGCGTCGCTTGCCATGACGCTGCCTTTGGCGCGCTCGCCGGCGAAGCGAATCGCGATTTCGGTCGGCATGATGCGGTTGACCTGACCCGGGCCGATCCCCACCGTCATGCCGTCCTTCGCCAGCACGATGGCGTTGCTCTTGACATGCTTGCAGACTTTCCACGCGAACTCCAGCGTCTCCAGCTCGTCCGGGGTGGGTTCGCGCTTGGTCGCTAACTTAACCGCAGCGGAATCGAGGGAGAGGCAGTCGGCTTCCTGCACCAGCAGGCCGCCCTGAATCTTCTTGAAGTCGAGGGCGCCCTTGGGCAGCGGGGCGCAGATGTCCTCCAGAAGCAGGATCCGCACGTTCTTCTTGCGGGTAAGCAGCTCCAGCGCTTCGTCGGTGTAGCCGGGGGCGATGATGATCTCTAAGAACGAAACCTTTGTCATTTCCTCCGCCGTATCGACCTCGCAGAGCCGGTTGAGGGCGACGATGCCGCCGTAGATCGACACCGGGTCGGCTTCATACGCCTTACGGAAGGCTTCCGCCAACGTGTCCGCGACCGCGACGCCGCAAGGGTTCGCGTGTTTGACCGCGACCGCGCAGGGGCGGTCGAACTCTTTGATCAGGCCGACGGCCGCCGCCGCGTCGTTGATGTTGTTAAACGACATCTCCTTGCCGTGGAGCTGTTCCGCCTTCGCGAGGGACCCTTCGAGGCGCCCGATCTCGCGGTAGAACGCCGCCGATTGGTGGGGGTTTTCGCCGTAACGCAGGTCCTGCGCCCTCTCATAGGTGAGGGTCAGCGTTTCGGGGTAGACCACGCCGGCTTCCCGGCGGAGATAGTCCGCGATCAGCGCGTCGTAGTGAGCGGTGTGCTCAAAGACCTTGCAGGCAAGCGCAAACCGTTTCTCCCTCGGGACGCCGCCGTTTTCCAGCATCTCCAAAATGCCCGCGTAATCGCCCGGATCAACCGCGACGACCACATCGGGCCAGTTTTTCGCGGCGGCGCGGATCAGGGTAGGCCCGCCGATGTCGATATTCTCGATCGCCTCGTCGAGACGGACGCCCTCGCGCAGAATGGTCTGCTTAAAGGGATAGAGGTTGATGACGACGATGTCGATCATTTCGATGTTGAGCAGCTCCATCTGCGCCATATGGTCGGCGCTTCCCCGCATGGCGAGGATACCGCCGTGGATCGCCGGATGGAGCGTCTTGAGCCGCCCGTCCAGACATTCGGGAAAGCCGGTGACCGCCGATACGTTGACGACGGGGATCCCCGCTTCCTCCAGCGTCTTTTGCGTGCCGCCCGTCGAAACGATCTCATAGCCGAGCGCGGCGGTTCTCCTCGCGAATTCGCAGACGCCGGTCTTGTCGGACACGCTGAACAACGCCCGTTTCTTCATATGTCTCTTCCCCCCATCTTTCGTGTCTTGTACATTGTAGCACAGAACTCATCAATTGACAATGGAGAATTGCGCGGCAAGGACCCGCCTATAGAGGCGGGTCCTTGCCAATACCCTAGGAGTTTTTCCGCTCCAAAGACTCTTGCGGAGCCGACCCGGCATCTTCGGGTTCCATCCCGGCTTTTGGCGGCTTACGGTGCAGGATCCGGATCAACGCCGCGGTCAGCGCCACGACGCCGGTTACCAGACCGCCGGCAAGCCCCGGGAAGGCGTCGCCGGTGGGGACGTTTTCAGGCGCCGACGCCGGAACCAAAGCGGGGGCGGTTGGGTTGTTGAAGGCGGATATCGTTGTGCTGCCCGGATCGTCCAGA
>JAISVO010000190.1 GCA_031271525.1 Oscillospiraceae bacterium
AAGACGGACGACCTTGTCACGGCCGGCTGTGTCCGCGTTCCTTACGACGTGCTGGACCGCGCGGCGTCCCGGATCACCTCGGAGTGCCCCGACGTCTGCCGCGTCGTCTACGATATCACGGCAAAACCCCCCGGCACCATCGAGTGGGAGTGAAATACGAATGTCTTGATGACAGTATCTCTGCCGTAGTCGCTGACGACCGAAACCAGCTTGAGTTTCGGGGTGAAAACTTTCTGAATCGGCACTTGCTCGAACTACGCGAGCGGGTAGAGAGCCTCGCCGTCGGTGCGGAAAACGCGCGGTAACCGGCATATTCGCACCTTTTTGTTTCCCTCACATAGGATGACAAAAAGGGCAGGTGGTTCCCCTATGGAAAAGCAAGAACTTCTGGTCACCGGCGCGAACGGTTTCCTCGGTCAAAACCTCACCGATACACTAAAGCAAAAAGGCTTTACAGGCATTCTCCCCTGTGACGAGGGCACCGATCCGGCGGCTCTCGACGCTTATGCGTCCCGATGCGGCTTCGTCTTCCACCTCGCCGGGTCGGAGGCGTTTACAAACCTCCTGCTGAGCGCTTTGGAGAAGCATAAAAACAACGCCCCGGTGTTGTCGGCCGTTTGCGACCAAGCGTGTGACCAACGGGTCCTCGCTCATGCGCGGGCGACCGGCGCGCCGGTCTACATCTATAAGCTTCCCGGGGTCTGCGGGACATGGAGCGGCGGTGACGGCGGCAATGTCACCGCGACTTTGTGCTGTGATAAAGGACTTCCCGTCACGGTCGGCGGCCCCGACCGCTCCTTGGTCTTCGCGAAGGTTGACGACGTTACGTCGTCCTTCCTCGCGGCCCTTCGCGGCACCACCACCCGTGAGGGGAACCGCTGCGCGGTCCGTCCGCTGTACAAAATTACGATGGAGGTGTAGGGTGTTATGGACATCAACACCCTAAGGCGTCTCGAATTCCTCCGCCGGGACGATCACCTGCGGGACGCGGTCCCGATGGTTCTCGACAAGAACGGCTCGCCGAAGGAAACGCTTCACATCGTCTATGTGATGACGTGGGTCGGCGTCTGCGGCGGCAGCAAGATCATCTTGGAGCAATGCAACCGTCTCGCGGCGCTGGGGCACCAAGTCACCGTCCTCTGCCACTTCTCCCGCCCCGATTGGTATCCGCTGGACGGACGGGTCAGCTTCCTTTCCCCGCCCTTCGGGGAGGTCCTGCGCGTTCCCCCGTGCGATGTTGTTGTCGTGACCTACTGGAAGGAAATTTATGAGTGCGTCGAGCAGCGCGTCGCCCCGGTTGTCTACTTTGAGCAGGGGGACAGCCACCTGTTCGACCCGGATTCGATGGATCCGCACATGATGGACCATGTGCGAAAGCAAATCCAGATCGCCCCCTTCGTCCTCACCGTCTCAACCTACGCCGCCGAGATGCTGAACAAGCGGTTCGGCGTCGCCGCGCACGTCGTCCCAAACGCGGTCAACAAAGCGGTTTTTTACCCCGGCGGCGAAAAGCCGCGGCACGGCAAGACAGTGATCACCGCCATCGGCCCGGACTACATCGGCTTCAAACGCCTCCCAAACATCCTCGCGGCGATCCAAGCGCTCAAAGACGAGGGGGAGGAGATTGTGTTCCAGTGGATCACCCCGGGGGCCCCCGACCCCAGCCGTACGGAACCGGCCATCGTCAACCCTCCCCAAGAGGTGATCGGCGACGCCCTCCGGCGCACCGACATCTTTGTCTGCGCCTCGATCTACGAGAGTTTCTGCCTTCCGGTACTGGAAGCGATGACGTGCGGCGCCGCCGTCGTGACCACCGACTGCGGCGGCATCCGGGACTATGTCTCGAACGGCGTAAACGCGCTGGTCGTCCCCAAGGACGACATCGGCGCTCTCACCGGCGCCCTCCGACGCCTGATCAAGGAGCCGGAGCTGCGCCAAAGCTTAGCCGCGTGTGGGCTGGAGGTTGCCAAAAACTTCGATTGGGACCTTACCGCAAAAAAACTGGAGGAGTACTTTACAGACATCGCCTGCCACAGTATCTGTAAGCCAAAACTGGTTCACACCCTTCTCCTCTTTCTCCGGGAAGGGCATCCGGACTGGGAGTTAGCGGAGAGCTGCCTGAAGACACTGGAGCGGAGCAGCTATACAACGGTGGTCGTGTGCAACAACGGCTACCTGCGTAATGACGAACTGACCGAGCGCCTAAAACCCTTCAAGCTTCGCTGCATCGTCGCCGGCAGCGGCGAAAACGCCGGGATCATTGTCGGGCGGCAGCTCTGTTTCGATATGGTCGGCCGGCTTTTCCCCGAAGCGGACTATGTCACCGAGCTGCACCCCGACATGAAGTTCTCCTCGAATTGGGAGGATCCGTTGGTGGCGTATTTGGAGAGCAATCCGGACGAGCCGGTGTCCAGCTGCGGTATCGTCTCCGACCTCTCGGCATGTGTCAACCCCGACGACCCGGACGAACTGGACGCCTATCTGACGTCTCTCCGGCGGGACAGTATCGAGCGCGGCTACACCCTCCCCTGCGTCCACCGGATCGGGGTGCTGCGGGCGGTGGGCGGTTTCGACGCCCGCTTCCTCACCGGTAAACAGGCGTTTGAAGACGACAGTCTCCTGCTCGGTTACCACTACTACTACGGCACCCGCGCAAACTGGCACCCCAAGGTGAACTGCAACTCGGTGGTCTACCACGCGGTGGGGGGCCAGCGCTTCGGGCTGAACGCCGATCTCTATGAGAACTTCAACGGGCTCCTCCGTCAATACGGCGCGATGGGGATCGGCGTATTGTCCCGTCTCCATGTCGCCCCGTGGCAAGTGGGGTTCTTTACCGATAAATTTTCTTCCCTCGCCTCTGCCTCCGGCGGGTGAAGAATTTTTTTACAAAAAGTTTCTTTTTGAATCTTCAAAAACTATTATTTCTGTGATATAATGGTTGATAAGGAGGTGGAACCATGCCGCTGCTTGTCATATTTTCGCTGGTCGGCGCGCTTCTGATCGGTTTCGGGGCGCTCGTCCGCTTCAAGAAGAACTATATGATCATCTCGGGGATCAACACATCGACCCCGGAGCGCCGCGCTCAGATGGATTTGGACGCGATTTGCCGCGTCGTCGGCAACGCGTTGATGCTCGGCGGCGGCCTTTTCATCGCGGCGGGCGTGTGCTTTGCCCTCTCGCTCACCTTAGCGCCGCTGGTGATGATCCCGCTCTTCTTCGCCCTGATCTTCGGAACATGGATTTATGTCCAAAAATACGACAAAAACTACACCGCCAACAGGTCCAAAAGGTCAAAAATCCTGTTGATCGTCATCGTCTGCCTTGTCTCGGCCGCAATCTGCGTTCTTGTCGGCGGCATGATGGTCTCGGACGCCAACCCGCCGGTCGTCACGATGGACGGCAGTATTCTAAAGATCGACGCGGTTTTCGGCTGCGAGATCGGGCGCGGTTCGGTCACCTCGGCAAACCTCACAGCCACTCTGCCGCCGTTGGTCCGCACCGTCGGGTCAGGTATCGGCCCGTACCTCAAGGGCGCGGTCAGCGGCGGCGGCTTAGGCGCCGGCCGCGCTTACGTCAAAACCGACGCCCCTCCCTTCATCCTTCTCACCCTGAACAGCCCTGACGAACACTATCTTTACCTAAACCTCCGCACCCCGGAGGAAACGGAAACCCTTTACGCCGACATCCAAACGTGGCTATCCGCCCCGTAGCTCCGCCGTCTTGGTCGCGATCTTCTCGCAGAACGCGCGGTCATGCTCGACAAACAGCAGGGTCGGCCGGTATTCCAAAATCAACTCCTCGATCTGCATCCGGCTTAAAACGTCGATATAATTCAACGGCTCGTCCCAGACGTACAGGTGCGCGTGCTGGCACAGGCTCCGCGCCAGCAGCGCTTTCTTTTTTTGCCCCGCGCTGAAATCCCGAAGGTCTTTCTCAAACTGCGACCGGGAAAAGTCCAGCTTCCGCAGAATCGCCCGGAACAGCACGCCGTCCACCCCTTGCGAAAAATCGTCCAGACGACCGGAGAGGTTTGAGGTGTCCTGCGGCACGGCCGACAGAACCAACTGGCTTCCGACGCTGACCGTCCCCGCGTGCGGGATGTCTTCGCCGCAAATCAGTTTGAGCAGGCTGCTCTTCCCGCTTCCGTTCCCGCCAACGACCGCCACCCGGTCGCCCCGTTCGATCGAAAAGCTCAGCCCGGAAAACACGGGGCGCTCCCCGTATCGCACGGAAAGTTCGCTGACCGAAAGCAGCCGGGGCGCGTGGTAGCTGAGCGGACGGAGTTTCAACGGCTCTGCTGACTCGAGGTTTTTGAGCAATCCTTCTTTTTCCTCGATTGCGCGGTCGCCCCGCCTCTCAATATTCTTGCTCCGCCGCATCGCCTTCGCCGCCAGATGCCCGACATGCCCTCGGTCGAAGCTGTGGGTGCCGATCTTCGCTTTCTCGACCTTGTCGGACCACTCCGCTCTCTTCCGGGCGCTGACGGTCAGACGCTTGATGTCCTTTTTCAAGCGCTCATTTTCGGCGAGCTCATAGCTGTCCCTTCGCTCCTTATTGAGCTGCCAACTGGAGAAATTCCCGCTCTGCACCTCAATATTCGCCCGGTTGATTGACAAAATGTGATCGACGCACCCGTCTAGGAACGCGCGATCGTGGCTCACCAGAATAAACCCGCTCTTTCCGTTCAAATACCGCGCCACAACCTCCCGCCCCGCCATGTCGAGGTGGTTTGTCGGTTCGTCGATCAGCAGGAATTTCCCTTCCCGGCAAAACAACCCGGCGAGCAGCGCCTTCGTCTGCTCCCCATTACTCAATGTGCAGAACGGGCGGTCCAGCGCGTCCGGAACGATATCAAGCAGCCCTGTCTCTTTTTCCAGTATCCAAACCGGCGCGCCGGGGTCTATTCCGCGTAATACGTCCATTGTGCGAATTGTCATGTCAGGTACGGCAAACGGGAAATACTCGAACCCGACGCTGCTCGTGATCGAACCGGAGTATTCATACTCCCCCATTAAAAGCTTTAGGAAGGTGGTTTTCCCTCGCCCGTTCCGCCCGCAGAACCCCAGCTTCCAATCGGTGTCGATCCGGAAAGAAACGTCGGTGAACAGTTCGTCATAACTTCCGTCATAGGCAAAAGTCAAGTGGGAAATGTCGATTTGAGACATGGGTACATTGTCCTTTCTCCATCAAAAGTAAGCCCATGGGGGCTTGTATTTTCGGAAATCGGACTATTTTCTCATCTTCCCACCTCACAGTCTTTCGATCTAAATATCATTGTCCGCCGTCAGGCGGAATGTGCTCCTCAACAAATCCAGCTTTTCTTTTAAGGCATATGGAATCACCGTCTGGCTGATTGGATACATAATTCGGCAGACAACTTATCGACGTTTTCATGAAGCCAATTCAACAATTTATTGATTAATCTCGATACATCTTTATAGCCTTCCGGTATAATCGAAAATGGCGGTGTGTAATTTGTCATAAATTGATGCCAATAGAACAGATAAGGCATAATTCTCCTATCATATTCATTAAGCCTAAAATATTTTGAATATTGATAAATATATTCATTCAGTCTGCAAGCATCTATACTTCCATTTTTGCAGGCAGGATCAGCAAATACATATGACATAATCAC
>JAISVO010000192.1 GCA_031271525.1 Oscillospiraceae bacterium
AACAACCTTTGGGATCATCTGGCACAATAGTCGCAGAAAGAGAGAGCGGGCCGCCCCGCGCTCTCTTTTTATAAGCGGGTGCGGCGCTCCCCGCATCCCCCCGCGCACCCGTCGCACGATCCGCATGTTTTCCCCCTCTTTCGGTCCCGCACCAGCTTCCGGACAATCAGCGCGCAGACCCCGGCGACGAACAGCCCGACCAGAATCGTACCTATATTCTCAGTCAAAAACACCATCACGCGGCGCTCTCTTTCAGGCGTTTGCTGGACCGGCGGGGCTTTCGGAAGAGCAGGAAGAGGAATAGCCCAAGAATCAGAAACGCGGCGGCGGTTCCGGCTCCGAAGCGCCCCGAGGCCAGCCGCGCGAATTGATAAACGCAAAGGGAGGCGGCGTAGGCAAGGCCGCACTGGTAACCGACAGCCGCCCAAAACCACTTGGCGCTGTTCATCTCCCGCCGGATAGCGCCCATCGCGGCAAAGCAAGGGGCGCACAGGAGGTTGAAGAGAAGAAAAGAGTAAGCGGCGGCGGATGTTCCGAAGCTGCCTGCGAGCGCGCCCCACATCTCCGCGCCGTCTTCCGCGACCTCGGCGAAGCCGTACAGCACGCCGAAGGTGCCGACGACATTCTCCTTGGCGACCAGCCCGGTGAGCGACGCCACGGCCGGGCGCCAGTCCCCGAACCCCAGCGGGGAGAAGACCGGCGCGATGACGTTCCCCGCCGCCGCCAGAAGGCTGTGCGGCATCTCGGACGCGCCGAGGAACCGGAAAGCGCCGTCCACGAAACCGAAGAAGGTCGCAAACCACACGAGGACCGCGGAGAGGAGGATGATGGTCCCGGCCTTCTTGATAAACGACCAGCCCCGTTCCCACATGCTGCGGAATACATTCAGCGGGGTGGGCATCCGATAGGCGGGCAGCTCCATCACGAAGGGGGCGGCGTCCCCGGCGAAGGGTTTCATCTTCTTGAGAATCACCCCCGAGCAGACGATTGCCAGCAACCCGGCGAAGTACGCGCTGACGGCAACCCACGCCGCGTCGTTGAAGACGGCGCCGGCAATCAGGGCGATCACGGGAAGCTTCGCGCCGCAAGGGATGAAGGTGGTGGTCATCACGGTAATCCGGCGGTCCCGGTCGCTCTCGATCGTCCGGGACGCCATGATCCCGGGGACGCCGCACCCGGTGCCGATCAGGATCGGGATGAACGATTTCCCGCTCAGCCCGAAGCGCCGGAAGATCCGATCCATCATAAAGGCGATCCGCGCCATATAGCCGCAGGCTTCGAGGAAGGCGAGGAACAGGAACAAGATCAGCATCTGGGGGACAAAGCCAAGCACCGCGCCGACCCCGGCGACGATTCCGTCCAAGATCAGCCCCTGCAGCCAGTCGGCGCAGCGGACCGAGACGAGGAAACCGCGGATCGCGGGGGAAAGGATCTCGCCGAACAGCGTATCGTTTGTCCAGCTTGTGACAAAGCCCCCGACGGTCGTCACCGACACGAAGTAGACGAGGAACATCACGGCGGCGAAGATCGGGAGCGCCAGCCAGCGGTTTGTGAGAACCCGGTCGATCCGGTCCGAGGCCGTGAGCTTCCCCTTGTTCTTCCGGAGGACGCAATCGTTGATGATCGAGTCAATATAGCGATACCGTTCGGCGGTGATGATGCTCTCGCTGTCGTCGTCCAGTTCCTCCTCGCACCGCCGGATGTCCTCGTCGATGTGCGCCGTCAATTCGGGGGTCAGCGCCAGCTTCCCGGCGATCTTCCCGTCCCGCTCGAACAGCTTCAGCGCGAAAAACCGCTGCTGTTCCTGCGGGAGGCTGTGCAGCGCCGCCTCCTCGATGTGCGCCAGCGCGTGTTCCACACAGCCGGAGAACCGGTGCTGAGGCAGTGTCTTCGCCCCGTTCGCGGCGGCGATAGCGGCGTCGGCGGCTTCCGCGACCCCGTCGCCTTTCAGCGCCGAGATGGCGACCACCGCGCAGCCAAGCTCCTTCGCGAGGCGCCCGGTATCGATCTTGTCGCCGTTTTTATTGACGACGTCGGTCATATTGATCGCGGCGACGACCGGAATCCCCACCTCGGTCAGCTGTGTTGTGAGGAATAGGTTCCGTTCGAGGTTGGTGCCGTCGATGATGTTCAGGATGACGTCCGGGCGCTCGCCGATCAGGTAGTTCCGGGCGACCACCTCCTCCGGCGAGTAGGGGGAGAGGGAATAGATCCCCGGCAGGTCGGTCACGGTCACGTCCTTCCGGGTCTTCAGCTCCCCCTCTTTTTTCTCCACCGTGACCCCCGGCCAGTTCCCGACGAATTGGTTTGCGCCGGTGAGGGCGTTGAAGAGGGTCGTTTTGCCGCTGTTTGGGTTCCCCGCCAGCGCGATGGTAATCTGCATTGAGCTTCCTCCCGATCGCGGTTAGTTAAGGCTAACCGCTGTGTGTGGATATATGTATTGTACGGACCATGCCGCTATGTTATTCGACAACGATCAGCTCGGCGTCGTCCTTCCGAAGGGAGAGCTCATAGCCCCGCACGGTGATTTCCAGCGGATCGCCCAGCGGCGCGACTTTCCGCACGGTAACTTCCGCGCCCTTGGTGACGCCCATCTCCATAATCCGGCGCTTCACCGGCCCCTCGCCGCCGATTTTCGCAACCCGTACCGTTGTGCCGGGCTTGGTTTCCTTTAATGTCCGCATCGCATCTGCTCCTCGCTCGGTCCGTCTTGGGTTAGTCCCGACTAACCCAAGTATAGCAGAGGGGAAAGGGGTTGTCAAGCCCCGGGAAGGGAAAAAGTCCTCCTCCTCAAAAAAATAGCCAAATTTTTTTTGTTTACATAATCAAATTGTTATGATACAATAGATAGGTGACAAGAGGGGAAGAAGAAGGTCCCCGAGATGCTATACTGTA
>JAISVO010000004.1 GCA_031271525.1 Oscillospiraceae bacterium
GTATGGGGCGACTACAGCGGCGAAGCGGGCCAGAACATGCTGGACGACATGATTGACGCTCTGTCCTACCTGACCGACGTCGGGGAGGCGGAACAGCTCGCCTACCGCGACAATAACTATTGCGTGGCGGGGTACGCCTACGGCATGGCGCTGGTTCGGGCTTTTGAGCGTTACGCCAAGTATGAAGGCCAATACGGGCTGAACTGGGAGGACTTCATCAAGATCATGGAGCTGGAGGAATTCACGCTCGGCGCGCTTTCGTTCGACTACAAGAACGGCACGCGGATGGGCGTCGATCAATTCGCTTTCCTTGAATATGTCGGAAATCCCGAAACGGGTGAGGAAGAGATGATCGCTCTGCGCCCCTTTGAAACACTGGAGGAAGTTATCGCGAAATAAGCAAAAAACAGAACCCCCGCCGGAAGGCGGGGGTACGTACGAACGGAGACGCCTGTATGGATTACACAGCTGAGTATGACGCAAGGCGCTGTACCGCAGAAGAGATTGCGGCGCGGGTGCGGGACAACTGGCGCGTCTGCGCCGACGTTGGCGTGTCCAACCCAAAAGCCATTTACGATGCTCTCGGCGCGCGGGCGCGTACCCTTACCGGGGTGACGGTGGACTCGAACATTGAGATGTACCCCATGCCTTGGTATGAAGATTTCAAAAACTTTGGGCATGTAACCGGATGCTCATGGTTCTCCAACGCCGGGGCCCGTAAGGCGGTCAACGGCGGTTACGCCGACGTGATGCCCATCCGGTACTGTGACGGTGCGGCGGTCATCCGCGATTATGTGGAGGTAGACGCGCTGTGCCTTGTTGTGTCGCCGATGGATAAACACGGTTTTTTCAGCATGGGGGCTAGCGGTTCGTTTGGAACGGAACGCATCCGAAAGGCAAAGCATATCTTTCTGGAGGTCAACAGGTTCATGCCCCGCTCTTTGGCGGGGCCTCAGATCCACGTCTCGGCAGTCACGGCGCTGTGCGAGCACCACGTCCCGCTGCCGGAGCTGCCGGCTGTCGCAATCGACGCGGTCAGCCAAAAGATCGGCGAGCTGATCGCGGAGCGTATAGAGGATGGGGACTGTTTACAATTGGGCATCGGGGCGATCCCCAACGCCGTTGGCTTCGCGCTGAAAGGAAAACGGAACTTAGGTATCCATACCGAGATGCTAACCGACAGTTTGGCGGAACTGCTTGATTGCGGAGCCGCGGACAACTCGCGCAAGCAGGTGCGGCCCGGCAAGTCGGTCGCGACCTTTGCCTTGGGGTCCCGGCGGGTCTACGACTTGATCGACGACAACCCTTCGGTGGAGATCCTGCCCAGCGAGTTTGTCAACGATCCCCGCGTCATCTGCCAAAACCGTAATGTGGTTTCGGTCAATTCCGCCATTGAGGTGGATTTCTATGGTCAGGTCTGCGGTGAGTCGGTGGGCGTTAAGCACATCTCCGGCTCGGGAGGGCAGCCCGACTTCGTGCGCGGCGCGATACTGAGCGAGAACGGGCGCAGTTTCATCGCGTTCTCCTCCACGGCGGAGACAAAGCACGGAGACGTCTCCCGTGTCGTCCCCGTCTTGGCGGCCGGAGCCGTGGTGACGACGAATAAGAACGACGTGGATATGGTCGTCACCGAATACGGCGTCGCAAAACTGCGGGGGCAAACCCTCTCCGCCCGTGTTCGCAACCTCATTGCGGTCGCCCACCCCCAGTTCCGGGAGCAACTGCTGTACACGGCGCGAGAGCGCGGCGTGCTCGTCTGACTCTGACGCTCAAATAGTGAACGGGGGACCGCCGTCAGACGGTCCCCCGTTCGATTATACTTAACTTTACTTTTTCTTGCGGAGCATCGCGGTCAGACCTATCGAGGACACACCGGCGATTAATAGGACGCCGCCAACCGCCAGCAGACTGAACGGATCGGCGGTCTTCGGGTTCGCGGGTGCCGCGCCGCCGTCAGAAGAGGCGGCGGGCGCGTTGTCGGCCGGGGCTTCGGCCGCCGGAGGCGCGGCCTCGCCGGGGGCGTCGCTCACGACCATCAGCCCGGCGGAACTGACGCCGGCGTTGGCGTTATAGATGTACCAAGTTACTTCGTACTCGCCGTCCGCCGGGATGTCCACACGGATACCGGGACGGATTAAGGTGCCGTCTGCCAGCAGGTCGGGTTGGAACCAGCCCATCAATTGGGTCAGGACACCGGCGTAGTTGTTGTGCGCGTCATTGGCGGGACGCCAGCCCGCGCCGAAGCCTCCGCCGAAGCCTAACGGGCCGGTGGGGTCATACACCAACTCGCCGATGTTGTCCATCAAGTTGCCGTAATAGGCGTCGTAGTCGGTGATGCTAAGATCCGCCCCCATGCCTTGAACCGGGGCATAGGTGTACACAAAGTTCAACCCTCCCTCGCCTTGGGTCTTAGGCGCGACAAAGCCGGGGGTGCCGCCGGTCAGATCAATGACAAAGGTATCGGTGCCGTTTGAGATGCTGAACGCCTGAACGACACCCTCGTTGGTCCAGTTCGAGGGTCCTTCCTCGGTGGTGACATCAGCCAGAAAATAAACGGACTGCCCGGCTTTGAATGTCATCTTCTCGCCTTGGTAGACAAAAGTGCCGGTCGCCGCCGCAGGGTCGGTATAGGCCGTCTTGAGGATGGTGTAGCCGTCCGCGATCACCGGTTCGGCGGCGGCGGTGAGCAGCAAGCCGCTCAGCAGGGTAACCATCAGCGCGAGGACGAGGATCCGTGAGAATTTCATCTGTTCTTCTCTCCTTTGTGGATTTTGTTTTGTATTCTGATGCGCTCCCTCGGAGCGCCGTCATCCGCCCATAGACTTCAGGTTCTCAGAGACGCGCAGGGGCGCTTCGGTGGCGTCCCTAATCTGCTCGACGGTAAATTCGGGGTTAATCTCGGTGAGCAGCAGACCCTCCGGCGTCACATTGATCACACCCATCTCGGTTACAATCATGTCGACGCAGCGGACCGCAGTGAGGGGCAGGCGGCATTTGGTCAGGATCTTGTGAGCTCCCTTTGCCGTGTGCTCCATAGCCACGATGACCTTCTTCGCGCCCACTACCAAGTCCATCGCTCCGCCCATTCCGGGCACCCGCTTGCCGGGGATGATCCAGTTGGATAAGCTGCCTTCCGCGTCCACCTCCAATGCGCCCAACACGGTGCAGTTGACATGTCCGCCGCGTATCAGCCCGAACGAAACGCTTGAGTCGATGAAACTGCCCCCGACGTCCGCCGACGCGGGTGAACCGCCGGCGTCGACGACGTACAGCGGCTGTGCGTCTTCTTTGCCCGGCTTTGGCCCCGTGCCAAGAATGCCGTTTTCGCTGTGCAGAATGACACTGACGCCTTCCGGCAGATAGTTCGGCACGAGGGTCGGCAGACCGATACCGAGGTTGACCACATCCCCGTCGTTCAGTTCCTTTGCGGCACGGGCCGCGATAAAGCCCTTGATGCTATCCTTATCCATCCGCGCAGCCTCCGTCCACGATGTAATCCACCAAGACCCCGCCAGTGACCACGTTCTCCGGCTCGATCCCGCCCGCTTCAACGATGTGCTCCGCCTCGGCGATAACAATGTCTGCGGCGGTCGCCATGACGACGTTGAAGTTGCGGGTGGTTCCCTTATACCAAATGTTCCCGCGCCTGTCGATCAGATGGCCGCTCAGCAGCGCGAAATCGGCCCGCAGCGGGCGCTCCAGCAGGTATTGCCTGCCGTCCACCTCCACCACGCTGTGGACGTGTTCGGCCTCCTGCACCAAGGTGCCCAAGCCGGTCGGGGTCAGCACGCCGCCCAAGCCCGCGCCGGCGGCGCGGATCATCTCGGCAAGACTGCCCTGCGGCACCAGCACAAGTTCCAGCGTCCCGGCGTTGTGCTGCTCCGCGACCTCCGGGTTCAGCCCCACATGGCTGGTGATGAGTTTCCTGACCTGCCTGTTGTGGATGAGTTTCGCGACGCCGTAGTAGTCGCTCCCGTCCGGGCCGTTCGGCATACTGCCGTCGTTGCAGATCAGGGTAAGGCCCGTCGCTTTGATCTCGGCCAGCGTTTTATGCGGGCTGCCGCAACCCATAAACCCGCCGACCATAACGCTCGCCCCGTCGGGGATCATGCGCGCGGCTTCCGCGGGCGTCAGGATGGTCTTCATAAGTTCCTCCTTCCGAAATGGTGTTCAGTTCTGATTACCATTATAGCAAGTTTTGTGCCAGCTATAAACCGGGAATCGGAATTGACATACGGGTCAATATCGGTTTAATTAAGTCTATCTTGACTTCGCAAAGTCATATATGACTTGATCGGGCTATGCATTTGTCCAAAATCCGTTGGCACATGAATTGCTAATCAATAAATGTGACATACCGAGTAAGGAGGGAACGCACTTGACCGGCAAAACCATCGGGGAGTTGAGCCTTGGCGACAGCGCGTTTATCGAGAAGACAGTCTCGGAGAGCGACGTCTACCTATACGCAGGGATTACCTGCGACTTCAACCCCGCCCATATCAACGAGCCGGAGGCCGCGAAGGGCCGTTTCGGGCGGCGGGTCGCGCATGGGATGCTTTCCGCGGGCTTTATCAGCGCGGTACTGGGCACGCAACTGCCCGGGCCGGGAACCATCTATTTGGGTCAGGAATTGAAATTTACCGCGCCGGTGTACATCGGCGACACCGTTCGGGCGGTCGTTACGGTGGAGGAGATAAAGGTTGAAAAGAACCTTGTCCGCCTCAAAACAACCTGTGTCAATCAAGATGGCAAGACGGTCGTCGAGGGAACCGCGACAGTCATGGCTCCAAAGGCTTGACGGAAAGGAAAGGGAGAATGGATTTCAGACTATCGGCGGAGCATGAGATGTGCCGGGGGCTGTTCCGGCAGTTTTCGGTTAATGAAGTCGAACCGATCGCAATCGAGATCGACGAGCAGGAACGTTTCCCGGCGGAGACGGTCGCGAAGATGGCCGAAGCGGGGTTTATGGGGATTCCCATCCCGAAGCAGTACGGCGGGCAGGGCGGCGACTACCTCGCCTACGCCCTGTGCGTGGAGGAGCTTGCGAAGGTGTGCGGCTCCACCTCGGTCATCGTCAGCGCCCACACAAGCCTCGCCTGCGGGCCGCTGTTGGAGTTCGGCACCGAGGAGCAGAAACAGAAGTACCTGACGCCTCTGGCTTCCGGTGAGAAGCTCGGCGCGTTCGGGCTGACCGAGCCGGGCGCCGGCACCGACGCCGCGGGGCAGACAACCAAGGCGGTCGATAAGGGCGGCTACTATCTGCTGAACGGCAGTAAAATTTTCATCACCAACGCCGGGTACGCCGACACATACATCATCTTCGCGATGACCGACCCGAGTCAGGGGACGCGCGGTATATCCGCTTTCATCGTGGAAAAAGACTTCCCCGGCTTTTCGGTCGGCGCGAAGGAAAAGAAACTGGGTATCCACGCCTCAAGCACCTGCGAATTGATCATGATCGACTGCGTTGTGCCCAAGGAAAACCTGCTGGGCAAGGAGGGTAAGGGTTTCGGCATCGCGATGAAGACGCTGGACGGCGGGCGGATCGGCATCGC
>JAISVO010000050.1 GCA_031271525.1 Oscillospiraceae bacterium
GATGAAGCTGAAACTGCGGGGAGGGGCGTTCGTTGTTTGATTATTCTGATTTTTTAGGAGTCATAAAGAAAGCGGCGGTGGAAGCCGTGGGCGCGTCCAAGCCGTTTCTGTTGACCTATGGCATGGTTACAAGCGCGTCTCCTTTAGAGGTCAGGATTGACCAGAAGCTGACGCTCGCCGCGTCCCAATTGCTGCTGACCAACGCCGTGCGGGATTATTATGTGGATATGACGGTCAGCCACGTCACCGAACCGGCGCTGGACAACGTTTCGTTCGCGCACAGCCACGGTTACCGCGGCACGACGGAGCAAGAAGGCGACCACGAACACGCTGGGTCGTATCTGCCCGAAACGGCGGTGATCGTGACGCCGGACGGCGAACACGCGCACACCTACCCAAACGGAGAGGTTGACCCGTCTTCCGCCGGTGAGGACGCGTCCGAAACCATTCACACGCATACATACCCGGCGGGCGCGGTGAGCACCGAGGAAAACCATACCCACCCCGGAACGGCGGTGCCGCAAACGACGCTGGTGATCGAGCCGGACGGCGGGCATGACCACGGCTACGGCGGGACGACCGATTCAGACGGTATTTTCGGTGATAATCATCCCGGCGTTACCCATACGCACGGGTATGTCGGGCGGAAAAAGTTTCTCGTGCATCTGGGGCTGAAAGAGGGCGAGCGCGTGCTGCTGATGCGGATACAGGGCGGACAGCAATATATTGTTTTGGATAGGGTGGTGGCTCCGCAGTGATTCCGGTTGTGAACGAATACGCCGCAAGCTTCGCGCTGCGGGAGATGCCCAGCAAGACTCATCGGTTTGACCTGTCCGCGCGCCATGTGCGGGGCGAGACAGACCGGCTGGAGGCGATGCGGCAGGCGGTCTACCTGATCGTGTATACCGAACGGTATCGGTATCCGATCTATTCGCGGAACTACGGCGCGGAACTGGAAGAGCTGATCGGGAAACCGATTCCGTATGTGCTGCCGGAGATCAAGCGGCGCGTGACCGAGGCGTTGACACAGGATACCCGAATCACCGGCGTTGACGGCTGGTCTTTCGACGTGCAGCGCGGCAAGGTCACCGCGACGTATACGGTGCATACGATTTACGGAGAACTTGACGAACAATTGACGGTTAACAGTTGAGAAGCGCGAACCCGCCTCGACATCCCCCCGGCGAATCGAAGGGGGACGGGGAATACGGCGGCGTGCCGGGGTCGTCACGCCCTACGCGTCCTAAGTGTTATCGGTTATCTGTTCGTTGTTCACTGCCGTAACATCCCCCGGCGGCATTCGCCGCCACCCCCTTCCGGCGGAAGGGGGCTGCGCGGGTCAATGATCAACGACAGGAGGACAAGCCTTGAAAGCGTTATTTTTGCGGGACGCCCAATCCGGGCTGCCCTCCGCCGGCGCGCCGATGACCGACGTTCAGTTTTTGGAGCGGGAGATCGCCGCGTGGTTGGAATCGAAAGAGCGAGCCGCCCAGATTGCCGGGGAGGAATACTACAACGGCAATCAGGCGATTACGTGCCGGGAACGGAGGGTTGTGGACGCGTCCGGCGAGATGCACCGCGTCAACCGCCTGCCGAACAACCGGATCGTGGACAATCAATACGCCAAGATGGTGGATCAGAAGACCAACTATCTGCTGGGACGACCGTTCTCGTTCGATACGGGCAACGACGCGGCGTATGACGCCGCGCTGGGGGATGTGTTCTCCCGAAAGACGCGGCGTCTGCTGCGGAATGTGGCCGAGGCGGCGTACACCGGCGGCAAGGCGTGGGTGTACCCTTATTACGGGCAGGACGGGGCGCTGGCGTTTACCGCCTTCCCGGCGCATGAAATCCTCCCGTTTTGGGCTGACCGGGAACACACCGAACTGGACGCCGCCGTGCGCCTGTACGCGGTCACCCGGTACAATGACCTCGGGAAAGCCGACACCGTGAACAAAGCCGAGGTGTACCACGCCGGGGGGATTGACCGCTTCGAGTGGAAAAAAGGCAAACTGATCCCCGACCCGGATAACCCGCCCGGAAGCCACGCCGTGGTGAGCGCGGGCGGGAAGGACGCGCCTTACAATTGGGAGCGGCTTCCGTTGGTCTGCTTTAAGGCGAACCGCCGGGAAACGCCGCTGTTGCTCCGGGTGAAGTGCTTGCAGGACGCGCTGAACCTGATGCTCTCCAACTTCGCGAACAACATGGAGGAGGACGTGCGGAACACCGTCCTTGTGCTGAAAAACTACGACGGGGAAGACTTGGGCGATTTCCGGCACAACCTGACCGTGTACGGCGCGGTCAAGGTGCGCGACATCAACGGAGCGCCGGGCGGCGTAGAGACGCTGACGATAGAGGTCAACGCGGAGAATTACAAGGCGATTCTCGAACTGCTGAAAAAGGCAATTGTAGAGAACGCCCGCGGCTTCGACGCGAAGGACGACCGCCTGAGCGGGACGCCGAACCAACTGAACATTCGCAGCATGTACAGCGACATCGATCTGGACGCGAACGAACTGGAGGCGGAGTTTCAAGCGGCGTTTGAAGAACTGCTGTGGTTTGTCAACCAGTATCTTGCGAACTCCGGCAAGGGGGCATTCGACGTCGCGGACGTGAAAGTGATCTTTGACCGGGATATACTGGTCAACGAGAGCGAAACGATTGACAACGGCGTGAAATCGGCCGGCATTTTGTCCCGCGAGACGATTGTGAAACAGCACCCGTGGGTCAGCGACCCGGCGGAAGAGATCAAGCGGATTCAGAAGGAGGAGCAGCCGGACACCGACAGGGCGGCGTTCAATGCTTCCCGCGCCAAACAGGATGAATAACGCCGAATACTGGGCGCGGCGGATGGTGATTCTGCATACGGCGCTGGAAGATCGCGGTCTGGAGTATATACACAACCTTGAAACGCAGTTCGACCGAGCCGCCGCGAGCATTGAGCGGGATATATCCGTGTGGTACCAGCGGTATGCGGACAACAACGCCATATCGTACGCCGAGGCGCGGAAGCGGCTGACGGCGGGCGAGCTGAAAGAGTTCCGATGGTCGGTGAAGGAGTATATCCGGCGCGGGCAGGAGAGCGCCCTTGACGGGCGATGGGTCAAGGAGTTGGAGAACGCCTCCGCGCGGATGCATATCTCCCGGCTGGACGCACTGAAACTGCAATTGCAGCAGCAGGCGGAGGTTTTGCACGGCGGGCAGCTGGACGGGCTGGACGCGCTGCTGCGGCGCACGTACGCGGACGGGTTCTACCAAACCGCGTTTGAGGTTCAGCGCGGGATTGGCACAGGCTGGACGCTGCACGGGCTAAACGAAGGCACGGTTGGCAAGGCGCTGTCACGTCCGTGGACAACGGACGGCAGGACGTTCTCCGGGCGGATATGGGCGAACCGGGACGCGCTTGTGCGCAGCGTCAACACACACCTGACGCAGGCGATCATACGCGGCGACGGCGCGAGGGGCGCGATTGACGCCGTGATGCGGGATATGCGCTCTTCGAAGTCCAACGCCGCGCGGCTGGTGATGACCGAGAGCGCCGCCCTCGCCTCCGCCGCGCAGAAAGATTGCTTTAATACGTTGGGCGTGGAGCGGTATGTGATCGTCGCGACGCTGGACAGTATAACCTCCGACGTCTGCCGTGATCTGGACGGCAAGGTTTTCAGGATGCCCGAATACGCCGTCGGCGTGACCGCGCCGCCGTTCCATCCGTGGTGTCGTACCTGCACCGCGCCGTGGTTCGAGGACATGGCCGGTCTAGGCGAACGCGCCTCCCGCGACCCGGCGACCGGGAAGACGGTCACCGATGTGCCAAAGGACATGAAGTACCCGGAGTGGAAGGAAAAGTATGTTACTCAGGAGACATTGAAAAAGCCGTACGCGTTTGCTATAATAGGGGTGCGAACTTCAACAGGCGCAATTGTGCAAAGTGTGGCGGGTCATTTTGAGGATAGTATGGACAAACGAGGTTTTTCGATAGCGGAGGTCATTGATGCATTAGAGCATCCATTGCACGTCACAGAAACTGTCATCGATGCGCGGGGGAGACCGTCGCAACAGTTTATTGGCGTACGCGCCACGGTTGTATATAACTCGGTGGATAACACGGCTGTAACTGGCTGGTTGACTGGGGAAAAACGGATAAAAAAGTATGGAGGTGTGAGCAGTGAAAATACAACTTGATGAGAAGCAGAGCGCGGCGTTAGCCAAAATCGGCATACCGTATTCAATGGAAACCGACTACAAAGGCGATGCGCTTCTTGAGCTAGAGGATGCCATAACTAATTACGTTGTACAAAACGAAATTAACGATAGTGGCACCACGGTATTCGGCGAAGAACTGTTGCTCATCCATGATCACATAGTAAAAGAATACGACCGTTAAGCAATTACGCTGATTTAACCACTCTTTATAGGGTGGTTTTTTCATACCCAAATTACCGCTTTGCCCGGCGGACAACAAATCGGGCGCCGCGATACCGGGACTGGCCGGACAAAAAAGGATAGCGGACGGAGGTACATCATGCTGGAATGGCTGAA
Source organism: Oscillospiraceae bacterium (assembly GCA_031271525.1). Classification (GTDB taxonomy): domain Bacteria; phylum Bacillota; class Clostridia; order Oscillospirales; family UBA929; genus UBA929. Next base: position 4,540 of record JAISVO010000050.1, read on the forward strand.
AACGATCTTAGGGGCGCACTACACCGAGGAGATTGACAAAAAGGTATCCGAGGAAGTCGGGAAGGGTTTTGTCGCCCGCGCCGACTTCAACGCGGCGAATGAGGCGAAGAGAAGTCTGGAGGGGCAAATTGCCGAACGGGACAAGCAGCTGGCCAACCTGACGAAGAATGCCGGGGACGCCGGCGCGCTGGCCGACGCGTTGAAAAAGGCGAAGGAAGACAACGAGACGGCGGCGAAAGCTCACGCGGACGAAATATCCAAGATGCGCCTGGACGCCGCGGTGGAAAAAGCCCTGACCAGCGCGGGAGCGAAGAACGCCACGGCGGCGCGCGCGCTGCTGGCGGATTTCCTCAAGGACGCGAAGGCGGGCGAGGACGGCACAGTGCGCGGTCTTTCGGCGGAGATCGAAGCCCTCGTTAAAGCGGAGGGTACGGCGTTTTTATTCAACGCGAAGGACGCGCCGCCGGTGATACACGGCATGAAACCCGCCGAAGCCGGGGATACGCCACCGGCAGGAACCCAAACCGCCGGCACGAGCGCGGCGATGAATCAAATTTTGAGAGGAACGATAGTCAATGGCTAACATACTGACAAGGGCGAACGCCCAAGTGCTGATTCCGCCGGAGGTATCCAAGGAGATACTGGACGGCGTCCGCAAACAATCGGTCGCGATGGCGCTGATGAAGCAGCTCCCCAACATGAGCACAAGCAAGCGCGAGCAGCCGGTGCTGACCATGCTGCCGGTCGCAGACTTCGTGAACGGCGACAGCGGCATGAAGGTAACAACCAACGCGGCGTGGGACAAGAAGACGATGGTGGCCGGCGAGATCGCCGCCGTTGTCCCTGTCCCCCAAGCGGTTCTCGACGATTCCGACTATGACCTGTGGGGACAAATCCGCCCGCTGATCGAAGAGCAGTTCGGGCGCGTGTTCGACCGGCAGGTATTCACCGGCGGCAACCCGAAAGCGCCCGCCGAATGGCCGGCGGCTTTGATCTCGGGCGCGGCCGCGGCGGGGAATGTCGTTACGCTCGGAACCGGGATCGACGTAGCCGAGGACTTCAACCAGCTGTTTGCCGTCTTGGAACAGGACAGCTACAGCGTCACCGGCGTGGCGGCACAAGAGCGGCTCAAGGTGCTCCTGCGCGGACTGAGGAATACGCAGGGCGACCCGATCTATCAGCCGGTCGCGGGCGCAACTCCCGCGTCGGTCTACTCGGTACCGACGCGCTTTGTGCCGTTCGGCACATGGGACGCGGCAACGGCGCTCGCGCTCGCGGGCGACTGGAACAACGCTGTATACGCGATGCGTCAGGACATCACGATCCAAAAGTTTGACACCGGCGTGATCAGCGACGACGACGGCAAGGTCGTGTATAACCTGCTGCAGCAAGACATGATCGCCGTCCGCGCCGTCATGCGGCTCGCATGGCAGGTCGCGAACCCGATCGACATCGACCGGCAGGACACCGCGCGGACGTATTATCCGTTCGCCGTGCTGACGAACAGTTGACAGTTAACAACGAACAGTTAACAGTAGGGCGCGACGACCCCGGCGCGCCGCGAACATCCCCCGGCGGCATTCGCCGCCACCCCCGTCCGACGGAAGGGGGCAACGGGGGGAATACGGGGGAAACGGCGGGCGGGATGACCCCGCCCCTGCACAGGAAAGGATGAAAATACATGAACGTAACCATGCTGCGCCCCACGTGCTGGGGCGGAACCCGGCTGAAAGCCGGGGATACACCCGAGGTGCCCGACGGCGACGCCGAGCGCTGGATTAAAACGGGCATCGCCGCGCAGACAACCCTGCCGGCAGACCCCGACCGGTTCAAGGACTGGGACGTGGACGCGTTGAAAGCCTACGCCGCCGAAAACGGCGTGGACATCGGCAGCGCAACCAGCGCCAACGGGATTATCAAGAAGATCACCGAAGCGGGCAAGTAGAGAGAGGGAGGCGCGGCTTATGGGCGCTGCGGAGATTTATGACGCCGTGGTAACGCGGCTCGGTATGCTGAGTTATGCCGTCACAGACGACGACGGCGCGGCGATCCGGTACGCGATAGACCGCGCCGAAGAACGGCTCAAAGACAGCATCAACCAGCCGGAGGTTCCGTACGGTCTGCGGTTTGTGTGGGCGGATATGGCGGCGGGGCTGCTTCTGTCCGATAAGAAAACCGCAGGGACGCTCACCGGGGCGGCGTTTGAGTTTAGCGCCCCGGTGGAATCGGTGAAGGCGGGCGACACGACGACCTCTTTCGCCGTTTCCACGGCGCAGACCCCGGAGGCGCGGTTTGACAGGATGATCTCCGGCATGATCAACCCGCCGGCGGAGCAGCTGGCGCGGTATCGGAGGGTGTGCTGGTGAACGCGGTGAGAAAAGCCATAGAAGGGCTGTACGACGGCGTATGCACGGTGTACGTCCGTGAAGCCTCCCCCGGGCATGACCCGGTTTCCGGTGAAACGGTGTTTGTTGAAAACGCCGTGATCTCGGACGCGCCGTGCCGTCTGTCGTATAGCCGGATTACGGAGACTTCGCCCGGCGTCGCGGCGAGGGTGACACAGACGGTGAAGCTGTTTATCGCGCCGGAGGCGGAGGTTCCGCCCGGCTCGAAGATCACCGTGACGCAGAACGGCGTGACCGGGCACTACGCGCAGTCCGGCGAGGCGGCGGTGTACGCGAGCCACAGGGAAATTCCGCTGGCGCTGTTTGAGCGATACGCGTGACGAATAACAATTAACAACGAACAACGAACAGTTAACAGTTAAGAAGCGTAGGGCGCGACGTGATGTCAATTGTTCGTTGTTAACTGTTAATTGTTCGTTGTTAATTGAAATGAAGGGGAGGAATAACCGTGTCAAAAGTAAAGACCGATCAGCCGCCCGAGGGCGAGAACCCGGCGCTTTTCACAAAGGAACAGATGCTAGGGTCAGCAAAATACGCCGGGCGGGCTGACCTGCTCCGCGCCCTGCTGAAAGA
>JAISVO010000054.1 GCA_031271525.1 Oscillospiraceae bacterium
GCAGACAAAACGCGGATGTTTCAGCTCGGCCGTGTACCCAGCCGTGACCCGCGTAGGGAGAGTATACCATACATGCGCGGAGATTACAACGGGGAATGTTGCCATTGCAATCGGCAAGAAAAATATAAATGACGAAACGTTGTGGAGCGCTTTTCCGCGTCTTCCGGGTGAATATGTCCGCTGTCCATAAACGCTGTTGTTTTCGCGGTATAGACGCTATGGAATGTCAGAAAGGTCTAGTGAAGAAGATTATCACGAAGAAAGCGTAAGGTGGTCGGTTGGAATCCTATCAAGTATCTCAGCATGGTGCTGAGTATTTAGAACTGCCGTCTTTTCCTAAGTCCTGACGACTCCTCGTGATGCTCTTTCATGCGTTTGACGTGGGGTTGAGCGTCACAGATGTTGACAGGCTGTCAGTGGGGCTGTATACTGTTCTGGAAAAGGGAAACTCTCACGGGTTTTGGGAATTAAAAAGTAAAATAGGGGAAAATGACATGAAAAGACTGTCTCGCGCAATCCTCACAGCGCTTACCGCCATCCTGCTCCTGATCACGGTCCCGCCTGTGTCGGCGCTGGATACGGGGGTGTCCGTCACCGGGGCTGTACGGAGTTATAACCCGCAGGTCGCAACAACCTTGACTCTGTCAGCGGACGGCTCATCCTCCCGGTCAATTATGATCGCGTCGGCAGAGGGAAATGGCTTGGCCGACCAGAAGTTCACCTTTAACAATGTCCCACCCGGATCGTACACCCTAACGGTCACGAAACCCGCCCACGCAACCGTGACGGTGCAAAACATCACGGTGGGTGGCAAAAACATCGACTTTTCTGCAAGCGAAAAACCCGAGCTTCAAATGATCGTCCTGCCTTGCGGCGACCTGAACGGTGACGGGCTGATCAACCAAGGCGACCTCAATATTCTGTGGCTCCCGGGGACTTACAACAAGGGACCGGCAGTCATCGCTGACCCCGGCGCTATCCCCGAGGTGGATACCCCAATCATCGACCCGCCGGAAACCCCCGACATAATGACCACTCGCGTTCTCAGCGACGAGGAACTGGCCCGGATTTCCTCACCGACGGAGGCAAGACAGAAGATCGGAACCGTCCCGGATGCGGTCGAGTACCTCAACACCCGGTTCCAAACCCTTTGGCATTCACGCCACTGGTGGATTGAGGGAGGCAGCATCGCAGAACTGCAAGCGGGGTTATTTATCCTATCACGAGGCGGGGAAGCCGGACGGAGCGATATGATCAACGTAATGTCATATCTCCTCAATGACAACTGTGACATCGGCGGTCTCTTTGGGTTCCGTTTTTCAACCGACGAACCGATCATGGCGGTTAACTACATCCGTCTTAACGGCGAATATACAATATTCGACCCAGTTGCACAAATGGACGCCAACCAAAGCAGCCGCTGGGATCCCTCGCTGCCTGAAGCGACTGTAAGAAATCTCGCCGATTACGCGGCGATGATTGAGACTGACAGCGAGCTCTACAGGGCGGTCGATTCCCTGTATGCAATCCCCGACGGGCAACAGATACTGTTCGAGGTTCAGTTCGGATGGACGACATTACTGTCCCCCAGCGCAGAACCACTCTACAAGAACGAAGACCGGAACGCCCTTAATCAAATCAAACCTGAGAACATCAACAAATACAAGCTCTCCTCCATCCTCGGCGGTGTTACGCTGAGTGTTGACGAGGCGAAAGCGCTGGTCGGGCAGTCGCCGGCTATCCTACAGGAAAAAGTGGAGACAGCCGGGGACCTCCTCCTATATATGCTGGCCTCCAAGCTTCTCCTAAACAACGGCGACGAGCAGATCTTCGCCGACGGGAATATGTGGCACTACAATCTATCGGCAGCGGAGACGCTGCGGCTCAATATGGGTAACTGTGGACGTATGGCAAACACAGCGAATTATCTGCTGAAAGACGACTACGAGGAGGTCGGCTTTGTGTTGCACTCCTATTACCCCGGCAATGGCGGCGGGCATGTGTATAACTACATTAAATATGGCGGGAAGACCTACATCGTGGACTTCAGCTCCTATCTTTTCACCAACTATAGGGTTGCGGATGAGTTCAACTTTATCGCGTTGGACGAGCTGGAGGACTACGGCACACGCTGGGGCGAATGCTACGGCGGCTTAGCAGCGATCATCGCGCACACGTCGGAGGGGATGCATCTGCCGAACGTCTGGGAGGGAGACGGGTACTACCTCCCAGAAGGGACGGACTTCCAAGTCCTCTTTGAAACGCCGGGCAGTGGATATGAGGTTCGCACAATGCCCTGTCCGCCGGAGGTGCCGGACTGGAGAGACTTTGATTAGCTTTGGGTTACTCCTTCCCGCCTCCCTGATGAGTGTGCGGAGCGCTACACCCCGTCTTCCGTCCGGATCGCCTCGACGGTGTTGGCCTTGCGTAAACGGAACGCCGCGAACCGCATTGAGACAAAGGTGACGATGAAAACCCCGACGACGCATTCGCCAACCGCGAGCCACGGCACGGTGAACGCGAAGCCATAGTCCCCCGATGTCACGGAGAGGTGGACAAGCCACGCGGCGAAAATCCCCAAGGGCAACCCGAACAGAAGCGCCCGCGCCGAACATAGGATGCTCTCCAGCGTCAGCATACGGTTCAACCCCCCTTGCGTCATGCCGACGCTCTGCAGCGCTGCGAACTCCCGCCGCCGGAGGCGTGTGTTGGCGGAAATCGTGCTGACGACGTTTGTCAAGCCGATCAGCACCAGCAGCCCGGCAAACCCGTAGGCAAACAGAGAGATCAGATTGCTCATCCGCATCGCGATCTGCGACTGCATCTGATAGTTGATATACGAGACATTCTGGCCGTCTAACAGCTCCTTGCCGACTTCTTCGGCATAGAGCAGGAAGTCAGTCGCGTCTTCGGTCAGCGCGTTCCAGATGTAATAGTCCGTTTCGAGCTCCGGGACGATGATGTAAACGTTTTGAGTGCCTACCGTCATCGTCAGCTCGTTCGGTACTTCGCTCAGCGCCCCGTCAACCGTAAGTTTGGGACCCGGCTTATTCTGCAGAATGTCTTCCAAAGAAAGCGTCCACCCGACCCAGTTCCCGAACGGATTGGTTTGGATCATCCGGGGACCCTCGTACTCACGCCATAGATTCAATAGGATATTACCGCCGGGGAAAATCCCCGCCTGCCGACAAAGCTCCTCGTAATGCTGTCGATCCGCGGTGAGCAGGAAGACGGAATACGGCGTTCCTTCCATATCCAGCCGGTAGGAAGAGATTTCCTGCCCGGCGCCGTATACCCGCGCCCCGCCGTACGACCGAAGCCGCTCGGTCATCAGTTCGGCGGCTTTTAGGGGTAATCCCACGCCGTCCGGGTCATAGTAACTGACCGCCGCCGTCGCGTCGACCCCGCCCACCGCCAAATCATTCAGCTGCGACATATGGATCTGGAGGCTTGCCGCCGCGAGCAGCATCACGATGCTGATCGCGATGGACACAACAGTCGCGCGGAAACTGCGGCGGCTTCGCTTGAGCGATTTTTGGGCGAGAGTCCCCTCAACGCCGGACAGGAGACGTACGATCCGAGACGTTTTTACCTTGCTGCGCTTCAGCTTAACGTCGCCGGTACGCCGGATGGCGTCGATCGCGGGTATCTTCGCGGCCTTGCGGGCGGGTAGCCACGCCGAGAGGAGGACGGTGGCAAACGACGCGAGCGCCGCCGCCAGAATCGCGAATGGGGAGAGGGTGAAGCGCAGAATCAGCGCCCCGGACGCGCCGTCCTCCGTAAAAAACGCGTTGATGTAGCTCAGCATGTGGTTTGCGATCGACAGCCCGGCGAACTGGATCAATATGCCGAGCAGCAACCCCAGCGGGATCCCTACGGCGGAGAAGAACAGTCCCTCATACATCACGGTGGCGGCGATTTGGCGTTTTGTCGCGCCAGTGCTCTTCAGCAGACCAAACTGGGTCGTCCGCTCCCCGGCGGACGCGCGGAACGCGTTGCTCACGACGACGACCGACGCGAGCGCGACGATACCGCCCAGCACCGACGCGAGGCTGATCAAGATTCGGTTGACTTGGTCCTGCTCCCGCCCCTCGGCGACTTCTTGGAAGGTCGCCATCCCGCTCGCGGCAAAGCCGCAGATGGCGGTCACCATCGCGACGCAGAGGATGACGCCCAGCATCGTCCAAAGAGTGCGGGTCTTGCTCCGCTCGATTTGAGCGAGCGCCAGCTTCGCGGTAAGTCTCATGAGTATATCTCCTCCATAGTGTTCAGCCTCTTAAATTTCCGGGCGGCATACATGGTTGTGACCCCCATCACCGCGAATACCCCCAATATCCCCGCGAGGTAGCTCCACCACGGTAACGAGGGTTTTCCGGCAAGCCCCCTCTCGATCAGCCAGAACAGGGCATAGTTGACCGCGAGCGTCACGGGAAGTCCGTAAAGCAGCGTTTTGAACCCGTACAGCACGCACTCGAACAGCATCATCCGATTCATCTGCCTATCGTCCATCCCCGCTGCCCGGAGCGCCGCCAATTCCCTCCGCCGCAAGGCGATGTCCGCCGATACGCTGATAAACACATTGGCGACGGCAAGCAGTGTCAGGAATATCGCGAAGCTATAAAGGATGGTCAACAGGATCGTCACGAGGTTTTGCCTCGGGACCTCGTCGTTATACTCGTCGTATATTGAAAGATCGGGATTCCCCTCGGCGGCGACAATGCTTTGCATCTCGGCGTACACAGCCTCGGGGTGATCCGCCATGAACGAAAGCTGAAAATATCGGTAGCCCGGTTCTGTTTGGAAGATCGGATATTCGTCAGCCAGCGACCGAGGGAGGTAGACCTCCGCACGCATCCCCCCGGTGGGGAACATCCCGAACGCCGGAGTATCGGTGACCTGTGCCGCCGCGTAGGTCAACCCACGTTGGGGATCGCTCAGTTCCACCGATGTTCCGGGCAGAAAAATCGTGTAACCCGGATAAGCGGCCACGCTGTCCGCCGTATACAGCAGAACGGGCGCAAAGTTAAAACCCTGTTGTTCGGTGTACCGCGTAAAATATTCATCGTCAAAAATGTGAACCTCAAGGTGATGCAGGGTCGCCGTATCCCCCGGAAGATAATGCGTGTGTGCCATATAATCGGGATTCATGTCCTCCGCGGGGTAATTTAGTAACGAAACAGTTGCGGAAAGCACCGCCGCAGCTTCGGTCACACCGCCGACCGCCGAGAGTTTTTCAAAAAGCTCGTCCCGTCCGGCGTAATCATGCGGGAGGATAACGCTGATGTCGCGGAGGTCAAGACCGAGGTCATAGGTCAGACGCCGCTCGGACGACCAACCGGCTGCCCCCGCCGTGACGAACAGGACAAAGCTTGTGAACAGCGCCGCGAGCGTCCCCCGATACCGTTTCCGGTTCCGGCGGAGATTTTTCATTGCGAGGGTGCCGGGGAAGCCGAACAGTTTTTGCGTCAGATGGGAAACCTTCAAATCTTTGACACGAAGCTTAACGTCGAAAGTCATCCGGACCGCCTCGATGGGGGAGCGTTTGGCAGCCCGCCGCGCCGGCGCGTTCGCGGAGAAAAGGAGGGTCAAAGCCCCCAGCAGGGCGACCCCCAAAAGGGCTGGGAGGGACAGATACAGCGTCAGCGGCTCATAACCCGGCATAAAGCTGTCCACCATCGGGCGAATCAAGCGCAGCGCCAGCGCCAGCGCTCCGATCCCGGTCAAGATCCCTGCCGGGATGCCGAACGCCGCGATATACAAGCTCTCGAACAGGATGGAGCGCCGAATCTGTTTGGGCGTCGCGCCGACCGACGCCAGAATGCCCAGTTCCCGCGTCCGCTCGCTGACCGAAATGGCAAACGCCGTGCGGATCAACATCACCGAAACAATGACAACCAGAGTGAGGAAAACTAGGATCATTCCGCCGAAGTAGACGTAAAACGCGCTTTCCATCACACCGTTCACTGTGTAATAATGCCGCAGGGACGTGAAAAGGCAGACGCACACAGTCAGCATCAAGCCCGAGAGCGCCGTCCCGAGGACCGAAGCGACGGTGCGCGCCCGGTTCCTCTTCAGCCCGGCAAGAACCACAACCCGCAAAACGTTCATGTTTGCGCCATTTCATCCCGCAGGATCATTCCGTCCGCAACGGTGATCACCCGATCCGCTTGAAGGGCGATCTTCTCGTCATGGGTGATGACGATCAGCGTCTGGTTGTATTTCCTGTTGGACAGTTTCAACAGGTCGATGATCTCCTTGCTGGACTTGCTGTCCAAGTTCCCGGTCGGCTCGTCCGCCAGAATCAGCGCCGGGTCGTTGATCAACGCCCGCCCGATCGACACCCGCTGCTGCTGCCCGCCGGACAACTCGTTGGGGAGGTGGCCCGCGCGGTCGGTCAGCCCTGTCACCTCAAGAATGGCGCGGAGCTTCTCCGGATCGGGCTTGCGCCGATCCAGCAGACGGGGAAGCATGATGTTCTCCTCCGCCGTGAGAGTTGGGATCAGGTTATAGAACTGATAGATGATCCCGATGTTGCGGCGGCGGAAGATTGCCAACTCACTCTCATTGAGACGGAGGATGTCGTTGCCGTCCACCGTGACGCCGCCCGAGGTAGGGCGGTCGACCCCGCCGATGATGTGCATCAGGGTGGATTTGCCCGAGCCGGATGCCCCGACAATTGCAACAAACTCCCCCTTTGCGACGCTGAAGCTCACCCCACCCAGCGCCGAGACGGTGGTATCCCCCTTACCATAAATTTTTACCAGATTATTGACTTGCAAAATGCTCATAACAAACCCTTCTCCCTTTGTGGATGTGTCTATCATACGGGATGGTTGTGACTGTACGGTGACTGTGAGCAAAAAGAAAGTGACAGTTTTGTCACTTTCGGAAGGCGGTATGGAGGGGTATTGTGTCTTTTCCACGGGTTGTGCCGCCACCAACTTTGGCTCCGTCAGACGCATAAAAAAACAATATCGCATTCAGTCGCGGCAGCTAGTAAATGTAGCAGAGTCCCTGTTATGCGAAGCTTCACATAACAGGGACTCTGTGATTTCCTAATAGTCGTAGTCCTCAAACCGGTCGGCTTCGTAGACCTGCGGGGTGCGGACGAGGTCGTAGTCGGCGTACATCTCCATCCCGCTTCCGGCAGGGATCAGTTTGCCGATGATCACGTTTTCCTTCAGGCCGATCAGGCGGTCAACCTTGCCCCGCATGGCGGCTTCGGTCAGGACCCTAGTCGTCTCTTGGAAGGAGGCCGCCGACAGGAAGCTCTCGGTGGCAAGGGACGCCTTGGTGATCCCCAAAAGCAGGGGAGCGAAGGTTGCGACCTGCAAATCCACCTCGCCTGCGTCGATTCGCTCCCTGATGGCGTCGTTGCGCCGGAGGATCTCGTTGGTGTCCACCGTCGCGCCGATCAGCAACCCAGTGTCCCCGGCGTCTTCAATCCGTGCCTTCCGCATCATCTGCCGGGCGATGACCTCGATATGCTTATCGTTGATGTCAACGCCCTGCTGGCGGTAGACATGCTGTACCTCTTGGATCAGGTAGTCGTGGACGGCGCTCTCGCCGCGCACCGCGAGGATGTCGTGCGGGTTCAGCGCGCCCTCGGTCAATTCCTCGCCCTTCCGCACCGTCTGCCCCGGCTTGACTTTGAGGGTGTAGGACGCCGGTATCTGGTAGGTACGGCTCTCCAGCGTGGCGTCATTTTTGACCGTCACCATCCGGAGAGCGCCCTTGCGCGCCTCCTCAATGCTGATGACGCCGGTGATCTCGCTCAGGGTCGCGGCCCGCTTGGGCTTCCGCGCCTCAAACAG
>JAISVO010000007.1 GCA_031271525.1 Oscillospiraceae bacterium
GCGGGTACTGGTGCGCACCTGCCCGGTGCCGTTGCACTGGCGGCAGGTTTCCGGGGCGGGCCCCTTCGCCGCGCCGCTGCCGTGGCACTCTTCGCAGGCGTCGGTACGCTGGATCTCGATTTCCTTGTCGCAGCCGAAGGCGGCCTCCTCAAAGCTGAGGGAGAGGGAAACCCGAAGGCTCTGCCCTTTACGGGGGGCGTTGGCCCTCCCGCCGCCGCCGAATCCTCCCCCAAAGAAGCTCTCGAAGATGCTTCCGAGGTCGAAGTCACCGAAGCCGTTAAATCCGCCGGCGCCGCCGCCCGCGCCGTAGTTCGGGTCGATCCCGGCGTGACCGTATTGGTCGTAGAGCGACTTCTTCTGACTGTCGCTCAAAACCTCGTACGCCTCGTTGGCCTCCTTGAAGCGCTGTTCCTTCTCCTTGTCCCCCGGATGAAGGTCAGGATGGGTCTCCCGCGCGGCCTTGCGGTACGCCTTCTTGATCTCATCCTCGCCGGCGCTCCGGGGAACGCCCAATACCTCGTAATAATCGCGCTTGTTGTCAGCCATATCTCATCCACCTCGGGACATCCCCGCCGATGGCGGGGATGTCTTTTGTTTTGTTACTTCTCGTCCTCGACGACTTCAAAGTCCGCGTCCACCACGTTGCCGCCGCCCGGGGCCGCGCCGGCGTCTGTCGGAGGCGGGGTGCCGTCGTCCTGATGCTGCTGCGCGTAAAGCTTCTCGCTGATCGAGTAGAAGGACTTCGCCAGCGCTTCGGTCTTTTGCCGGATGTTCGCGGTATCCTCGCCCTTTAGGGCTTCCTCCAATGCGGCGGACGCTTCTTGAACCGGCTTCTTCTCGGTCTCTGTGACCTTGTCTCCCAATTCGTCCAGCGCTTTGCGGCTCTGATAGAGCATCTGGTCGGCCTCGTTGCGGGCGTCCACGCCCTCCCGGCGCTTGCGGTCCTCCTCGGCGTGCTGCTCGGATTCCTTGACCGCCCGGTCGATGTCGTCCTTGGACATGCTGGTCGTCGCCGTGATGGTGACATGCTGCTTCTTGCCGGTGCCCTTGTCGGTGGCGGTTACATTGACGATACCGTTTTTGTCGATGTCGAAGGTGACCTCGATCTGCGGGATACCGCGGGGCGCGGGCGGGATGCCGTCCAGATGGAAACGCCCCAGCGTCTTGTTATACTGCGCCATTTCGCGCTCGCCCTGCAATACATGCACCTCGACCGAGGTCTGTCCGTCGGCCGCGGTGGAGAAGACTTGCGACTTCTCGGTGGGGATGGCGGTGTTCCGCTCGATCAGCTTGGTGAAGACGCCGCCCATTGTCTCGATCCCCAGCGACAGCGGGGTAACGTCCACCAGCACGATGTCCTTCACATCGCCGCTCAATACGCCGCCTTGGATCGCGGCGCCCATCGCGACGCATTCATCCGGATTGATCCCTTTGAACGGCTCCTTACCGATAAACTGCTGCACGGCTTCCTGAATAGCAGGGATACGGGTCGAGCCGCCCACCAGCAGAACCTTTGAGATCGCGGTGTTCTTCAGACCCGAGTCTTTCAGCGCCTGCTGGGTGGGGCCCATCGTGGCCTTGACGAGATGGGCCGTCAGTTCGTTGAACTTCGCCCGGGTCAGGGTGATGTCGAGGTGCTTAGGCCCCGACGCGTCGGCTGTGATATACGGGAGGTTGATGTTAGTGGAGGTCACGCCGCTCAGCTCGATCTTGGCTTTCTCGGCCGCCTCCTTGAGGCGCTGCTTCGCGACCCGGTCCTGCTTCAGGTCAACGCCCTGATCGCGCTTGAACTCGGCCGCCATCCACTCCATCACGCAGTCGTCGAAGTCGTCGCCGCCCAGACGGTTGTTGCCGGCGGTCGCGAGGACCTGAATGACCTCTCCGCCGATTTCGAGGACGGATACGTCGAAGGTGCCGCCGCCGAGGTCGAAGACCAGAATATTCTGATCCTCCTCCTTGTCGATCCCGTAGCTCATCGCGGCCGCGGTCGGCTCGTTGATGATCCGCAGAACCTCCAAACCGGCGATAGTGCCGGCGTCTTTTGTCGCTTGGCGCTGGGCGTCGGTGAAGTACGCCGGGACGGTGATAACCGCTTGGCTTACCTTGCCGCCGAGGTAACTCTCCGCGTCGCTCTTGAGCTTTTGGAGGATCATTGCAGAAATCTCCTGCGGGGTGTAACCCTTGCCGTCTATATTGGCCCGATAACCCGAACCCATTTCCCGTTTCACTGAGCTGACCGTCCGGTCGGGATTGGTGATTGCCTGACGCTTCGCCACTTGGCCAACCATCCGCTCGCCGTTCTTGGAAAAGGCGACGACAGACGGGGTGGTGCGCGCGCCCTCCGCGTTCGCGATGACGACGGCTTCGCCGCCCTCCATGACAGCGACGCACGAGTTGGTGGTGCCGAGATCGATACCGATGACTTTTGACATTGTTTTAATTTCCTTTCTTAGTATAACTTCCTCGCAGCCCCCCTTCGGATCAAAGGGGGCGGCATCCGCAGAGCGCCGTGGATGGGTTAGTTTACAACCTTGACAACCGCGTGGCGCAGGATGCGCTCACCGATATGATAGCCCTTTTGGAAGACTTGGGTGACGGTGCTTTCGTCCGCTTCGTCGCTTTCCTCGTGCATCACGGCGTCCATCCTCTGCGGGTCGAAGGGTTTTCCCATCGCCTCAATTTCGGCGACGCCCAGTTTGCTTAAGATTTCCAAGAACTGCCGCAGGGTCAGTTCCACGCCCTGCTTGTAGCATTCATCCGAACAGGGCGCTTCCAAAGCCCGTTCCAGATTGTCCAGCACCGGCAGGAGCGCGGTTAGCGTGTCGGCGCGGACCTCGCCCCAGAGCGACTCGCGTTCCCGCTGGGTACGGTTGCGGAAGTTGACCAAATCGGCCTGCGCCCGCAGCGCCGCGTCTTTCCACGCTTCGGCTTCCGACGCCGCGTCTTCCGACGCCTCGGGCACCGAGGTTTCCAGTTCCTCCGCCGGTTCTTTCTTTGCTTTTGCCATTTTGTTCTCCTTTATTCTTCTCGGGTGATTTCCGAGAGTTTTTCCGCGAAGTAACGCAGACGGGACACCATCCGGCTGTAGTCCATTCGGGTTGGCCCCACGATGCCGATCATTCCCCTCGCGCCGCCGCCCACCGGATAGGTCGCCATCAGGACCGAGGCGTCGCTCAGCTCGCTCGCGGCGTTTTCGGGACCGATCACGACCCGGACTCCTTCGCGTTCCCAAACCGGCGCGGAGCGGATTAAGGCTGCCCGCTGTTCGGTGATATACTCCAGTGTCCGCCGGGCGCGCATCAGGTCATGGAACTCGGGGTAATCCAGCAGGTTCGCTTCCCCCGCGACGTAGACCCTCTCCTCCTGAACGGCGGGTCCCGCCGCCGTGACGGTTGCGTAGCGCGTCAGATCCGCGATCAGGCGGCTCGCCCGGTTAAGGAGACTGTCCAGCTCCGCCATTTTGAGTTTGCTCACTTGGTCGATGGTATTTTGCTCGTCCCGAGAAAGGTTATGTTCCTGCATCAGCTCATCGACATACACCCGGTATCCGTTCGGCGTGGGAATCCGTCCCGCCGAGGTGTGGGGCTGTTCCAGCAGGCCCATCGCCTCCAAAGCCGACATCTCGTTGCGTAAGGTTGCCGGGGAGATGTCCAGCCCCGGGTGGCCCGACAGGGTTTTGGAGCCGACCGGCTCGGCGCTCCCGATATAGCGGTCAATAACCGCTTTCAGGATCATTTTCTTGCGCGCGTCCACAGTCATTCCTCCCTTGCGTTAGCACTCCCTATGACAGAGTGCCAAGCATACTCTATCGCAACCTTGCCCGTTTGTCAAGGCGTCCCTTGACATTCCTTCCGGTGAGATGTAAAGTAAGACCAAAAGGGGGAGTCGGCTGTGGAAGGGAAAGTGTATCTGGGTGTGGCACGGGACTTGGAAAACGCCATTATGGAGGGGAAGCTTCGGGAGGGCGAGGCGGTGCCCAGCACCCATCAGGTGGCGGAGACATATGAAATCAATCCGGCGACGGCCGCCCGGGGAGTCGCCGTCCTGACCGCGAAGGGGATCCTCGTCAAGAAGCGCGGGATCGGGCTGTTCATTGCCGAGGGCGCGCGGGAGCGGGTGCTGGAGGAGCGGCGGGACGCTTTCCGGGAGGGGCTTTTGAAGGAGACGCTGGAGGAAGCCCGGCTGCTCGGGATCTCCCGGAGGGACCTGATGGCGATGATTATGAGCAGATAACAGTGAATAGTCGGGAGCTGATCGGGAGTTAACCTGCCGCGTGGGGGCAGATGTCCTGACAGATGTCGCAGCCGTAGTAGCCGTCCCGGCTCAGGGGGAACCCCTCCTTCTGCCGCCGGTGGGACAGACACAGTTCGCGGGTGAAGCGGCGGCTGCTTTCCCCAACGGTGATAGCCCCGGCGGGGCAGCTTGCGGCGCATAGGCCGCAGCGGTTGCAGTAGCCGCCTTCTCCGGCGTCGGGCAGTTCTAAATCTGTCAGCACCGCGCCGATCGTAACCGATGATCCAACCCCCGGGACATTCAGCAGCCCGTTCAGCCCGATCCAGCCCAGACCGGCGAGGCGGGCGGCTTGCACCGCCGGGAGGGGATAGGCGTTACCCGACGGATAGAAGTTTGACGGATACAGTTCCCGCAGGGTCTCACAGGCGGAGCGCAGACGCGCTCCGTTTTCGCTGTAGTCGCCTCCGCCGGCTCCGATGTCCGGTTTCCCCGCGAACACCGCGACAATCGCGTGGGTGGGGATGAAGGGGAGCCGCCGTCCCCGCATCCGCTCGGTGGCGTAGGCCATTGCCCGTTCGGTCCGCACGGGGCCCGCACGTATCGCACCGTTCGCCAAGAAAAGTTTTCTGAGCTGTTCCACTCTGCGCCCTCCTCACAGCCCCCTTTGCTCCGCGCCGGGGGATGTCACCCGATCGTCACCTGTCCGTCCGCAATTGTTATTTGTACATTATCCAATGTCAATTGTTTCGCCAGCATTTTCTCCGCCAGCCTGTCCTCAATTTCGGATTGAATCGCCCGGCGGAGGGGACGCGCTCCCATAACTGGGTCAAAGCCTTTTTCGGCGAGCCAGTCCAGCACCTCGGGCTGTACGGTCAGGGTGATGCCCAACCCCTTGACCCGTTCGGTGAGGGGGGCCAGCATCTTGTCCGCGATGTCGCGGATCTGCTCCTTGCTGAGCTTCTGGAAGACGATAATTTCGTCCACCCGGTTGATGAATTCGGGGCGGAAGGCCTGCTTTAGTTCCTTCGTCACGGCATCCCGGATGGCTTCATCGGTCATCACCCGGTCGCTTTGGGAGAACCCCATCGTCTTGTTCGGCTCTGTGATGTTCCGTGCGCCGAGGTTACTGGTCATCACAACGATGGTGTCGCGGAAGGACACTTTTCTCCCATGGCTGTCGGTGAGGACGCCGTCCTCCAAAATTTGCAGCAGCAGATTGAAAACGTCCGGGTGCGCCTTCTCGATTTCGTCGAAGAGCGCCACCGTATAGGGCTTCCGGCGTACCTTCTCGGTCAAGCCGCCGGCCTCCTCGTACCCGACGTAGCCGGGGGGAGAGCCGATCAGCTTGGAGACGGTGTGCTTCTCCATAAACTCGGACATATCAATCCGGATCATCGCGTTTTCGTCGCCGAACAACGCTTCCGCCAGCGCTTTGCAGAGCTCGGTTTTGCCGACGCCGGTGGGCCCCAAGAAG
This sequence comes from Oscillospiraceae bacterium, assembly GCA_031271525.1. Lineage (GTDB taxonomy): Bacteria > Bacillota > Clostridia > Oscillospirales > UBA929 > UBA929. Next base: position 5,708 of record JAISVO010000007.1, read on the forward strand.
ATGAAGCTTCCGGCGGGGCGTTTGGGATCCTTCAAACCGACCCGGCCCCGGCGGATCGCCCGCGCCACCGCGCCGACGGCCTCGTCCTGACCCACCACCCGCTTATGGAGGATTTCCTCCATCCGGAGCAGACGGCTGCCCTCGTCCTCGGTCAGCCGGGTGACCGGAATCCCGGTCCATAACGATACGACGGCGGCGACATCATCCTCGCCGACCTCGCCCCGGCTTGTCTGCTTCCACTGTCCCCGCTGACCCTCCAGTTCCTCGGTGAGGGTGCGTTCCTCATCCCGCAGGCGGGCTGCTTCCTCAAAGCGCTGGTTGCTGACCGCCGCTTCCTTCTCGGTCTTGAGGGCGCCGAGCTTTTCCTCCAGCGCCCGGAGGTCGGGCGGGGCGGTCTGGGCGTTCATCCGAAGCCGGGAAGCCGCTTCGTCGATTAAGTCGATCGCCTTGTCGGGCAGATACCGGTCCGCGATGTAGCGAACCGACAGGGTGACCGCCGCTTGCAGCGCTTCGTCCGAGAGTTTTATTTTATGGTGCGCCTCGTACTTATCGCGCAGCCCGCGCAGGATGATCAGGGCTTCCTCCGGGGTGGGTTCACCGACGGTGACCGGCTCAAAGCGGCGCTCCAGCGCCTTGTCTTTTTCGACATGCTTGCGGTATTCCTCCACCGTCGTCGCGCCGATGACTTGAATCTCGCCCCGCGCGAGGGCCGGCTTTAAGATGTTTGCGGCGTCGATCGCGCCCTCGGCGGCTCCCGCGCCGACCAAGGTGTGCAGTTCGTCGATAAAGAGGATGACATTTCCGGCGCTCTTGACCTCCTCCATCGCGGCTTTCAGGCGTTCCTCAAACTCGCCCCGGTATTTGGTTCCGGCGACCATCGCGGATAGGTCGAGGGAGACAAGCTGACTGCCCTTCAGGTGCTCCGGGGTGTCGCCGTCCGTGATTTTCTGCGCCAACCCTTCGGCGATCGCGGTCTTCCCCACCCCCGGCTCGCCGATTAAAACCGGGTTGTTCTTGGTGCGCCGGGAGAGAATCTGGATGACCCGGGAGATGTCCTTCTCCCGCCCGACGACGGGATCGAGCCGGCCTTCCCGCGCCGCGTCGGTGAGGTTCTTGGAAAACTGGGAGAGGGTGCGGAGCTCGCTGCCCCGGTGGGTGGGAGCCGCTTCCCGATTGTTCTTCGCGCCGACCTTCCCCAAGATGTCGTTGTAGAGCTTCCGAATGTCCACGTTCAAAGACGCGAGCATTCGGGTCGCGACCGAGTCGCTCTCATGCAGAACCCCCATCAGCAGGTGCTCGGTGCCGACGAAATGGTGCCCGAGCCGGGCCGCTTCGCTGTGCGCGATGTCCACAACCCGTTTGGCGCGAGGGGTCAAGCCCTGCAGAGGCTTCTCGCCCGGCTCGCCCCGCCCGACGATCTCCACGGCTTTCCGGGTCAGGGCGTCGCTCCGCACCCCCGCGCCGGCCAAAGCTCCCGCCGCGACCCCTTCCGGCTCCCGGCTCAGCCCCAGCAGGATGTGCTCGGTGCCCACATAGCCGTGCCCCAGCTCGGCGGCCGCTTCGTGGGCGAGCCGGAGGACCGTGTTGGCCTTCTGTGTAAATTTGTTGTTCATCTTTTTATATCCTCCATACTTACTTAACTGATCAGCGGCTTCAGCGTTTCCCTCAGATATGCCGCGCGGGCTTCGTCGCGTGAGAACTTGTCCTTGAACGGACCTTTCGCCTCGGTCAGACAGCCGGGCCAGACCTCAAGAGAATCCAGCGTCTTCACCTCAACGCCCGGGAGAAGCCCGAGCAGCGCGCCGGTCCGCAAGGTTGCGAGGTGTTCCATCGCTTCTTGGGTGGAGATGCGGCGGGCATTGGTCAGGGTTCCGGCGGCCCGCCAGACGCGGTCCTCAAACCGCATCGGGTCGCTTCCGTAGATCGCTTGCCGTGCCTGTGCCTCCCGCTCGTCGATTTTGACCGTAATCTCCCGCAGCACCCCAATGATCTCCTGCTCGGTCAGACCCAAGGTCACGGCATTGGAGATTTGGTAGTAGCCCCACGCCGCTTGAGTCCCTTCGCCGTAGAGTCCCCGTACGGCAAGCCCGGACGCCCCGGCTTGCTGGATCAGGCGGCGCATCGACTGCGTCTCGGTCAGGGCGGGCAGGTGCATCAGGGCGGAGGCCCGCAGCCCGGTGCCAAGGTTCGTGGGACAGGCGGTGAGGAAGCCGAGGGACTCGTCAAACGCCAGCGGATGAGTTTCGTCTATCAGCGTCTCCAGATCCTGCGCCGCCGTAAGACAAGCCGGCAGATCGTGCCCAAAGGCTTGAATCCGCAGGTGATCCTCTTCGCAGAGCATCACCGAAACAGTCGAGTCGCCGGATAGCAGGACGCCGTGCGGCGCGTCTTCGGCGGAAAACTCCGGGCTGATCAAATGCCGCTCGGTCAGCGCTCGGGCGACCCCCCGATTGTTTTGATCTAACGACAGATACGTGAAGACGTTCCCTCCGGCGACGGCGGTTACGGTGTCCGCGACGCTCCGGATCAACTCGCTCCGGGCTTTGTCGTCCATCCGCGCGGGGAAGGGGACGCCGCGGAGGTTCCGCGCCAGACGGGCGCGGTAACTGACAATACTGCCGCTCATACCGATTCCTCCGTTCGGGGCGTCAGCGCCGCGATTTCATCCCGCAGGGCGGCGCACCGTTCAAATTCCTGTAAGCCGATGGCAGTGTCCAGTTCCTCCCGAAGTTCGGAGAGCCGCCGCTTTACGGCGATTTGGGTGCCCGCGCTTCGGGGGATCCGCCCGGTGTGCGCCGCCGGCCCGTGAACCCGCCGGATATAGGGGGTCAGACGCTCAGAAAAGTGACGGTAGCACTCGGGGCAGCCCGCCCGCCCTGTCTGTGAAATCTCGCCGAGGGTGATGCCGCAGGCGGGACAGGGTTTTGTCTCGGCTTGGTGAACCGAATGGATAAAATACATACAAAATACCCCCTGTTTATTCCAAAATACGCAGTAAGCAATGCTTCATGACCGAGGCGCGGATACGGTCGCGGGCGGGCTGTTCGAGGGAGCGGAGCGCGTTGTCCGAGCAAGCCGCGCCGATTACGGCGGGGAGCGGAGCGCCCAGCGCGTCCCGCAGGTTCTCCAGAAGGGCGGAAGCCGTCGGTGCGTCCAATTGATCGCCAATCGCGTTGACGGTGTGCATGATCAGCGGTTCGGGAGACAGGCGGACCCGGGTGATTCGGATGTAGCCGCCGCCGCCCCGCTTTGTGTCGATGATGTAGCCGTGTTCGGGGGAGAACCGGGTGGTCAGCACATAATTGATCTGGCTGGGGACACAGCCGAACTGCTCGGCAAGGCTTCCGCGCGAAAGCTCCAGCGCCCCTTCGGACCGTTCCAGCCCACTGAGGATGAACTGCGCGATGATGTCGGTTAAGCCCATTGGAAAGCGCCCCCCTTATTTCTGTCTTTGATCTATCCTGACCATATGATACATCAGAATTGGTCAGACCGCAAGGCGGATAATTGACCTATTCTGACCATTATGGCGTAAGGGAGCCGTGTTAGCTCCCGCTTGCTTCGTTTTTCACGCTTTGTGACGTTTTTTCGCCGTTTTTCATATTGTTCATTTGCGGGGTGGGCTTTGCGAAGCGGTTTGCGTGGGGAGCGCTGCTCAGGGAACCGCCCGCGCTGTCGCGCAGATTCCACGGAGTTTCGCTGTCCGAACGAAAAAGGTGCCGGTTGATACGAATCGCCTCCTTATACCCTGAAGTATTCACAGGAAGGGGAGGATTCATACGAACTGGCGGGATAAAATCCGTTCCCTACGGCGCGGGTGGGTTCATCCGCCGCAACGCCGGCAGGGTCGCCTTCAGCAGCGTTCCGGTGGCGAGCCCCATCACAAGCCCCGAAATAAGGAGGACCGGGAGGTACGCCGTCAGATAGTTTGCCCGCAGGACCACCGATACGGCGGTATATTGCCCGAGGTTGTGTGCGCACGCCCCGACGACGCTGACCGCCGCGTACGACGCCTTCTCCTTCCACAGAAAGACCAGCAGGATGACCGCCCCGATCGACAGCAACCCGCCGGAGAGACTCAGCGCACCGGCAAGCGCGCCCCGCGTAAGGAGCACAAAGAGCGATTTCAAGATATTCAATGTCACGGCGGAACCCCGCCCGACATAGAAAACGCAGTACATCGTCACTATGTTTGAAAGTCCCAGTTTGACCCCGGGGGGCAGCAACGGGAGCGGAGGAAGAAGGTGCTCGGCGGCGGTCAGCACGACGATCACCGCTAACATCAGTCCGTGCAGGGCGGCTTTTCGAGCTAAAGATTGTCTCAAAACGCCACACCGTCCAAACCGCCGTCGTCCCCTTCAACGGTGACCGACACCCGCCGTGGCAGACAGACCGCCATCTGTCCGGGCCGGTGCAACGCCCCGCTCCGGATGCAGAGCCGGTCGGGACAGTCCGATTCGGTGAAGGCGATGGTCCCGTCCCGCACGGTGAAGCGGATTCCGGGAAGCTCGTCCAATGTGAGTTCCCGGTCTTCCGTGAGGTCCGCCATCGCGATAACCCGCCCGTCCAGAGTGATTCGGGCGGTTTTGACCGCGCCGCCGGAAGGACGGAACAGCCAATAGCAAACCACCGCCAGCAGTAACAGCCCGGCTCCGAGCCAGATATCGCGCTTCGCGAACAACGGGCGACTATCCATTGGCACCCTCGCTGTCCGCGCCGTACAGTTCCGAAAGGGCTTTATAGCCGTCGGTCGCGCTCATAATCCCGTCGGGCCGGAGCCACATCGCCTCCGCGCCCTGACCCTTCGCGAGAGACAATCCCTCCTCATAGGGCAGAATGAAGAAGGCTGTGGAGAGCAGGTCGGCGATCCCGGCGTCCGGGTGGAGGACGGTCACCTGCGTGAACCCCGCCGCCGGCATCAGCGTTTCGGGATCGATGATGTGGTGGTAACGCACCCCGTCCACCGTATATGTCCGCCGGTAGTCCCCGCTGCAGGAGACGGTGAAGTCCGACCCCGTCACCACGTCGAGGGTTGCCTGCCTGCCGTCTTCGTACGGCCCGGGATCCTGTACCCCGATCCGCCAGCCGCCTCGCTCGCCGGGCGGCGCGCCCGCCGTTGTGACGCTTCCCCCGGCGTTGAGCAAAAACCCCGTGAACCCGGCTTCCACCGCCTCCTTGACGGCGAGCGCGGCGGCGTACCCCTTCCCGATCGCCCCTACGTCGAGCGACATCCCGGCTCTTTCAAGGAAAACCGTCCCGACGCCCGGGTCAATGACAAGGTTCTCGATCCCTCGCAGCCCGGAAGCGGCTCGCAGCTCATCCGCCGACGGTAAAGATGTCCCCCCGGCGCGGTACTCCCGCCAAATTTGCAGCACCGGACCCAGCGTCACGTCCACCGTGCCGCCGGACAGTTGAAAGCCCTCTTTTGCGAAGGTCAGCAGCCCGAGCACCTCGGACGGCACCGCAACCGGCGCGGCTCCGGCGTTTTCGTTGACCGTATGGAGGTTGTTGAGCCCGTCGTAGCCGTGATAGATGTCAAACATCCGGTGCAGCTCGGCGAGCCGGGTTTCCAGATGCTCCGCGAGCCTGTTGAATTCGGTCTTGCTCCCAGCGTAGCCTACGACGGCGAACTCGGTGTCAAACAATCCGGAGAACTCCGCACTGTATCGACTGTCCCCGCCGCACCCCGATAGGGAAAGAAACGTTGCGGCGGCTAAAAAAAGTATTCTTTTTTTGGTCATGGATGATCCCCTACCGGATTTTGCCCGCTTTCGATCCGAGTATACGCCTTGTGAAGTTTTACGATATGCCCCAGCGGGAAACTTGCGTCCGGTTCGCCGTCACTGAGGATGGTGATCCACAACTCACCGTCCCGCTTTGCGATCTCCGTCCGGCTGTGGGCGATGCCTTTCCGGATTGCCGTCACCAGCTCCGGCCCGCTTTGCCGCCCGCCGGTTCCGACCAAGGTTGAGGCGTACTCCGTGAAGCGGTTCAGCATCTCTTGGCTCCAGCCCCCGCCGAACCGGCTATCGTCAAGCAACCAGCCCAAGACCCCGGCCCAATCGGAATAGAGCCGGGGATCGGTGAGGATGTCGGTCATCCCCCCACGTGCTTCAATCGAACTCAATCATACCCCCGCGCTCAAGGATTCCCTCACACCCGATTATATCCTCTGCGCCCTCAAAGAGATTGTCACCGCAAACAAGCGTGTTCAGTGAGGGGTTACCCGATATATCCAGCTTTTGCAGCCGATTGCTATTGCAATGGAGCCACTCCAGAGAGCTGTTTTCCGACAAATCCAGTTCCGCCAGTGAGTTTCTGGTACAGGAAAGAAACCTTAATGCGGAGTTTTTCGTAACGTCCAGCTCTGTAAGTTCGTTGCTGTAGCAAAACAGAGTTGCCAGCATGGGGTTTTGGGTTGTGTCCAATACTTTTATGAAGTTTCTGCCAAACGCCAGTACTTCAAGTTCGGGGTTTTGCGTCACATCCAACGCGGTCAGTTGGTTCATTTCACAGCTCAGCCTTGTAAGCGCGGGATTTCCTGATACGTCCAATTTGGTCAATGAGTTTATAGCACAGTCAAGCTTCACTAAAGCGGGGTTTTGGGCTATATCAAGTTCGGAGAGAACAAAGTTCATGCTGCAGTCCAGTTCCTCCAGAGCCGTGAAAGCTTCGATTCCCGCGAGGCTCACAATTTCTTTTTCGCTGACATCCAGCACTGTTATCTCAGCGGCCTTCGCGCGTAACACCTGCCCGTTCCCGTCTTTGATGTCGTCCGGCAGCGCCGCGAGGAAGTTCGCGTCGGGGATGTCAACGGTCAGCGGCAACGCCTCGCCGCACCCGCTCAGCATGAGCGCGACAGCGACCAGCAACCAACGTACCCGTTTCACCCGTTTTTTTGTCCGTAATACGCCTTCGGACCGTTCCGGCGGGCGAAGTGACGCTCCATCAGCGCCGGATCGAGGGGGGTCAGCGCGTTGGGGTTGAGCGCAGCCGTGAGGTAGCTGTTCTTCGCGACCTCCTCCAGTATAACCGCGGTCTTCACGGCGTCCATCGGGGTTTTGCCCCACACGAAGGGTCCGTGGCGCTCCACCAGCACGGCGGGGACCCGTTCGGCGTCCTTCGCCGTCGCGACGATCAGGTTCCCGGTGTTGGTCTCATACTCCCCTTCGATCTCCTCGGGCGTCATCGGACGGGTGACGGGGACCTCGTCGCCGAAATAGTCCGCGTGAGTGGTGCCGATCGCCGGGATGGGCAGCCCCGCTTGGGCGTACGCCACGGCATAGGTGGAGTGGGTGTGGGCGATGGCGGAGACCGTGAAGGGCCACGCCATATAGATCGCGCGGTGGATATCGCTGTCCACCGACGGTTCCAGCCGTCCCTCGACCTTGGTACCCTCCATGCTCATCACCACCATCAGCTCGGGTTGCAGCTCCTCATACGGCACCCCGCTTGGCTTGATGACATACAGCCCCATCGAGGGGTCGAAGCCGGAGACGTTCCCCCACGTGAAACGGACGACCCCCTGCTCGGCAAGCTCCTTGTTCGCCTTGCAGACTTGGCGTTTCAAATCGTTTAACATGCGCTAATAAACTCCCTTCTTTTGATTGCTTTCAGGTTCTTCATCACACCGCTGCCGCCCCGTCCGAACAGATCGTGCAGGGTGCGGTACTCACTGTACAGCGCGTCGTAGACTTTTCGGTGTGCGGGATTTGGGGCGTAGGCGTCCTTCCCGATCCTCGGCATGACCTCCGCCGCCTCTTGGATGGTATCGAACCCGCCGCCGGCTTTTCCGGCGGCGACAGCGCCCAGCATGGCACTTCCCAGCGCGCAGGCTTGGGACGACCGCGACACCGAGATCTCCCGGTTTAAGATGTCGGCGTAGCACTGCATCATGAAGGGGTTTTTCAGGGGAATCCCGCCGCAGACACGAACCCTCTCGACCGGCACCCCGGCTTCCTCCACAGCGTCCAAAATCACCTTCGCCCCGAAGGCTGTGGCTTCGATCAGCGCGCGGTAGATTTCCTCCGGGCGGGTCGTTAGGGACAAGCCCACCATCAGCCCGGTCAGGTCGGTGTCGGTTAGGACGCTCCGGTTCCCGTTCCACCAGTCCAGCGCCAAGAGCCCAGACGCGCCCGGCGGGTCGGCGGCCGCTTTCTCGCTCAGCAGCGTGTGGACTGAAATCCCTCGCCCCTTCGCTTCCTCCGCGACCGGCCCGGGGACGCAGGTCCTGACAAACCAATCGAAATGGTCGCCCACACAGCTCTGCCCCAGCTCCAACCCGTACAGACCCGGGATGACGGCGCCCGGCACGTTGCCGCACATTCCCTGTACGGCGGTACGTTCCGGCGTTAAGATGATATCGCAGGTCGAGGTCCCGATGATCTTCAGCAGGGTTCCGGGCCGGGTGATCCCCGCCGCCGGAACCGCCGCCAGCGCGTCCGAAACGGCGATCCCCACCGGAGTCCCGGCAGCCAGCCCCGTTAGTTTCGCGGCTTCCTCGGTGATCAAACCGGCGCGCGCCGTGACCGGCACGACATCCCCCCAGAGTTTTTCTTCCGCCGCGTTGTTCAGCCCCGGATGCAGGGCGGTTAGGAAATCGTTGCTCGGGTAGCCGTCCGTTTCGGTCCAGCCGGATTTATAGCCCGCCATACAGGAGGAACGGGCCAGCGCTCCGGTCAGGACCCAGACGATCCAGTCCCCCGCCTCGACGAACCCGGCGGCGGCGGTATAGACCTCGGGCGCTTCCTCCAAAATCTGCAGCATTTTGGGAAGCATGAACTCGCAGCTCATCTTGCCGCCGAAATAGGGGAGCCACCCTTCCCCGCGCTCCCGCGCCAGCGCGTTGAGCCGGTCGGCCTGATCCTGCGCCGCGTGATGCTTCCATTTCTTCACATACGCATGTTTGTTCTCCCTGAACTCCGGCAGGTAGCTGAGCGGGATGCCGTCCCTTGTCACCGGAAGCATGGTACAGGAGGTGAAGTCCACCCCCACACCGACGATCCCGCTTGGGTCGATTCCCTGTGTGACTTCATGGCAAACGGCGCTCAGCGCGTCGATATAGTCCTTCGGGTCTTGCAAAGTCCAGTCGGGTGGCAGCGTCTCCCCCGTCTCCGGAAGGGCGGTCTCGATGAATCCGTGGCGGTACTCCGCGACAGCCGACGCCACCTCCTCGCCCGTCTCAACCGCGACGAGGAGCGCCCGCGCCGACAGCGAGCCGAAGTCTAAGCCCAGACAATATTTCATACGGTAAAGGGGTTTTCGCGGGGATAGCGCATCCCCTTGGGCTGATTGAACCCGATGTCGTCAACGCCCAGCGCCTTAACGACCTCAAACAGCGCCCGTCCGGCGTGGCCGAACGCGATTCCCGCGTGATGGGGGAACTTTCCGCCCACCAGCACATGGCGGTAGAACCGCGCGAGTTCTGGGACGGCGATGACGCCGATCCCGCCGAAGGACTGGGTGGGCATATCCAGAACCTCGCCCTCCGCGATATAGCTTTTCAAGGTTCCGGTCGCGTCCGCTTGGAGCCGGAAGAGGGTGACGGGGCCAGCGATCAGGTCGCCCTCCAGCGTGCCCCGGGTGATGTCCGGCTCGCTGTCCGGCTCAAGGGAGCGCTTCATGATCGCCTGATGGCTCATCTTCGGCTTTCTGAGGTAACAGGGGGCTGTGTTGCCGCAGTGGAACCCCATGAAGAGGTCGGACGGCTGGTATTGTTTGGGCGCGCCGACAGCCATAGAGGTTGGCACGGTGTTGTTGATGTCCAAAAGGGTCGCGGGTTTTCCCGTGACATAGGTGATCAGAAGCTCGCTCAGCGCGCCGTAGATGTCCGCCTCGCACGCAACCGGAATTCCGCGCGACGCCAGACGGGCGTTGACATAGCAGGGAACGAAGCGAAATTCGGTTTGGAAGGCGGGCCAGCACTTGTTGGCGAAGACGCCGAACTCGCAGTACCCGAGGTTCTTCTCCATGAAGTCCAGCAGGGTCAGTTCATATTGGGCGAGGCGGGGCAGAAACCCGGCGTAGGGTTCGCCCCCCAGCTCTTTTGCCATATCCGAAGCCACCGCGTCGATCCGGCGGTCCCCTTCGTGGGCTTTGTAGCTCGCGAACAGATCCAACTCCGAGTTCTCCATCACGGTGACGCCTAAGTCGTACAGCGGCTTGATCGGCGCGTTGCAGGCGAGGAAGTCGTAGGGGCGGGGGCCAAAGGAGAAGATTTTTAATTTTTTGATCCCAACCAGCGCCCGGGCGACCGGCAGGAACGATTCGATCTCCGCCGCCAGCTCGGCGGCGCTCCCCACCGGCTTTTCCGGGATGATCGCGTCGACGCCCCGCAGACCGAGGTTGTAGGAGCAGTTCAAAAGCCCGCAGAAGGCGTCGCCCCGCCCGTCGATGTCGCTTTGTTCCTCGGCGGCGGCGACCACCAGCGCGGGTCCCTTAAACTCTTGAACTATGTAGGTTTCGGGACCTTCCGGGCCGAAATTGCCCAAAAACAGCACAAGCGCGTTGACGCCGTTGTCGGAAAGCTCACGGAGCGCCGCGACCGCGTCGGTTTCGCTCTCCACTGTTGTCTTCGCCTCATACAGCGCCACCCCGCGCTCCCCGCACGCCGCGACGACGGCTTCGCGGCGCTTTTGGCTCAGCGACATAGGGAAACAGTCGCGGCTGACCGCGACAATCCCCGCTTTGACCACCGGCATATTAACCACTTGGAAATCACTCCATTCTTTGTTTTCCCCATTGTACCATACAACGTAACATCCTTCAACACAAATAAACAATTGGGACAACCTCACGGCCGCCCCAATTGCTTATTGTCCGTTGTCAATTGTTCAGGTATTTCCAGACCTTCAGCATCTGCACGATCCCGGATTGGCGGGTAAACTTGCCCCGCGGATCGAAGTTGCCCGCCGAGTTGCCGGTGATGATCCCGGCCGCCTGCATCTGGCTGACCGCCGCCACCGCCCAGCTTGCGATCTTGTCTTTGTCGCCGAAAGTAGTTTCAACAGCACTCAGCTCGAAACCGAACGAACGGAAAAGGTTCGCGATCAGCGTCGCCGCCATCTGGCGGTTGAAGGTTTCGTCCGGGTTGAACGCGCCGTCGCTGCCGGTGACGACGCCGAGCCCCGCCATCTTCTGAACGTTTATATCGTCGGTGTCGCTGAAGGCGGCCCGCTCGGTGATGTCCTGCTGCTTATAGCCCTCGTACAGAGCGACGGCGAGGGCGCAGAATTCGGCTCGTGTGATCTCGGCGGAATATTTCTCTTGCAGCGCGGTGGGGACCAGCCCGGCGTCAATCGCCGCCGCGACGTCGGCGGCAGCCCAAGGCGACGGTTGTTCGGAGGGCTGTTCGGGGGTTGTGCGCTGGTTCGGAGGGGCCGATTGGTTCAGCGCGCCGACTTTCAAGGCGATGTTGCTCGCGGCGTACAGCTCGGAGACGGACACGACCTGCCAGCCTTTATCGGCGAAGAATTTCAAAAGCTCGGGGACCGCTTCGGCGGTCGCCTTCTGCGTCTCGTGCATCAGGATGACGTCGCCGTCCTTCGCCCGCTGCACATTCGCGATGATCTCTTCTTTTGTCTTACCCGACTGCCAGTCCTGACTGTCGACGGCGCAGTGCAGGAAGGGCTTTTTGATCGTGTCGAACATTGTCTTGCTGGTGCTCAGGTTGGGGGCGCGGAAGAGGAAGTTTGTAAAGCCCGTCAACTCTGTCAGCTTGGCGTCGGTGTCGGCGATCGACTTCGCGACCTCCTCGGCGGTCATGCCGGCCATACCGCTCCAGCCCCATGAGTGGTTCGCGACCTCGAAGCCGCGCTCCACCGCTTGGGTGACTTCTTTTTCTTTATCCGCGTTGTTGATTTGGCTGCCGATGTAGAAGAAGGTCGCGTGCGCCCCGGCAGCGGTCAACGCGTCTTGGATGGCCTGAGCTGAGCTTGACGCGCCCGTCCCCACCGGACCGTCGTCGAAGGTGAAGGCGACCATCGGTTTGGTCGGGTCGATCCAGCTGATGTCGATGTCGTCGTAAAGGAAGCGCTCTTCGTCGGCGGCGAACCCGGCCGGAAGGGCACATGTGCCCGCGAGGGTGACCGCGAGGACAAGCGCGCCCACTTTCTTCAGTGTTTTCATGTATGTACCTCCAACCCCAAAATTAGTTTTACTCAGTATATCACGGATGTTACCGTTTTGCAAACAGTATGTGACGTCATCCGTTGTACACCGCCCCCACAACTGGCGCGTTGGGGACGGGCACCGCCGATCCGTCGGGCATCAAGAGGACGCAGGTCTCGGGGCCGAGGTAGACGAAGACCCCGCCTCCGGGACCTAAGACGTCGCCGATGATCCCGTAGACGTTATCCAGCAGTAGGTCGCCGCCGGCGCTGCTGACCGCTTTCGGCTTGGAGCCGATATTGTCGATATCCTCGTATTGCAGCACAAACTGTCCCACACGCCGGTTGAGATAATCGCCCCCCGTCGGATAGACGGGATTGGGGATCCCGGCGAACTCCCGGGCGTCCTCCATATTGTCCGCGCGGTACAGCTCCGCTCCTTCTTGATTAAAGACGACACAGCGGGGTTCTTCTTCCCGCTCCGCGATGAAAAAATCGTCAAAAACCGTCACGCTTTGGAAAACCCCGTCCGAGCTGAACCGGAAGGACCTGTCCCACGGATCCCAGAAGGAGACGCTCTGGTCGAAGTACGGATCAGCCACCTCCCCGTACTCGTACAGGATGTTTCCCCCGCCGTCCATCAGGTAGCCAAACCCGTCCTTGCAGCAATAGACCATCGAATCCCATCTTCCGAATGGGCTGTTCCCCAGTTCCATCCCCACATATTCGCAGGGCAGGATTACCCGCCGCTCCTCTAGGTCATACAGCCCGTAGCGGTAATCGGTTTCGTAGTTCCCGTACTCGTCCTCCGCCGCGCCGCCGTCGTGCTCGATGATGACGACGGCGCTGCCAGCAAAGTTGAACAAAGTGCTGTTGTGGGTATCGTCCTCCATGAATATATACTTCCCATCCTCGCTCCGGGGGACGGTGCCGTCGGCAAGCATCAGGACCCAGTCCCGTCCGTCGTATTCGGGGTGGTCGCTCGGCATCATCAGCGCGTACGCCATGACCGCGCCGTTATACCCGCCGACAACCGCGTATTCCGCCGGGGTGAACGGCAGTTCAACAGGGTTCAGTTCGGTGTCGAGGAAGGTAATCGGTCCCTTCATCACCGTGTTGTACCACGCGAAGGCGTTGGTTAGCGGATAGACGCCCGCCTCGCCGAAGAAGACACGCGATTCGGGCAGTTCAAAGAAAGCGCTCACGTCGAGGGTATACGGCTCCGGCGTTTGCTCTGGCGACGGTTCCGGCGCAGGCGCAGATGCTGGCGTCGGTGACGGCGACGGGACGGCGATAACCGGCGCAGCCGGTTCGCCCGGGCTTGGTTCCGGGTCGGGCGAGGTCCCGCACCCGCCCAGCAGCGCCAAGCAAAGCAATACAGAGATATAGATTCTCATACCTCTCAACCTCCGTTATACTCTAAGGTCACAACCGGCGCGGCGGGAACAGGCGTTGTCGTCCCGTCGGGCATCAGCAGGACGCAGGTCTCCGGGTCGGTGTAGACAAACAGTCCGCCGCCCGGCCCGATTGCCTCGCTGACCCATCCGTAGATGTTATCCAGCAACAGAGCGCCGTCGGGGGAATAAACCGCTTTCGGGTCAACGCGTATCATTTCGCCGTCCGCGGGGTCGGAGCGGAGGATAAACTCCCCGAATTTCCACATGACCCCGTCCGTCTCGGCGACGGTTTTGCCGTTCGGATCGACGAGGGAGTACCGCCCCCAGTTCTCGTATTGAATCGGTCCGGAATCCTCTTCGGGAGGGCGGAGCTCACTCATCCCGGCGGCGGACAGGACTTCCTCCCAGCGGTAACTCGTTACGGCGAGATAGGGGGTTGGCACCTCCCCGAAATCATGCAGGGTGTTCCCCTTGCTGTCGATCAGCAGTCCGCGCCCGTCCTTCCGTGCGTAAAAGAATCCGTAGCCGTCGTAGGAGGGGCCTTCCTCCGCCTCAAGCACATAGGGTAAGACCAGCTGCCGTTCCGCGACATCGTACAGCCCGGTGCGGGCATCCTCCGAAACTTCGATTCTAGGCGGGATATGGATGCTTTTTCGGGTGAAGACGGCGCTCCCTATGGACCGGAACCAATGGCTGTCCTCCCCGTCATCCTCCAAGAAGAGGTAGCTTCCGTCCTCACGCGGCAACGTACCGTCGGTCAGCATCAGGACCCAGTCCTGATCTTTGTTCTCCGGGTGGTTTTCGGGGAGTCGCAGGGCGTACGCCAGCAAACCGTCCGAATTGACAATCGGGGAATAGTCCTCCGGGGTGAACGGCAGCGCGACGGGGTTCAGCTTCCCGTCCACAAAGGTCACTTTCCCCTCCGTGTGGGTCTTGTAGACGGCGGGGGTGCCGACCAGCGGGAAGACAGTGACTTCGGGGACATAGGGCTCCCGTTCCTCCGGCTGGCGATCGAGGATGAGGTCGCTGGGTAGGAGCTGGTAGCCCTTCCGCACTTTCGGCGCGGCGTCTACCGGCACTTTAGAGCCGTCCGGCATCAGCAGGATACAGGTGTCGGGGTCGGGGTAGACGATGATGCCGCCGTTCGGCCCGGGGGCTTCGTCGACCCAGCCGACGACGTTGTCAAACAGCAGAGCGCCGTCGAGGGAGTAGACGGCCTTGGCCTCGTTACCGATGAGGTCCGGCATGGGCAGGACCTCAAAAGTGAAGCTGTCCGCGGCAACGGATTGGCGCAGGTCAAACAGACCGGGGTCGTAGTCCGGGGGATAGCGGTAAGGGAGGTCCTCCCAGTTAACGTATGGGTCCCGCACCTCGCCAAATTGGTGCAGGATATTCCCCTTGCTGTCCATGATATAGCCCAGCCCGTCCTTCGCGGCATAGAAGAAGGCATCGAGGGCGTAGAAGTGGTGGTAGCCCGCGTCCATCCCCACATACTCGCAGGGCAGGGTCACCCGGCGCTCCTCCAGATCATACAGCCCATAGCGATAATGGGTTTCGTAGTTGTCGTACCACTCCTCCGCGCCGTAGTCGGGTTCAAAGATAAAGACGGCGCTCCCGGTGACATTGAAGCTTGTGGCGTCATGGGTGTCGTCCTGCATGAATATGTACTTCCCGTCGTCCCCGCGCGGGACGGTGCCGTCGGACAGCATCAAGACCCAGCGCCGCCCGTCCCCGCCGTACTCGGGGTGGTCCTCGGGTATTTTTAGGGCGTAGGCGATGACGGTGCGGAAATCCCAGCCGGTGACCGTCGCGTACTCCTTCGGGGCGAAGGGCAGCTCAATCGGGTTTAGGTCGGCGTCGACGAAGGTGACGGGACCCATCACCATCGAGCGATACCACGTCATCGTATTGATCAGAGGGAAAACGGTTACCTCGGGGGAATAGCGGACCTGTTCGGGCAGGGCGTAGTAGTGGACAACAGTGGTGGTTGAGACCGACGGCGTCGGCTCGGGCGGCACCGGTACGACCGGCGTGACCGGCGGGGAAACCTCCGGTGAGATATCCGGGGACGGGTTGGTTTCGGGAGCGCCGCCGCACCCGCCCAACAGCGCTAAGCATAGAAACAAAATCACAAAGATTCGCATAACATCAGCTCCCTCTGCGTCGTTACCCCCATTCTACCCCCCAAACAGTGCGAATTCAAGAAATATTTGATAAAAAATTGGATACAATTCGGATACATTCCAGAACAAATCCATACAGGACGGACGCCAGCAGCCCGTAAACCAGTACGGGCCCCGCGACCGAGAACATCCGCGCCGCCAGACCGGCGACGTAGCCCTCGCTCTTGAACTCCATCGCGGGGGAGACCATCGCGTTGGCAAAACCTGTGATCGGGATCAACGTGCCGCCGCCCGCCCATTTCGCGATTTTTCCGTAGACCCGCGCCGCCGTCAGGATCGCGGACAGGGTGACCAAGCTGATCGCGACGGCCGCCGACGTGCCGTCTTTCGTAAGCCCAAGCTTGAGGTAGGCGTCGGAGAGGAACTGTCCCAATACGCAGATCCCGCCGCCGACCAGCCAAGCCAGCGCACCGTTCCGCACCGGGCGGCTTGCCGGAGCCTTCCGCCTGACATACCGCCCGTATTCTTTCTTACTCATGTTGATCATAGAAAAAACCGCCCCTTCGGACGGTATTGTTCCGAAAGGGACGGCTTTATATTCAACGCGCGCAAACGACAGATAACGCCGCGTTTACGCGCATACTATAAAACGGCTCTAATGCAGGATTCCCGTCGGGCTGACCGACGCTTCCTCGACACAGTAGGTGAAGGCGAGCATCCGCTCTAAGAAGGCGGAACCCTCCGCCGGGTCATAGGCGCAGACGGCGTCGAGACAGCGCGCGAAGAGACGGGTGTGCGGTTCGGGATGGCAGATGACCTCCCGGGTGAGGCGGGAGAAAAAGTCAAAGACATCCCGGGACGCCGCCATCGGTTCCAGCGCCTCGGCGTAGGGCAGCACCGCCGTGAGGTCACGGCGTGCCAGCGCGCTCTCCGCCTGCTTCAAAAGGCTCTTCGTATCCGTCTCGCTCAATCTCCTTCGTACACCGACTGAAATCAGTATACCACAACGAAAACCATATATCAAGTACTTTTTTTTTATTCAAACACAAAATGTAGGGAGAGGCTGCTCTTGAGACTCGCTATGCTGATCCTGCTCGCGCTTCTGACCCTGCTCGGAGCCGCCGGGTTCTTTTTAGAGAGCCGGTTCCTCCCGGCGCACACCGTTTATTATTCGGAGCAGCGGTTTCTCCCGGTCATCGACGCGGGTCACGGCGGGGAGGACGGCGGCTCATCGTCCCGGAGCGGCGTCTGGGAGAGCCGGCTTAATTTGGAGATTGCGCGAAAGCTCGACCTCCTGATGCGCTTCCTCGGGCTGAAAACGGTGATGACCCGGGAGGAGGATATCTCCCTCCACGACCCCGGGAAGGCGACGCTGCGGGAAAAGAAGGTGAGCGACCTGAAAAACCGGGCGGCGAAGATCAACAGTGTTCCGAACGGAGCGCTGCTGAGCATCCACCAGAACTTCTACCCCGAGTCGCGGTACTCCGGGGCGCAGGTATTTTACCGGGGGGACACCAACGCCCCGTTTGCCAAAACGATGCAGCTCGCCCTGCGGCGTGTCCTCAACCCGGACAACAAGCGGGAGGCGAAGTCCACCGGCGCGGTATACATCCTCAACCAGTGCGGAATACCCGCCGTGCTGGTGGAGTGCGGCTTCCTCTCCAACGCCGCCGAGGAGGCGCGCCTCCGCGACGAAGGGTATCAGCGCAAGGTCGCGATGGCGGTCTGCGAAGGGTTTCTGCAATGGGCAGCGGGCAATTGACAAAGGACAATCAGGAACGTCTCGATTGTCAATTGTCCATCGTTCTTCATATACTGCGCGTGAGGAGTTGATTCTTTATGCGCTGCCGTGATGATCAGGAGACGATGATTATGAAGATTGTCCCGTGCGGCCCGGTACGGTGCCGCTGCGGGCAGCATATAAGAGGCGTGACGGGAGCGACGGGGGTCGCCGGTCCCGCCGGAGCTGCCGGTGTCGCCGGTCTGCAAGGTACTCCGGGGGTTCAGGGTCCGCAGGGCGAACCGGGGGCAACAGGGCCGCAAGGACT
>JAISVO010000069.1 GCA_031271525.1 Oscillospiraceae bacterium
GGATTTTACCCGAACCTCTGGCGTACGAAGCGTCCACGAGCATTTCAATGTGCAGCATAATATGACCAAGCTCGTGCGCCATCTTACGTCTCAGGGTTCTGCCATGTTCCGTGTATCCGCCTGTCTCCGCGTCCACGGACTGACCCGCGAGTTTTTCCGAAAGATAGATGTATACGTCTCCGTTTATGTAGGTTGTGTAGGCCGTTTCAAGGCTGACCTTGGGAAGGAACTGTACCACCACGTGATAGCGTGACCGGCTCATGTCGATGATGTCCGCTTTGATTTGGCTCAGCTCCCTGTCGTCTCCCCTGTCGGAGACTTCCCAAAAGCGCTTCCAAAGCCCCGCTTTCTTTTTCGCCGCAATGCCGATCAGGGTATCCTTCAGCAGCTCGTCGCAGGCTATGGCGGCTTCTGCCAGCTGATACTTCAGCGAGAGCCGGTGGACCTCCCGCGCGGCTTTCATAATGGCCTCTTTTGTGTATGGCATCGGCTGTTACCTCCGACTGCTGTTGAGTATCGACGTAAGAACGACGGTGTATTCATCCTCAAGGCTTCCGTCGGGATCGCCAAAAAGATAAATCTCGAAGTTGTCATAGAGATAATCCAGCTTCTCCTGCGTCTCGCGGAGACCGGTAAACTTCTCGAGAGCATCGTTTGCGTCTTCCATCGAAGGCGCGTACTTGATCAGGAAATTCAGGTCTTCCCGTCTTTTGGCGTCTATGGCGGTCCTAGTCATCCCACTCACCCCTTGGAGTCCAGTATACCATACCGGGGAATTTTGTCAATCCCCCTCCCCGCCCAAATGTTCTCCGTTATCCGCTCACTGCCCTCACCATCCCAGCCCCGCCAAGAACGGGTCGCCGGACGGCAGCCCGTCCGGGCCTTCGGCCGGGACCAGCCCGGCGGCGCGGAGCGGCGAAGCCGCTTCCTCCCGCAGGCGCGCCAGCTCGGCGTCATACAGGCGTTCCCTCTCGTCCCACAGGGCGAGGACCGCCGCGCCCGCCTCCTCGGTCAACCCCAGCCCGCTAACCAGTTTCCTCATGCGAATGCCTCCTCCTTTTTCAGTCTTTCCTGCTCCGATTTCGCGTCCCGCACCCACGGGACCTGCTCCAACAGGCTCTCGTTGCTCAGTTTCAGCCCGGCGTCCAGCAGGGTCCGCATGATGCTGCTCTCGTTCAGCAGCAGGTCCCGGTTGAACGAAACGCCCGTTTCGGCGTCCGGCGGCACGGACTTCCCAGTCGCCAGCATGATCGAACGCACGAACGAAAGCAGGTCGCAGAACGACGCCTGCCACTCGCTCTCCAGCCCGTGGGCGTCCAGCTCGATGTCGGAGTAGAGGGCCAGCAGGGTCATCTGGTTCGGCGCGCCGCGCAGCGTCCCGTCCCGGACGTCGAACCCCATCCCGTTCTCGACGATCGCCCCTTTCAGCAGGTTCGCCATCGCGAGGAACCCCTCGTGGCTGGTGTCCACCCGCAGCGTCTCGACCCCGCCTTGGCTGTTGTCCACCGTCCGCACCTTGACCGCGCCGTACGCCGCGAGGTTCCGCCGGAACTCGGCCAAGTCGCCGCCGTCGTAGTTTTTCAGCACCAAAATGGTGTTCCGGGCGTCCTCCTGCAAGGCGTTCTGGTAGTCCGAAATCAGCGTGTTCAGCGCGTCCTGCAAGGTTTTCACCCGTTCCAGCAACGGCTGTTCGCCGGGGGACTTGAACGCCACCAGCGGCGTCGCCCCGAAGCCGAACTTTTTTTCGTTGACGGTCAGCCAAGGACCCGACGGCAAACAGTCGTCCGGTACCAGCCTCTCCCCGTCCAGAACAAACCGGCTCACCCCTTGCGGGGTGTACAGCTCCGCCCGCGTGACCGTCCGCCGCCGCCCCGGCGCCCCGGGGAAGCCGGGCAGGAACCGCTCCGCGTCGAACACCCGTATCGCGCAGTCGAGGACGGTGTGGTCGCTGTCGGCCCAAAACGGGAGCACCTCGTACGGCGGCAGCCGACGGAGGGTCGGATTGCCGGACGCGTCAACGCCGGGCGCGAGCCAGCCGGTCCCGCACGCGACGGCGTCCTCCAGAGCCGAACGGACGGTCTTGCGCCGCCGGAGGGTGAAGAAGGCCGCCAGCTCCGGCGGGTTGACGGTGAACGGGTTGCCGGCGAGGTAGTTGACCTTCTGCCGGACCAGCTTCCCGAACTGGTTGTCCACAAGACGGTTGTTCGGCAGGTTGCGGCTCTCCTCCAGCAGCCCGTCCCGCCCGATCACGGTGCGGGCGCGGTTCAGGATGTCGTGCCGCCCAGCCAGATAGCGGGCGGCGTCGAGCTGCGCCTTCCGTCGTTCGGAGCGGAGGAAGCTCCGGATTTCACGCGCGAAAAAATCCAGCATACGGTGCCCCTTCCTTCGAGAGAACGGGCGGAGGGGAAAAAGCCCCGCGCGCACGCGTTGTTGTTCCCCGCTACCTGTTCTTTTTTTGTTTCGTATTTGTTCGTTTAGTTCTTGTTTGGAATAGTATTTAATAAGCGGCGGGTTTTGCCGTGACCGGTAAATCCGGACGCGGTGACGCCGGATCCGGTAAAATCTGTGGATAACTATGTGTATAACTCGTGTATAACTCGTGTATAACCTGTGGATAACTTGTTGAGAACCCCTAGCCAACCTTGTCCCGGATCAGGTATTCCATCTTGCCCAAACGACCGCTCTCGGTGCGCGGCTGGTACCGCTGCAAGTAGCCCGCAAGCTCCAGCTCGTTCAGTACCAGCAAGACGGCGTCCCGGCCCTCCGGGAGCAGCGCGGTCAGCCCCCTAGCCGAGTAGTTCCACCCGGCGGGCAGCATCAGCATCATCGTGAGCAGCCCTTTCGCGCGCAGGCTGAGGGTTTTGTCCTTCAGGTAGGCGTTACCGACGACGGTGAAGTCCCGTCTTTTCGGCGAACGGATGACCGGCATTGCGACGGCCTCCTTCGTATTTGTACAATTTTGTGTTTGTGCGTTTATCACGATAACGAGTGGGTTTCCCCGCTAGAACGTAAACACCCGCTCCCGGCCCTCCAGCGCGTAGCGCATTGCGTCCATCAGGTGGTCCGCGCCCCCGGCGGGCCGGGGGAGGACCTTCCCGTCGGCGTCCTGCTCCCACGCGTAGGTCGCGATTTCGGTCAGAAAGTTGACGCAGCGGGGGTGGACGACGATCGAGCGCCCTTGCAGCTCCCGGATCCCGGCCCGGACGCTGTCCGGACCCTTCCGGGCGGCGCGCACCCGCCGCAGCCCCAGCTCCCGCAGCTCCTCGATGCTTTTCGGCTCGGCGGCGTCGGCCCGGATGACCTCCTTCGAGAACCCCATCCGCTCGATCCTGTCAAAGAGCGCCCGGTTGGTCAGCCGCCGCTCATACAGCTCGTCGAAGACGTAGAGGGTCCCGCCGTCGAGGACGCCGCAGAAGAGCGCCGCCGGGTCGGCGGTGTAGCCAAAGTCCAGCCCGAAGACCGGGGACGCGTCCGGTTTGCACAAAACCTCCTTCCAATCAAATTCTTCCTCTTTCCAATCGGTGTAGATCAGCCCTTCGGAGACCCCCCAGTGCCCCAGCCCGGCCACCCGGTAGCGCCGGGGGTCGCGCTCGCGCATATGTTCAAACATCTGTTTGTCCTCGGCGCTGAGGAATTCGTTGATCCGGTAATCGACCGTCATCGCGAGGACGTCGGGCGACCCTCCCCCCTGCCGGAAGAAACGCGCGTTCAGCCAATGCGCCCCGTTCCACGGGTTGAAGGTCAGCGTGACCTGCTTGAAAACCCCGTCGCCCCGCAGCGATTCGTCGAGGGTGGAGAAATCGCCCTCCCGGGTCAGCTCGTACCCCTCCTCGATCCACATCCAGCTCAAAATGCCGGTTTCCGGCGCGAGCGAGGTGATTTTCTGCGGATCGTCCAGCCCCCGGAAGAAGATTTTCTGCCCGGTCGGGCGGTAGGTCATCTCCAGCGGCGACTCCTTGCAGCTCCAAAACCGTTCGCAGCCGAGCCGACGGGCCGCCCACTTCAGTTCGGTGAAACAGGAGTCCTTCAGTGTTCGGTATGTTTTCCGAACAACCAGCGTGTTCGCGCAGGGATACTGCATCATCCGTACGATCAGGTTCAGCGCGGTCGTCTTGCTCTTCTTGCTGGCGCGGCTCCCCTTGACCACCCGGTACCGCCCGGTGAAGTGCCAGAATTCGCGGTACCCCTGTCCGACCAGCGCGGGCAGGTCCACGTTCGGCGTCACAGCAGCCGCTCCCCGCCGCCGATGACGACCGGCGGGGCCTCCGGCTCGCCGTCGCCCTCAAACAGGCCGTGGTGCTTGCCCAGCAGCTCGGCGGCCCGCAGCCGCTCCCGCCCCACCTCGCCGTCCCCCCGGAGCAGGTCGGTGAGGAACTTGAGGACCTCCTTCGCGTCCGCGACGCTCGGTTTTCCCATCGTCTTGACCCCCCAACTGTGTCACTCTAAAAACTCCCCGCTTCGGCTTGCGATGCCGGGCTAAAGCCCCTGTTCGCAAGCCCTCCGCTCGTTCGCCTATCGTCGAACATGGAGTTTTTAGAGCTTCTTAACTTGTTTTTTTGCGGCAAAAAAAGACTATTGTTGTTGACAATAGCCCTTTTTAGGGTATATACTCCAAATTGTGCAGAGAACGGATCTGCGGGACGGTTTGCCAAGCCCATGATACCCGGGTTTCCGGAAGAATGTGTGGTGAGGCACCATGTCGGTCTATCAGGTACTTATGCTGGCGCTCACGCTTGTGAGGGCGGCGTTACAACTGGCGGCGCTGCTGCGGGACCGAAATGACATGAAATAACCGCCCCTTCCCCAAGCCGGCGGTTATTTCTTTTTGAAAACCATTCGGCAAGCCGTTTAACAGCTTCCGTTCTCTGCCATCATTATACCAGACCGACAGCCCGCTGTCAACCGGAATCTTCCTCTCCCCATCAAAAAACCCCTCCCGGAGGGGAAGGGTTTTCGATGATATTCTGATGATACCAGTATAGCACGGACTCCCTGCCGATAGCTGCCGGACTTTTCCGGCGGGAATCCGAAACATTGTTCGGGCGGATCAGGCGGTTTTCTTCCCTTTCGCGGAGGTGTACATACGTTTTCCCTTCGTCGCGGGGGTGAACCTCATCGAAAAAAGCGCCTCGTCGTGGATCTCCCGGACGCGGCTGGACGAAAAGTTCATTTTCCGCGCCAAAACGTCCCAGCACAGCCCCTTTATGTACCGCAAAGTGATCACCCGCCGCTGGACGGGCGGCAGCTTCGCGACCGCGTTCTCGATCCGCAGCCGGGCGTCGGCCAGCAGTTCGGCTTGACGGTCCATCAGCGCGTCGATCTTGCCGAGCTTGTCCATGATGTTTGGGAGCGGGTCGTGCTCCCCCCCGAACGCCGGAGCCATCGACGGCGCGCGGGTCCCGCGCTCCGCCCGGGAGAACCACTTCAGCCGTTCGCCTTGCAGACGTTCCAGCTCGGCGCAGATGTCCCGGTACCCCTTCAAATCCTCTTTCCTCATTTGTTTACCCCTTCCCGCCAGCCTCTGGCGCGTATAATCGTTCCATACGAGTGTAACACTGTCACGAACGATTGTCAATAGGGGGAGGAGGAAAATTTTTGGTCGTCACGAAAAACCCCGAAAAGCCGCGCAAAAAAGGACAGTCGGCAAACTGTCCTTCGATGCGTCCAAGGTACCCTACCCGTCTTTTTTGATTTTTTCTATAAGCTCCGCGATGGCCTCGTCGGCGGTGCCGTAGGGGAGCTGGCAGGTCCCCACTTGGCGGTGCCCGCCGCCGTTGTAGGTCAGCAGCAGCGCGCCGACGTCGGTCTTGCTGGTGCGGTTCAGGATGCTGTGGCCGACCGCGACCGCGACGTTCTGCTTCGCGCGCCCGTCCACGATCCAGAGGGATATGTTCTGCTCGGGATAGAGGCAGTAGACGATGAACCGGTTGCCGGTGTAGATCGTCTCGATGCCGCGCAGGTCGCTGACAATCACGTTGCCGTCGGTGCGGGTGACCCTCTTGACCATCCCGGCGAACAGCGCGTTCTGCTCGGTATACAGCTGGATCCGCTCCGCGACGTCGGGGTCCGCGAGGATCTCCCCGATCGTCTGGCTCCGGCAGGCGTCGATCAGCTTCTCCATCAGCTCGTAGTTGCTGATCCGGAACTCCCGGAACCGCCCCAGCCCGGTGCGGGGATCCATCAGGAAGCCCAGCAGGACCCAGCCCCGCGGGTCCAAAACCTCCTCCCGGGTCAGCTTGGCGGCGTCCACCTTATCGACGGCTTCCACCATCTCGGCCATATGGGGGAGGCGGCCGGCCCCGCCGTAATACTCGTAGATGACCCGGGCGGCGCTGTCCGCAAGGCGGCTCTCGCCCGTAAACGAGACGTCGCCCAGCGTCTTGATCCGCTCGTGCTCGCTGGTGTGGTGGTCAAACCACAGCCCGCAGCCGGGCACGAACGGGATGTTCGCCAGCACGTCGTCGGCGCTGACCTCGACCAAACCGTCTTGGATGTCCTT
This sequence comes from Oscillospiraceae bacterium, assembly GCA_031271525.1. Taxonomy (GTDB): domain Bacteria; phylum Bacillota; class Clostridia; order Oscillospirales; family UBA929; genus UBA929. The sequence continues at coordinate 6,500 of JAISVO010000069.1, forward strand.
CGGGTGGACGAACTTCCAATGGTCGATGATCCCCAATTCTTTCAGCAGCGCGCCGCAGGCTAGCCCGTCAAAGTCGGAGCGGGTCAACAGCCTCATCTTATTCCTCATCCTCTTCGATCCGCTTGGTTTCCTCGATGATCTTCTGCTGGACGTTCGCCGGCGTCTCCTCATACCGCTCGAACTTGAGCGAGAAGGAGCCGCGCCCCTGCGTCATCGAGCGGAGGTCGATCGCGTAGGTGTTCATCTCGGCGATCGGCACCTCGGCCTCGACGATCTGGCCGCCGTCGGCGTCCGGGTTCATCCCCATCACCCGCCCCCGGCGCTTGTTCAGGTCTCCGATGATGTCGCCCATGTAGCTGTCCGGGATAAAGACCTTCAGCGAGCCGACAGGCTCCAGCAACACCGGGTTGCCCAGCGGCAGCCCCGCCTTGTACGCGAGCCGCGCCGCCAGCTTGAACGCCATTTCGGACGAGTCCACGTCGTGGTAGGAGCCGTCCACCAGCGTCGCCTTCAGGAATACGACCGGGTAGCCGGCCAGCACGCCGTGCGGGATGCTGTCCCGCAGGCCCTTCTCGACCGCCGGGTGGAAGTTTTTCGGGACCGAGCCGCCGAAGATTTTCTCCTCGAAGACGAGGTCCTCGGTGTCGCCCGGCTCGAACTCCATGATGACCCGTCCGAACTGCCCGTGCCCGCCCGACTGTTTCTTGTGTTTCCCCTCGATGCCGGTGACTTTCTTCCGGATCTTCTCCCGGTAGGCGACCCGCGCCCCCTCCGTCTCGACCTCGACGCCGTACCGCCCTTTCAGCCGCTGGCAGAGGACGTCCAGATGGATGTCGCCCTGCCCTGTGACGACGAACTGCTTTGTCTCCGCGTCGTTGCGCACCGTGAAGGTGAGGTCCTCCTCCGACATCCGGCTCAGCCCGGTCGCGATCTTCTCCTCGCCGCCCTTCGTCTTGGGGGCGAACGCCAGCGCGTAGCACGGCTCGGGGAAGTTGATCCCCTTTAACGCGATTTGCGCGCCCGCCGGGTGGAGGGTGTCGCCGGTCTTGGTGTCGGTCAGCTTGGAGACTGCGCCGATGTCGCCGCATTTCAGCTCCTTGACCTCGGTGTTCTTCTTCCCCTTGACGACGAACAGGTGGGCGAGCTTCTCCGAAGCGCCGCTCCGGCTGTTTGTCAGGGTCATGTCGCTGGTCACGCTGCCCGACACGACCTTGAAGAAGGAGAATTTGCCGTATTGGTCGATCAGCGTCTTGAATACGAACAGGACCGGCGGGCCGGCGGGGTCCTGCTTGACCGGCTTGCCGTCGTCCGTCTGCTCGTCGCCGGTTTCGCCCGGCGCGGGCGCGTAGTCGCAGATCCCTTGGAGGAGAAGCTCGGTGCCCAGCCCGTTCGTCGCGCAGCCGCAGAAGACGGGTGTGACCGAGCCGGTCAGCATCCCCGCGCGGATCCCTTTCCGCAGCTCCTCCGGGGTGAACGGCTCCTCCGCGAAGAATTTGTCCATCAGGGCCTCGTCGGTCTCCGCGACGTTCTCGGAGAGGGTCGCGAGGTGCTCCCTCACGGTATCCGCCATATCGGCCGGCACCGGGACCTCGCTCACCTTGCCGCCGCTGACCGCGTAGGCTTTGCCGGTGACGATGTTGATCAGGGTATTCACCTTGTCGCCGGACGAGCCGGGGATGACGACCGGGCAGACCGAGACGCCGAATTGGTCGCGGAGGGCGTTGTAGGTACCGGAGAAGTTGGCGTTTTCCTCGTCCACCTTCGAGACGTAGACCATCTTGGGTTTGTCCTTGCAGAACTTCCAAGCTTTTTCCGCGCCGACGCCGACGCCGCTCTTCGCGCTCGTGACGATGACGCCGGTATCCGCCACCCGCAATCCCTCCAGCACCTCGCCGGCGAAGTCGAAGTAGCCCGGGGCGTCGATGACGTTGAGCTTATGGCCGCCGAACTCCACCGGCAGCGGGGTCGCGGCGATACTGATCTTGCGGCGGATTTCCTCCGGGTCGTAGTCGCTCACGGTGTTGCCGTCGGTGACCTTGCCCAGACGGTCGGTGCCGCCGGTGACAAACAGCATACTCTCAACCAGCGAGGTTTTGCCTTCCCCGCCGTGCCCCAGCAGACATAGATTGCGGATGCCCATACGGTTTCTCTCCTGTTCCCGCCCGGCGGGAAGACGCCGGACGACTCAAATTCAAGCGCGGCTCCCGACCGCAAAGTATTTCAAGTCACTATTATATAGGCTGACGCTGGGAAAGGCAAGGCTTTTTTTCGGGCGGTAGCGGCTCCCCCCTGTCACGGGGGGAATTTTTCTTGACAAGAAAAAACTTCCGTGATATAGTCACGTC
>JAISVO010000074.1 GCA_031271525.1 Oscillospiraceae bacterium
TCCATCATTTCCTTCGCCATGTCCACGTCGCGGATACGGGCTTCCGCCGACTGCAGGTTCTCGGCAACGGTGTCCACGTTGGAGACGGTGTGCTCGAGGCGGTTCTGCACGGCGCCGAGGTTGCTGCGGAGTTCGGAAACGCGGGCGATACCGGTGTACTCGAGAGCGGACTCGATCTCTTCGCCGTCGACGTTCAGGTTGCCGGTGAGGACGTTCAGGAGTTTCTGCCACTCTTCGCCGGCTGTCGGGGCGCCCAGCTCGGAGAGGGTGTTACCGGTCGCGCCGTCGACGCGGAGTTCCGCGTTGTAGATGCCTTCTGTCTCAACTTTGAAGCCGCCCAGTTCGCCCCACTCGGCGAGGCCGCCTTCGCCGTTCACATCGCCGAGCAGGTCAGCGCGGCTGACGCCCATGATGTTGACGGTGATGACGTCTCCGAGGTTGGCGTTCGCGCCGACTTGGAGGTTGATCGCGGCTTGCTCGAGGTCCTGCGCCGGGATCGGGACGTTCTCTTCGCGGGTGTTGGTCGCGCCGGCAACGTCTTCGCTGTTGTACTTACCGGTGAGGATGTACTTGCCGTTGAAGTTGGTGGTGGAGGCGATTCTCTCCAGCTCTTCGGCGAGCTGCTCAAGTTCGCTCATCATAGCGTCGCGGTCCTCGGTGTTGGGGACGCCGTTCGCGCCCTGCTCGGCGAGTTCGCGCATACGCTGCATGATGCTGTGGGACTCTTGGAGGGCGCCTTCAGCGGCTTGGATCATGCTGATGCCGTCTTGGGCGTTCATGCTGGCGCGGTTGAGACCGCGGACTTGGGAGCGCATTTTTTCACTGATGGTGAGTCCCGCCGCGTCGTCCGCAGCGCGGTTGATGCGGTAGCCGGAGCTGAGCTTCTCGGTGGATTTGCTCTGGCCGAGCTGGTTGACTCCGAGTTGGCGATGGGTGTTGATCGCCATGATGTTGTGTTGGATACGCATTGTTTTTTCCTCCTTGAATTGTGGTGCCTCGCATCATGCGAGACCCTTTTTAATTTTATAAGAGCCAGAGCCGCGATGTTGATCCGGCGGCGCCTGCGCGGTTCAGCACGCGAGGCTCTGTGACCCTTATGGCTATATTATCGGCGCGCCTCCCGAAAACCTTTAGCGGAAGTCACGAAAAAAGCGAAAGATTTTCTTCTCGCCGACAACTACCCATAGTATAGTACCGGAAGTAAATTTTGTCAAGTGCTTTTGGCATGGTTTTCCGGGAAATTCACGGATTGCGGCGTATGCGGACAACCCCCGGCATACCCTTATCGAATCTTCCCCGGCAGTTCCTCGAACAGGCTCGCGTGCTTGCCGTCCGGCTTGAAGAAGACCGCCGGTTTGCCCAGCGGGACCGGGACTTGGTGCTCCCCGCCGTTGTAGAGTTTCGCGCTCCACAGATGGTGCCAGTTGCCCTCGGGGAGGGTTACCGTCAGCGTCTTGACGCCCTTTTTCAGCACCGGGCAGACAAGCAGCTCCCCGCCCAGCATATAGGCGTCGCTGACCGACCGGAAACGCGGTTCGGTGGGATAGTGCATAAAGAGCGGCCTCATCATCGGCGCGCCGCTGTTCGCGTTGTCCCGGGCGCAGCTGCGGAGATAGTTGCTGAGCGCCGCGTGCACCCGGCTCAGACGGGCAAAGAAGGCGAGGAGCTTCGGGTCGGAGTCGATCGAGGCGCCCTTCGCGCCGCCGTTTGCCAGTAGGAAGACAGGCGAAAAGGCCGCGTACTCCATCCAGCGCATATACAGCTCGGTTTCCCGTTTGATCCGGAAGCTGACCGTGCCGCCGCACTCGGTGATACTCAGGCCGATCCCGGAGCAGGCGAGCGACAGCGCGGTGTTCAGCGCCGCCGGAAGCCCTTGGCTCCTGTTCCAAGAGGTGTGGTGCTGCCCGGTTGTGACCGTCATGCTCTGCGCGCCGGCGCCGAGCCAGCCGAAACGGGAGAAGAAGACCGCGTCGGCGGTCCGCCCCGATTCCCGGATCAGTTCGCGGTTGAGCGAGGCCCATTGGACCGGCCAGCGGTTGTGCAGACGGACCGCGCTCTCCCCCGAGTGGAAGACCGCGTCCGGCGGGAGGTACTCCCCCCGGTCGGCGTAGTACCCGCAGAAGCCGAGGCCCAAGACGTTCCGCTTGATGACGTCCTTGAACCAAGAACAGGCGGACGGGTTTGTCAGGTCGATATGGCCCGCCATAAAGCCGCCCATGTCGCTGATATACACGCCGCCCTGCGGCTTCTTCAGCAGGTAGCCGGAAGCGCTCGCCTCGGCGTAGAGCCGCCCCTCGATCGACAGGTGCGGGTTGACGTAGGCGATCGTGCGGATGTTCCGGGAGGACAGCTCCCGGATCAAGCCGTCCAGCTTGGGGTAGCTCTCCTGATTCCAGACCCAGTCGTAAAAGGGACGGCGTCCCGCCGGGGTGTCGAAGCCGCCCGTCCAGTCCGGAATGTAGACGGAGGAGATGTTCGCGCCTGAGGTCAGCGCTTTCTCCAGCAACTCGGCGGCGTTCCGGCTCCCGCCCCGCGCCTCGACAATCGAGCCCTCCAAAAACCATTGGGGGGGCACCGGCTGACGCCCTGTCGTTCTGGTGACAAGTCCCATCAGTTCCAAGGGGTTCGCGGCCGCGCCGATGATGATCGCCTGGGGCAGCTCCCAGAGGGAGACAAAGTGGGACCGGGAGGAGGTGAAGTCGAACCCCGCCCGCCCGGTCGTCTCGAAGACGTACGCCACCGAACCCTCGGAGATGAAGACGGGAAGCGGACAGCCCGGCAGCAACGGCGGCACCCCTTTCATCCGGAGCGCCGGCGACGGCGGTTTCGTCATGAAGACGGTCCGTTCCCCCGCCCAAAGCGGGATTTTGTGCTTCCGGAGATTGAGCCGGTTTGTCTGCGCGCCGCCGCCGTACACAGCGCTCCCCGAAATAGTCGGGAAGCGGAGGACAAAGCGGTTTAGGCCGGTAGACGCCCGCTGCGGGACCAGACGGAGCATCCCGTTGACCTCCGAGATGTGGAGCGTAACGGCGTATTGCCCGCCGTGCAGACGCAGTAGGCTCCTCCCCTGCTCATATTGGGCGTGGGTCAGATGGGTCAGGCCCTCCCGGCTGTCTCGGACAACATCGCCCAGTGTCTCCCAGTGGCCCCGCCCAGCCTCGATAAATGGGGCGTCCGGCGTATGGCTGACGACCAGCCGGTCGCCGATATAAATCTTCAGCGCGTTGCCGCGCGTCTCAACTCTGTACAATCTTCCATCACCTTCTTTTACCGGTATTGTACCTTAAAAACTAGAGGGTTGTCAAGGGCGCAGCGCGGCGGCGGGACAACCAAGGATATCGGGATCACGAAAGGGAGGGGAAGGCAAAAACGAGAGTAGGCAAGGAGCAGAAGGGAGGATAAAGGGATACGGTATAGACGATATGGGTGAGGGAAGACATAGAACCTCGTTGAAATTGGTTCTCGTTTTTATCCACAAGTGAATTCTCCTTTCCCTCTGATGCAAAAATAAAAAGAGAAGGCGACAAAATTCGCTTCTCTCTCATAAAAGGGCCTGTTATTTTCGCGTACCAAAGAAAAAAGAAGAGGCTATGCCCCTTCGACTTTTAATATGCCATATGATACTAAAATCCACATAGCTGTTGTTACCCCAGCACTTCCACGTTTGGAACTGCTCATAACCCAGTCATATACAGTTTTGCTGATTTTTATTTCGATTATATGCTTTTTCATCTGCGTATTGCGCCGCCTCTCTCCTTATTTTCCTTATTGATAACCGATCGAACGTAAATACGTAAAATTAATTCCTTTCAAGATTGGTTTCCATAATATGCGCTGTTTTTAACGCGAAAAAAGAAAAACCTTCTTCAGGACTCTTCCTCTGAGCTATCGTTAATCTCCGCTTAGTTCATCATTTACCACCTCGTATAATGTAGTTTGTATTCTGGTTGCCACCTCCGTGGCAGTTAGGGTACAATGCAAGCGGCGGATAGAGGTTGGAGTTTGCCT
>JAISVO010000038.1 GCA_031271525.1 Oscillospiraceae bacterium
GGATTCCAAAGCCCGAATCAAGCGTTGGAGAGATACTTGTACCTCCTGTAAAAAAACAGGGACTGTCACCCGCGTATGCGTGCTCGGACATTGTGTCACCCATCATTGACACTTGAACACATTTGGCCACTCCCCAAAGCAATTCGACCTTGACAAGCGAGCCATTATATGGTACACTTTTTGAGCGTTCCTACACGAGGTTACGAATTTGAGGAGGCTTGACAATGAGATCGGTCGGCACACAAGCAATCGGAGTACGCACACCCATCATTCGCGAGGGGGATCCGCTGCCCGAAATGGTCGTCTCCTCCGTCCTCGCAAGTTGCGAAGAGCTTGGGGTCCCCCTGCGGGACCGGGACATCATCGGTGTCACCGAAGCGGTGGTGGCGCGCGCTCAGGGCAACTACGCGACAGTTGCTCAAATCGCGGCGGATGTCCGCGAAAAATTCCAGTCCGGGACGGTCGGTGTCGTTTTCCCGATCCTGAGCCGCAACCGCTTTGCGACTCAATACAAGGGAATCGCGGCGGGGGCCGAGAAGGTAATCGTCCAACTCAGCTATCCGTCCGACGAGGTGGGTAACCATATCGTACGTCTGGACGAGGTTTTGGACAAAGGGGTCAACCCCTATGCCGACGTCTTTGACGAAAACGATTTCCGCGCGCGTTTTCCCGACGTCGTTCACGAGTTCACCGGGGTGGATTACCTGAAGCTATACCGCGAACTGGGCGGCGGTGCCCGGGTCATTTTGGCAAACGACCCCTGTGAGATCCTAAAGCACACGAACCAAGTCATTGCGGCCGACATCCATACCCGCGACGCAACCAAGAAGCGCTTACGGGCGGGCGGCGCCAATGTCTACGGTCTGGACGAGATCCTCACCAAGAGTGTGGCCGGTTCGGGCTGGAACGAGAATTACGGGCTTCTCGGCGCGAACAAGTCCACCGAGGACCGGGTAAAGCTTTTCCCCCGCGACTGTGACGCGTTTGTTCATACCGTGCAAGCACTCTTCCTTGAGAAGACGGGGGTCAACGTCGAGGTTTTGATTTACGGAGACGGCGCGTTTAAAGACCCGATAGGGAAGATATGGGAATTGGCCGATCCGGTCGTTTCTCCGGCTTTCACTGAAGGTCTTGCGGGTCTGCCCAACGAGCTGAAACTAAAATACCTCGCGGACAACCAGTTCGCCGATAAAAAAGGCGAGGATGCCCGCGCGGCGATTGTCGCGAGCATCCGCAGTAAAACGTTGAACTTGATGGGTAAAGACGAGAGCCTCGGCACTACTCCCCGCTACTACAGCGACTTGATCGGGTCGCTGTGCGATCTGGTCAGCGGCAGCGGCGATAAGGGAACCCCGGTAGTGCTGATCCGCGGGTATTTCGACAACTTGGCGTCTGAGTAGAAAGGACTTGCCTCCGGTGATTTAAGGACCTTTTTGAAGAGAGGTCCTTAAATTGACCCCAAAACTTTCAATGACTGCCTGACGGCGCCCGGACCCAATAACATAGAAGCCAAATACCCTTCGCATCTTTCCCCCAGCCCGACAGCGTACAGGTCACAGCCGAAGAGCCGAACGTCGCGGAAGAAACCGGCGGCGCTCTTTGCCGTTGACGGGTCGCCGAAGGCGACACCGGAGAGCAGTTCCCGCAGCCCGGACAGCATCGGGTCGGACGACAGTTCCATCGCCTCCCCGTTGTCGTCCAGCGCCAGCAGATACCGCGACCAACCGGCAAGCGTCAGCGGGACGGCGACCAAACTGTCAACCGACAGGTCGGCGCGCTCGGCGTACCTTTTGATCGTCTCGCCGAACCGGAAGGGGACCTTTTGGCTGGTGTCGGTCACGATCCTGCGCGGGGTGTCGGGGATAAACGGGTTGGGAAGCCGCTTTTCGATCACCTCATCCAAAAAGCCGCGCGGCTCGAAGATACCCGGGTGATCGACCGCCGAAAGCCCCTCGGCGTAGCCCAAGCGGCGCACGAGAGCCGTCAGGTCGGCGTCCCGCATACATGCGGCGATGTTGGTTTTACCTAGCAGACAGCCGAAGATCGCGAGGGCGGTGTGTAACGGGTTGAGGCAGGCGGTCACCTTCATCTGCTCGGCCTTGTGGACGGTATCTCGGTCGGTGAAGTAGACGCCGGCTTTCTCCAGCGGGGGCCTCCCGTTGGGAAAATCGTCCTCAATTACGAGGTACTGCGGCGCTTCAGCGTTGACGAAGGGAGCGATTCTGGTGCCCTTCTCCGTTACGATGGGCGACCAGTCGGTCGGTCCCGGAAGCGTCGAACGCACCTGCTCGGACGGACCCGGGGTGATTTTGTCGATCATGCTCCAAGGGAAGGAAACGCGGTCGGTTAGGTAGGCGCGGAAGCCCGGCTCGTCAAATAATTTTTCGGCTGCAGCGAGGACAGCGCCGCGCAACAGCGCACCGTTCTCGCTGCAGTTATCCATACTCACGAGCGCAAGCGGCGCGCCGCCGCCGGCATACCGCTTGTACAGCAGCGCTGCGAGGGTGTCCATCGCGCTTCCCCGGTAGCCTTTTTCGGTGATGGTGAAACTCACCATCTGCAATCCTGCGTCGCGGAAGATCGTTTCCAAGCGGGCGTAGTCTTCTGTTCCCGGCACGGCGGAGAGCGCTTCGGTGACCGGGGACGCAGCCGTTTTCTCGGTCGTCCCGTCCGGGTTCAAGGTCACCAGCAGGATTTGGTTGTCATAGGGACGGTAGATTTTCTCGATGATCTCTGTGTCAAAGGTTTCGGCGGCGATGATCCCCCGGTCGCTTTGCCCGGTGTTGAGCAGTTTTTCTTGGAGGAGGGCAATAAAACCGCGGAAAATATTTCCTGCGCCGAAATGGACCCAGATGGGCGCGGCTACCGTGGCTTTCCGCACCGCTTCGATGTCATAGAGGGAGTTGCGCGCTCCGGGTATGATGAACATAAGTGTGGTTCCTCTCAAAGCGGAAGGGCGGTTGTCAACCCGCCCTTCGTAAATTTTACAAGGTATCACATGAGATAATCGAACAAAAGCCCCATATTACTGGCGTTCATTTCGGCGGCGTACAACCGGAAATCGGAGCCGTAGGACGCGTCGTAGAGGGCGCTGTAGTTCCCGGCGGCGCTGTTGGTTGAACCGGTGAACCGCGCCGGGTTTTGGTCCGCTTCGTTCATCGCGTTGCTGACCAGATCGAGGAAACCGCCCCGCTGACCGACGCCCAACGCTTCCTGCAGGGAACCGTCCGCGATGGAGCGTTCCATCAGCTGGTCGTTGACCCGGAGCTGACCATCCAGCCCGCTGTAGATTCCGACTTTCGCCAGATCTGTGGCGGACTCGCGGTAGATGGCGTTTAGGCGGTCCGCAAGGCTTTGGGAGCCGTAAGCCCCGACACTCGTCAAGTCGTTGAACCGGCTGATCATCTCGTTCAGTGCCGCCCGGGTATCCGAGCTGTCGCTGTAAAGGTCGTACGTCTGCGTTCCGACCTCGGTCAGGGTCACAGACGCGCCGCCGCCCACTGCGATGGTGTTGCTGTCGGAGGTTTGGCTGACCCCGTCAACCGTGTAACGGGCATCCTGCGCCGCCGTCGCGGCGGTGTTCAACCCGAACTGGCTGACGACGCTTCCGCTGATGTCGCTGACGGTAAACCCGTTTTCCGCACCGGTTTCCCGGCCCGTCAGGGTTAAGGTGGAGAGCCCCGTTTCCTCGTTGAAGGAGACGCTCGCCGTAACGCCGAGATCCTCCCGGCTGTTAATGGCGTTTGCGATTTTCTGCTGCGCCGACCTGTTGTTGTCGGCTGTCGTCAAATTGACGCTGAATAGGTTTCTCTCGCCGTCCTGCTCAATCGCGAAGCTCTGCAGCCCCGACAGCATCGGGCGCTCCTCCGCCTGTGCGGCAACGGAACGGTTGACCTGCGCCGAAGCGAGCTGCAGCGTATCGATGCTGACGGCCCCGATCCGGCTTGCCGGCGAAAAGCTGTTCGAGCTGGCGGAATTGACGGCGTTTACCCCGCCGTATGCCGAAGGCTTGTTAAGGTTCGCGACTGCGTTGGCGAGGTTCTCCGCCCCCTGCTTGATCGCCGTGACCTGCAGTTTCGCGAGGGCTGTTGAGGATGAAAGGTTGACGCCGTACGACGCTATATCGGTGGTTGGAAAGAACGAGGATCCTTGCGACTGCACACCGCCCCCCGTGAACAGGGAGCTTATGTAGTTTAGCTGACTCAGCTGGCTTAGCTGCTTGAACTGACTTCCCAGAGCGTTAACTCCTGCCATGTCACCCGCCTCCTCCTTGAATGGGCACAATTACGCAGGTTCATTGTACCACGTGGGTCACAGTTTGTAAAGGGTTTGTTGGAAATATTTTTCGGAGGGTTGCTTGAACGCAAAAAACGGGTGTGGTATAATCGCGGCAGGGAGGTGCTATTATGGACATTATCAAGCTGACGCCGGAGTTTGCGGAGGCGTATGTCCGCTTCTTCGACACGACGCCGCATGATTACAACGTGGACGAGCACAAGTGTTATTGCGTTTGCTGGTGCAGCGACGACTGCGAGGGGAAGGACTTCTCCACCCGCGAAAAGCGGCGGGAAGCCGCGCTGCGGTACGTCCGCGAGGGGGCCATACAGGGGTATCTCGCAGCCGACGGCGGTACGATTGTCGGCTGGTGCAACGCCAACACCAAGGCGGACTGCCAAACGTGCGCCGCTTGGCGGCGCTTGATGGGGGACATTCCGACCGACGGCCCCGGGGAGAGGGTCAAGTCGGTATTTTGCTTCACCGTCGCGCCCGAACGGAAGCGTAAGGGAATCGCGACCAAACTGCTGGAGCGCGTCTGTACGGATGCGGCGAGCGACGGGTTTACCTGTGTTGAGGGGTATCCCGAAAAAGCTCCGCAGGATGAAAACATTAACTTCTCCGGCGCCGCCGCGCTGTACAAAAAATGCGGATTTACCGTACATTGCGAGGCGGGCAACCGGTTGATCATGAGAAAAGAGCTTCAGCCATGAACCCAAACCTCTTCCTTCCGGATTATACTAACAGTATTTTGGGGATCCCCAACTCGATCCTCGCCCACTACGGCGCAAAGCCGCATCACCCGACCCTGCCGGCGCTGGACGAAAAACTGTGCAAGGGGTATAAAAACGTAGTTCTGCTGGTGCTGGACGGGCTGGGGGACAACCTCCTGAACGCGCACGCCCCGGATGGGTTCCTCGCTGACCATAGGGTTTCGGCGCTCAGCTCAGTCTACCCTAGCACCACGGCAAGCGCGTTGACGACGCTGGAGAGCGGGCTGACGCCGATTGAACACGGCTGGCTGGGCTGGTCCGGCTGGTTTGAAGAGGCCGGGGAGAACGTGGAGCTGTTCACCAACAAGATATACGGGACCGACCGCTCTGCGGCTGAGCACAGTCTCGCATGGATGAAGCTTCCGTACAAAAACCTGTTTACTCAGGTCCGGGAGGCTTCCCCGGATGTTGAGACCTGCCGTGTGTCGCCGTTCGGGGAGTATTGGTGCGACACAAACGAAGCGCTATGCAGTCATATCGAAATTTTGTGCAAAAAGGGCGGGCGTCGGTATATCTACGCCTATCACTTCCAGCCGGATACCGACGAGCATGTATACGGCTGTTACGGCGAGCGGGTGAAGGCGGATGTCGCGCTGTTCGACCGGCAGCTTGAGCGGCTTGCCGCGTCGCTTTCCGACACCCTGCTGATCGTCACCGCCGACCATGGGTTGATCGACATCCAAATGCGGGATATTGAAGAAACCCCCGACCTTTTTGAATGCCTCGCCATACCGCCCACACGGGAGCCGCGCAGTTTGTCCCTCTTTGTGAAAGAGGAGAGGAAAACGGAGTTCCCAAGGCGTTGGAACGCGCGTTTCGGCGGCGATTATATCCTGATGACAGGCGATGAGGCGGTCCATAACCCGATCTTCGGGCCGGGGACGCCACACCCGAGGGCGCGCGGCTTTTTGGGCGATTATACCGCCCTCGCGACGGGAAAGGTGAGCGTGTGGTTCCGGAACGCGCAAGGGGTCAGCAAGGGCTATAAGGCGCTGCACGCCGGTCTGTGCCGCGATGAGATGGTTGTGCCGCTGGTACTGGTCGAGCGGTGAGAA
>JAISVO010000053.1 GCA_031271525.1 Oscillospiraceae bacterium
CCCGGCTTTTCCCGGTAATTCATCTGCATCAGCATCATATACCGGGACCCCATCAGCAGGTCAATCTCCCCCCGTTCCAGCGCATCCAGCCCCTGATCATGGGTATCGTAGGGGGTGGAGTTGCGGTTGTCCGGGAACCACTCGAAGTACATATCCTCATACGCGGTGCCGAGGACGGTCCCCACCCTCGAGCCGACCACCTGATACCGTTCGAGAGTGGGTGTGTCCGCCTTGGAAATCAACGCGTACTGCGAGGTCGCGTACGGCTCTCCGAACAGGAACCGGTTCCGCCGCGCCTCGGAGAAGAGGAGCTGGCTGACCACCGAAACTTTCCCCAACTCCAGTTCCCCAATGATTTCATTCCAAGTGGAGTCTTTTGTTGTGGCGACAGTGAAATCCACCGGAAGCAGGTCGTCGATCTGGGAAAGCACCTCCACGGCGATCCCTTGGAATTCGTCATCCTGTTCATTGTAAAAGGACACCGGGTAGTTATCCGATTCCAACGCAACGCTGACCGTCCCGCCGCTTTCCGCCAGCGCGTCCAGCCACGCCTGTTCCTCCGGGGTATACAGGGTACTGAGGGTGTACCGCGCGAATTCCTTCTCCGCTTCCATATACCACGATGAGAAGATTTCGATCCCACCCGTCTCTATGTAGCGGTTCACTGCCTCAATCACCGGTTCCAATGCCAGTTCGGAGGAGTAGATGACAACCGAGCCACCTCCGGTGAAGAGGGACGGGCTGCGCTCCGCGATCGGATGGGTTTCCGTGAACCCGCCCCCGGGCGGCATTCCGACGGCGAAGTCGATGACATGATTTTTCAAGGCGTTCCGCGTCTCGGTGTCGCTGCCGAGCAGCACCGGGGCCACCGGACAGTCAAGCAACTCTGCGAGCAGCTCACTTAAGGGGACAATCAACCCCGTCTTGCTCCCGCCGGATGCTTCATATGTCCCTTCGGAGCTGCCGATCGTGAAACCGCCCCTCTCGGCGGCAAGCGTTTTCACGGCGGGGTCGTCCGAGGGAAGCTCCGCCGCGCTCGCCTCAAACGGTATCGCGCAAAAGATCAGCAGAGCGGCGGCCAGCAACGTCAGTTTTCTCATCTTCAACACCTTTACTCAATCGCAGGCAAGCTTTTGTTATAGTTGCTCGGGAGCCACAAAATATTTAGGTCGCTCTGGTTGATTATCCCGTCACCGTTGATGTCACACCGCGGCTCGTCAGCGTCCGCCGTATTCTTATTATAATTGCCCGGGAGCCAGAGGATATTGAGGTCGCTCTGGTTGATTCTTCCGTCCCCGTTGATGTCGCACTCGGTCTGTGCCGCAGGTGTTTGCTCTTCCTTTTTATTGAGGGTGATCCGGGTTACCTTCCGCGCGTTTCCCTCTCCCCAGATCCCAAAGCCCAGCGTGTTCCCCGCAAGTCCCCGGAAATCGAAGGTCAACACCCCGTCCTCCTCTGTGATCCGCTCGCCCCCCGCATCGAACTGCGCCCACTCTTCCGAAACCCGCACGAACGAGTATCCCCATGTCAGGACTCCGTTCAGCTCGACAACCAACTCCCCGGCATCGGCTAAAAGCCGCTCGGGGAAGGACCAGTAGGCAAATTCCCCGTCCTTCAATGAGCTGATGTCCAATTCGATCGGGAAAGGCGGCTTCTTCAGCGGCACATCGGGTCCGGGGGTTACCCCGTACGCCGCAAAGACGGCTTTGCTCAGCTCCTTATGCGTCCACTCGAGGTTGTAGCGGTCGTAGATCAGGGCTTCGTTCTCGGGAAGTCCGCAGTTCCACCAAAAGGTTGGCACACCCATCCCGGCGAGCTTCCCGAAGGTGTATTCGGTCCACTCCAGCCCCCAAGCCGCACCGTCCCCTTCGCCCGGCGGCGCAATTTCCTTGATCAGCACAGGAATCTTCCGTTTGAGCGCGTCCCGCACCGCCGCCAGCTTGATGTCGGTATCCGCCTTGGCGCCTTCCAAGGTGGCGTCGTTTGGCGGGTAGAGGAAGATCCCCAGCGCGGTGTATGGGTCATTGATTGCTTCAAAATACTCAATCGGCGTCGCCTCGGCCCCCGGCGTCGTCAGCAGGACGACCCGCTTTTTGTTGTTGCCGCCAGTCTCCCGGATGGCGTGAAGCGCCGCCTTGTTCAGCCGGTTGACTTTTTCGCAGAGCGCCAAATCAATGTTCCCGCTCCCGTCCGCGTTCCAGCTCTCCCAGATCCATCCCTCCTGCAGATGCGGCTCGTTCATCACCTCGAAGAGGAGTTTCTCGCTATGCTCCGCGAACCGGTTTGCAACCTGCTTCCAGATAGCCGTGATCTCTCTCTCGGCTTCGTCGACGTCACTGACGCCGGAGACGCCGTCGATCAGAGAGTAAAAATTTGTCTCATGGTGGGCGTTGAGGATGACATACAGCCCGGCGTCCAGCGCCCAGTCCACGCATTGCGCGACCCGGTCCATCCATTCCTCGTCGATGACATAAGTACCTGTCATATGCGGTTCCCATGAGACGGGAAGACGGACTGCGGCATAACCCTTCTTCGCGATCGCGGCGAACTGATCCGGCTCGACGGCAGCCTCGCCCCAGAAGGTTTCGGTTTCCAACCCGTAGTGTTTGTCGTCCCAGACACGCGCTTCCAGCGTATTCCCGAAATTGATCCCGAGCTGGATTCTCTTCATCATGTCCGCCCCTGTCACCGGCGTAAACGGCGTCACCGCCCATGACGGAACCGCGCAGAGTAAGGACAACGTCAGCAAGAACGGAGCAAATCGTTTCAGCATCGCGGGAACCCTCCAATCTATTTGACAACTCGCCCCCATTATACCAAACGAAGAAGCAAATAGCAATCGCTTATACTGACCGATCATCATTTGAACCGCAGGATGGCGCGCTGTGTACAGTGCCGCCAACAGAGGGTTCTTTGTCCCATTTTGCCCGAATATATATATTGGCAAGGGGTGAGGAGCTTTGGAGGAGAAGAAATTCCCGCCGCGCAAGGTCGTGCTGCAGCTCGCGGTGTCGCTGCTGATTCTCGGTGGAGCGCTGGTGACGCGCTGGTTCTACCCGGAAGAGACACGCGCGTTCATCCGCCGGTATATCTCGGGCGGGTTGGACTACACCGCCGTGCTCAGCGACATGGGTGAAAGTCTGCGTACATTTGTAATGGGAGTACCGTACCCGGACGAGACTGTGAACAGCGGACAGATGACCGATAACGGACCGGACACAGAGCACGGCGGCCCCGGCATTCCGCCGGAGGAAATCATCCCGGAACCGTCCCCATCCGTGACGCCGGACGACGGCCAGCTTCCGGCCGGAGTGGGAGGGGTACGCGTGAACGGTCTAGGCGGGCTGGAAATGCCGGTTCGGCTTGTGAATGCGGCATACTTCCCCGCTTTCGAGGACGGCGGGGACGATACCCTTCCCATCCCATTCGGGACGGTCGCGCCCGACAAAGCGGATTTCTCCCTCCATGAACTGCCCTTCACTGTATCACAGCCAGCCAACGGCGCGTTTTCCTCCGGTTTCGGCTACCGAATCCACCCTATTTACGGCGATTGGCGGTTCCACTTCGGCTACGACATCGCGGGCTATACCGGGGCTGACATCCGCGCCTTTGCGGACGGCACCGTCGCCGCGGTCGGTGTCAGTGGCAGTTACGGAAACTACATCATCCTGCAACACGCCGACGGCTACGTCACGCTCTACGCCCATTGCGATTCAGTGTCCGCCAACGAGGGACGGGCCGTATCGGCCGGCGATACGATTGCGAAGATGGGCTCCACCGGCGTCTCGACGGGCCCTCATCTTCATTTTGAGCTTCGGCGGGAGGAATCGTTCCTTGACCCGGCGCCGTACCTCACAACGGAGTGACGGTCGGGAAGGTCCGTGTGCGAGCGGGGTTTGTCCTTCTAGTCGCGGCATTGGTCTATCTGGACGAGGGATACCTCCTGTGGATGGTCGTCGGATCGGCCGTTATGCATGAGCTAGGGCATTATATCCCCCTGAAAATATTCGGGGGGAAGGTTTTGCTGCTCGAACTGAGCGGCGGCGGCCTCACGATGGAGCACGACGCGCGGGAAAAGCTCGGGTATGGGAAGGAACTGGCTTCGGTTGTTATGGGTCCCATCCTTTCCATTGGGTTTGCGTTGCTTTTTTCCCTTCTTAATGATATGATGTTGTGGCAGATCGCCGGAATATGCCTGACGCACGGCATCTTCAACCTTCTGCCGATGAGCGGGCTGGACGGAGGAAGGGCGCTGGAGATTATTCTCGCTATGCGGGGCAGCGCAGCGCCGCAGTCTGCGGTGCGTGTCACCACCGCTGTCTGCGGTGCGATCCTCGGTGGCTTCTGCGTTCTGCTCGCGGTTCTGTACCATAACCCTTCCCTGTTGCTGGCGCTATTGTATCTGCTGGCGCTGCGGAAACGGAAAGCCGTGACCGCGTAATGGGTGACTTTACGCGGAAGGTCAAGAAGCTATTGACTGATATATAGAGAAGGAGCATACGATGACCCCATACCAAAGAATCGAGCCGTTTTTAACGGCTGTACAGAAACCCGCGCGGTATACCGGCGGTGAAGTCAATTCTGTGATCAAAAATCCGCAAAACGTCAAGCTGCGTGTGGCGTTTTGCTTTCCAGACACCTATGAGATCGGGATGTCCCACCTTGGGCTGCAAATCCTGTATGACATCATCAACCGGATGCCGGACGTGTGGTGCGAGAGGGCGTTCGCGCCGTGGGAAGACATGCGCTCCTTGCTGCTGCGTAAAAAAATCCCCCTCTACGCGCTGGAGAGCGGCGATGCGCTTGCGGATTTCGATGTGCTGGCTTTTACTTTACAGTATGAATTGTGCTACACCAACGTGCTGTCGATCCTCGATCTGGCCGGGCTCCCGTTACGTTCCGCCGAGCGGGATGAGCGCCACCCTCTGGTAATCGCCGGGGGGCCTTGCGCCTACCACCCCGAACCGATAGCGGACTTCATTGACCTCTTCGCCGTTGGGGACGGCGAAGAGGTGACCGCCGAACTGATGGAGCTTTTTGTCCGCGCCAAACAAGACGGACTGACCCGGAAAGAGACGTTGGCCGAGACCGCGAAGATACCGGGGGTATATCTGCCGTCGCTGTACCGGGTGACATATAAAGAAGACGGTACTCTGGCTTCGACCGAGCCGGTCGGCGGCGCGCCCGCAGTTGTAACCAAGCGGATCGTCCGGGATTTAGACCATGCGCCCTATCCGGCGGCGCCCCTCACCCCGGCGACCGAGGTGGTGCATGACCGGGTGATGCTGGAACTGTTCCGGGGCTGTGCCCGGGGCTGCCGGTTCTGTCAGGCTGGATACATCGCCCGTCCGGTGCGGTCCAAAACGCCGAAAACCCTCTTCCGGCAAGCAGTCAGCGCCGTCGAAACGACCGGGTGCGACGAGATCGGGCTTGTCTCCCTCTCCACCAGTGATTACCCCGGATTGGAGGAACTCTGCGAAGCGCTGGCGCCGTGGTGCAAGCCCCGCCGGGTCAACCTCTCCCTTCCCTCGCTCCGCGCCGATAGCTTCTCTAAAGAGTTGATCGAGAGAACGGGGCAGGTGCGGAAGAGCGGGCTGACCTTCGCGCCCGAAGCGGGATCGGCGCGACTTCGGGATGTGATTAACAAAAACCTCCGGGAGGAGGACCTGATAGCTGCCTGTACGACCGCCTTCAGCAATGGTTGGAGCGGTGTAAAGCTCTACTTCATGTTGGGACTGCCCACCGAGACGGACGACGATCTGCGGGAAATAGCGGCGCTCAGCGGACGTGTATATCAGCTTTGGAGGCAGGTGGTACCCGACCGGGGACGTGGTGTGCGGATCACGGCTTCCGCCTCCTGTTTTGTCCCCAAACCGCACACGCCCTTTCAGTGGGAGCCGATGGTGCCGCCGGACGAGCTTCTCCGCCGCGCCGGGATTGTGAGGAACGGGATGCGAAAACAGGTCACCTTCCATTGGCACGAGCCGGACGCCAGCTTTCTGGAATGCGTCTTGAGCCGGGGCGACCGGCGGGTCGGCGCGGTCATCGAGCGGGCCTACCGGAACGGCTGCCGGATGGACGGCTGGAGCGAATGCTTCTCCCTCGCGAAATGGCGGGACGCCTTCGCCGAGGAAGGGCTTGACCCCGACTTCTACGCCCTGCGGCGTCGGGAGGTCACTGAAGTGCTGCCATGGTCGCACATCTCCTCCGGAGTGTCTGTCGCGCACCTGATCCGGGAACGGGAGAAAGCATACGGCGCGCAAACTTCGGTCAACTGTATCGATGGGTGTGAAGGATGTGGCTTGACATGCAGTTAACTATTCGTCTGGCCTACCACAAAACGGGGCGGGCAAGGTTCCTCTCCCATTTGGACACGATGCGGGTGTTTTCCCGCGCTTTGACCCGCACCGGGCTGCCCCTGCGGTTCACCGAAGGGTTTAACCCGCACCTCATCCTCTCCATTGCCCTGCCGCTGGGCGTCGGGGTGGAGAGCATCACCGAGCGGCTGGACTTCGGCGTCACCGATAACGTCAGTTTGGGACGACTCCCGGGGATGCTGAACGCCGCCCTGCCGGAGGGATTCTTTGTAACACAAGCGGTGATGGGAGGACGCCCGGCGTCGCAGATCTCGCTCGCGACCGTTGAAATCCTCGCCGACTCCCCGGTGCCGCCCGAAACGGTATCCCGATTGTTCCAAACCTCGGCGGTTGTGATGAAGCGGAATAAAAAGAAGGAACAGATTCCCACCGACATCGTACCCTTTATCAGAGACATCTCCTGCGCGCAACTCGGGGACAAGCTCCTCGTCACCGCGACGCTGACCGCCCGTGATCCGGTGCTGAACCCGGAATACCTCGCGGAAGCTTGGCGGACCTACCTCGACCCCGAAGCGGCCTTCCTGTTCCGGCGCACAGCCCTGTTGGACTGCGACGGGGCGAAGTTTGATAGTTTGCAGTAAACATAATTGATACTGGAGGAAAAAACAAGATGGACAAACAGGCAATCGCGAAGCGAATCTACGGCGCGGCACACCTTACCGGCACCTTCACCCTCCGCTCCGGACAGGTATCAAACGAATACTTCGACAAGTATCTCTTTGAAGCCGACCCGGTCCTGCTCGGTGACATAACAAAGGTGATGAAACCGTTGATCCCCGAAGGGACACAGGTCCTCGCGGGGTTGGAGATGGGCGGCATCCCGATCGTCACCGCGCTGTCGGCTGCAAGCAGTCTCCCGGCGGCGTTCGTCCGGAAGCAGGCAAAAGAGTACGGGACCTGTAAGCTCGCCGAGGGCGCGGACACCGCCGGACTGCGGGTTTGCGTCGTCGAGGACGTCGTCACGACAGGCGGGCAAATCATCGAAAGCGTACGGGAGCTGCGGCGGCGCGGCGCTCTCGTCGAGCACGTGCTGTGCGTCATCCTGCGGAACGAGAAGGCGATCGACCTCCTCGCTACAGAAGGGCTGACATTGATCCCGGCGTTCACGATGGAGTATATCAAGATCTGCGCCGAGCGGTAACAGAAAACAGCAAAACGCAAAAGGAGGAAGGCAAGGGAAATCGAAAACGGCAAGTTTGACGAAAAGACAGCCAACGAGGTTGACCTGTGGAACGACTATACCAACTATGTGTGCGTCCTCGCCACCAACGGAAGCTGCTGCCACGAGTTTTTGAGGCGGGCGCAAGAATTGAATCCAGATATGGTTTACCTAGAAGAAGTGAGCAAACTATACCGCAGGATGGCGGAAATGTGGGGCGGCGAAATCAACCGAGACGACCCGGACAGTCTCGAAGCCCTCGGCGGCGGGTTCAATGTGACGCTGGAAGCCTTGCAAGACAAAGAAAAACGCGGAAAGATCGTGCGTAAGATCCGCGAGTTCGCCGAGGTAAGCGATCAGATTATCCGGTTGATTCGGTAAGAATCGTCCCCCATCCGAAAGGATGGGGGACATCTGTAAGCTTTGTCACATTTCACGCGCGGACTCTACTCTTTCTCCGGTTTTTTGATTCCAAACAGACTTCGCAGGATCCCTCTGAGAAACTTGGGGGGATTCCACACCAAAAGTTTCATGCCGGATAGCCTCCTTCATTCATAGTTTAGCAAAATAAGAACACTATAAGCAGGGCGAGAAAAATACCGATCATCATCATGATGAATCCGTGAGGGAAGAAGAACGCAAGCAGGATGCAGACCCCGATCCCGCCCAAAAGGAAGGGCAGCTTGCGTCCCCGCCGGTCCCACCGCCGTTTTCCCTTGATCGCTGTCACTCCCCTTCCGCACAAAAAACCGTACACTATTACAGTATACGGTCTTTTATCAAAAAGGTGCGGGTACTTAACTTCTCTCGCTTAAAATCAGCAAAGCGTTGCCGAAATCCACCGAAACGGTAAATTCCGTATCAGGCAGCGGCTCGTTGCTCACCCCTACGCTCGCGTCCCGGCGGAGGAGCGCGTTTACCAGCGGATACTTGCCCCCGGTGATCGTGACGCCTGAAATTTCTTCGTCCAGCGGGAGAACCGAAAAGTAGCGGTACGGGTGGGGCGGACGTCTCTTAATCGGTTTGGCGAGAAGATATACCTCATGGGAGGAGTCTAAGATATACGCCTTCCCCTTCGCCCGCTCCAACAGACCGAGGTTGCAAAGGGTATGGTCCAGTCGTCCCCCAGTCGCTCCCAGCAACGCGATCTCCTCCGCACCGAGGGTCAGCGCGCGGTCGAGACAGGCGTCCATGTCGGTCATGCTCTTCTCGGCGGGTAATATGACGGCGGGAGCGCTTCCGCCCTCCCCGCCCGAATCGCGGTCTCCGATCACAAGGTCCGGGACCAACCCAAGCTCCGCCGTGCGGAGCAATCCGCCGTCGGCGCACAGCACCAAATCGGGAACCCAGCGCCGGTCCCAAAACGCGTCGGGGGACGCGCCGATCAGCACCGCCTTCATCAAAGCGACTCCTCCAGTAAACGCAGGTAACTGCCATACCGGGACGGGTGAATCGGCGCTTCCCGAACGGCGCACCCTGTCTGCCCCTCCCGGTGCAGACAGCCAGCGAAGCGGCAGTGACCCAAGCAGGGGCGGAACTCTAAGAAGCATCCCGCAAGCTCCGAAGGCGGGATGGTCTCCAGCCCGTCCAGTGCGGAAAACCCCGGGGTATCCGCCGCCAAGACATCGTCCCGCAAACGGGTCAGCTCGACATGGCGGGTAGTGTGCCGCCCGCGTCCCAAGCGCTCGCTGACCTCCCCGGTCTGGTAAGTGCGGGAGGTATCCAGTGCGCCCATCAGCGCCGACTTCCCCACCCCGGTGTTGCCCGCTAAGGCGATACACTTGCGAGCGATTAACGGACGTAATCCGGAAATCCCTTCGCCGGTCAGAGCGCTGCCCGAAAGCAGCGGATGCCCTGTTGTCTTGTAAATTTCCAGCAGTCCCGATCCCGGTGCGAGGTCGGTCTTATTTACGAAGAGAATGACCTCGATCCCCCGGTATACCGCCGCCGCAACCATCTTGTCAATGACGAAAGGTTCGGTCTTGGGCGTCGCCTCGGATAGGAGGAGAAGGAGGGTATCGATGTTTGCCACCGGCGGGCGGATCAGCATATTCCTCCGCTCCGCCACCTCGGTGATCGAACCCGTGCCGTCGGCGTTCTTCGTAACCGTCACGATGTCCCCGGCAAGGGGAGCGATGCCTCGTTTTCGGAAGATACCCCGCGCGTGGCAGGTGAGGATTTCGGACCCCGTATCCACCGTGTAGAAGCCGCTGAGCGACCGGGTGATCCGGCCCGTCACCAGATTTCCTTGAACGCGAGGGTGTACTCCACCTCGCCGTCGACATATACCCGGATAATGTCGTCGGGGTAACCGGTGATCGTGACCGCCGGCATCGGGTCGTCATTGCTCCACATCTCATCCAAGATGGTCTTCTCCCCGTCCGCGCCTTCCTGCACCACAATCACGCTCACACTGCCGGTAATGTCCGTCGGCATCAGGATCATCTTGGTGACCGTACGGACTTCGGGCGGCGGAGACTCTTCGGAGCCGGGGGTCTCTTCGTTCTCCGGTGGCGTCGGGTCTTCGTTCGCCGGCGGCGTCGGATCCTCAACAACCGGCGTCGGGGAGGGTTCCGGCGACGGGGACGGCTCGACAAGAGGACCTTCGCTGATCTCGAGGTAAACCACCGTTCCCTCCGGCACCATCTCACCCGGGAGTACGCTCTGGCTCAAAACCAAACCCGCCGGTTCGTCGCTTGGGACGATGATGAACTCCGCCACAAGGTTGAAATAGCCCAGTGTGGTCACCGCTTCCTCCCTGTACACGGGGATGGGAGCGAGCAGGTCGGGCATGGCGACCTCGATGACATCCTCGCCCAAACTGATGAACAGCGTAACCGTCGTATCCAGATAGACCTGTTCGCGAGCGCCGGGGTCGCTCCGGATCACCGTACCTCTGGGTACATCGTCGTTATGCTCCCGAGTGACGACCGACCGCAGCCGATTTTCCTCCAGCCAGATCAACGCCTCAGCTTCCCCCATACCGGCGAGGACCTCCAAGGTGACAACCTCCCGCCCGGAGCTGATCGTCAGCGTAATTTCGATAACCTCATTGCCCGACCTGCCGCGAGGGCCCGGCTTCGGGTCTTGGCTGATGATCTTGTTGACTGCGTAGACATCGCTGCTCTCCCATTCGAACTGGAAACTGAACGCGTTGTATTCCTCGCCGAGCAAACTCTCGGCAAAGGTGTTCGTATAGTCCTTACCTTGGAAGTTGGGGATCTCGATCTCCCCCATCTCGTCATCCTCAACGGCGCTCCCCACCAGAGTGACGATGACAAAACCGAGAACTGCGACCAAACCCAATACCCCCAGCGCCGCGAACAGCATCGCGATTAAGTTGCTCGCCTTCCGGGTCTTGTGATTCTCCTCGGCGATCATCTCCCGGCGGATCCGCTTCCGCTCCTCCTCCTCACGGCGGGGATCCAGCTTGATCCCGGACACGCGGACACCGCCGCCCGGAAGCGACTGAGTTGGCTCGTCCGTCGCGGCGTCGCTCGGGGTCTTCAACTGGCTGACATCGTATTCAAAGGAGACGGACGGGTTCTTGCGGAACTCTTCCAAATCGCGAAGCATGTCGTCCGCCGAGGCGTAACGCTGGGTCAGTTTAGGCGCCATCGCCTTGATGATGATAACCTCCAGCGCTTCGGGGATCTCGGGGTTGACCTCACGCGGTGTGAGCGGGAGGGAGTTGATATGCTGGAGGGCGACCGCAACCGGCGAGTCCCCCTCGAACGGAAGCCGCTCGGTCAGCATCTCGTAGAGGACCACACCGACCGAGTAGAGGTCGCTCCGGGCGTCGATATGGCTTCCCCGCGCCTGTTCGGGGGAGATATAGTGGACCGAGCCCAGCGCGTCTTGGGTCAGCGACACCGACTTCGCGGCAAAGCGCGCGATTCCGAAGTCCGCAACCTTGACGCTGCCGTCCCGCAAAATCATGATATTATGCGGCTTGATGTCCCGGTGGATAATCCCCCTGCTGTGGGCGTGGGAAAGCGCTTTGACGATTTGGATCACAAAGTGGAGCGCTTCTCGCCAGCTGAGGAGACCCTTCTTCTGCATATACTGCTTCAAGGTGATCCCGTCGATTAGCTCCATCACGATATACTCCAGTTCGGGCGAACGGGAGACATCGTAGACCGCGACGATATTGGGATGCCCCAGCATCGCGACCGCTTGGCTCTCGGCATGGAAGCGCCGCCGGAAATCGTCGTCGCTCGCGTACTCCTCCTTGAGGATCTTAACCGCCACCAGACGGTTGAGGAGATGACAGCGGGCCTTGTAGACGTAAGCCATCCCGCCGATCCCCATGATCTCCAGTATTTCATACCGGTTATCCAGCATTTTGCCGATATATTTATCCATCCGTATCCTCCGCGCGCTGTTGATATTTTACCGCGTATCGCAAATTAAATGTGTATTAAAACAATCGTGATATTGTCCGGGCCGCCCCGGTCGTTTGCCAGATTCTTCAGTCGTTCGCAGCAGCTGTTGGGGTCGCCGCCGTGGAGCACCTCAAAAAGGATCTCTTGGTCGTCCACAACGTTTGTCAGCCCGTCGGTGCAGAGGAGCAGGAAGTCCCCATCCTTGAGATCGACCGAGAAGAGGTCGGGGATGACCGCCTCTTCGGTGCCCAAGGCGCGTGTGATCAAGTTCTTGCTGGGGTGCGCCTTTGCTTCCTCCCGGGTGATTTCCCCTCGGAGGATCAAATCCTCCACCAGCGAATGATCCCTTGTGACCTGCTCGATCCCGTCGCTGTCGATCAAGTATGCCCGGCTGTCACCCACGTTGACGACCAGCGCGGCGTTCTTCGAAACCGCAGCGCCCACCAGCGTCGTACCCATACCGTAGTAGGCCGCGCCCGACTGCGCCTTGATGAAGACGCTCCGGTTCGCCGCCGCGACGGCTCCCGCCAGCGCCCCCCGGATTCCCTTCTGACTCATCCCGGGCTTCGCCAGAACCCGCATTTCGTCCATAAACACACCGGCGGCCATCTGGGAAGCGACATTGCCGCTCTTCGCGCCGCCCATACCGTCACACACCACACAGACCGCCTGCGTTACGGCATGGGAAACCTCAAGATGGAAGGAGTCTTGATTCTCCCGTCTTGCCAGCCCCTTGTCGGTGATTGCCCAAGCGATCATGTTCTGTCTGCTCCTTAAGTCTTTGTGCTTCGCATCTGCCCGCAAGCCGCGCCGATATCGCTCCCCAGCGTTCTCCGGACCGTGACGGGGATACTGCCAAGCCCCCGGACAAATTTTGCGATGGTGTCCTTGTCCGGCTGCTTGAACGGTTTCCCGGGCACCGGATTGACCGGAATCAGATTGACGTGCGCCGCCTGCTTACGCAGCAGAGCCGCCAGCTTCCTCGCGTGCGCCGGGGAATCGTTAATCCCGTCTATTATAACATACTCATAGGAGATTCGTCGACCCGTTATTTGAAAATAGTTCAAACACGCGCCCATCAGCTCCTCCACCGGGATTTTGCGGTTGACCGGCATCAAGCGGTTCCGGGTTTCATTGTCCGGCGCGTGGAGGGAAACCGAGAGAGTCACCGGAACCTTCAGCTCCGCGAGTTTCCGTATCCCCTCGGCGTCGCCGCAGGTGGAGAGGGAGACGTTCCGAAGGCTCAGTCCCCGCCCCTCCGGATGGCTGATCAGCTTTAAGAAACGGACGGTTTGATCGAAATTGTCCAGCGGCTCCCCCGTACCCATCAGGACGACATGGTTGACGGCTGCCCCGCAATACAACGCCTGCGCGAGCATCTCCCCCGCCGTCAGGTTCCGGCTTAAGCCGTGCGAACCAGAGGCGCAGAAAGCGCATCCCTGACGGCAGCCCGCTTGGGTGGAGATGCAGACGGAGGTCCCGTGCTTATACTTCATCAAAGCGGTTTCAATCCGTTCTCCGTCGTGAAGCGTCCAGAGGATTTTTTCGGTTCCGTCGGCGGAGATCCGCCGTTCGGTCTCCTCCGGAACCGCGATGGTAAACCGCTCCGCGAGCTCCGCGCGCAGCCCCGCCGGAAGGTTTGTCATTTCGCTGAATGTCTTGGCGCTCCTCTTCCCAAGCCACGAAAAGATTTGGATCCGGCGGTAGGACGGTTCGGCTTCAATCTCTTCGGGATAGAGGGAGAGGATCTCTATTTTTTTGTCATCAAACATATATAAAAACCGTCCGTATCGCCCCGGTGGGGCCAAAGCGTCGTTTGCCCGGTCATGGTAAAGCCTCCGTTCTCGCGCAGAAAGGCGTTGGTGACGCCTTCGTTCTCCTCTGGCAGGAGGGTGCAGGTACTGTAGAGAAGCCTGCCGCCGTCCCCGACCGATTTCGCAGCGTTGCTCAGGATGCCGAGCTGCAGCGCCGGGAAATGGGCTGTCTCGGTGCGGAACCGGATGTCCGGTTTCTTCCGCAATACCCCAAATCCCGAACAGGGAACGTCGCAGAGAACCGCGTCGAACAATTTATCCGGCGTATAAGTTGCGCCGTCGGCCTGACGGATGTCGGTGTTGTAAACACCGCAGCGGCTGAGCGTCTCCCGGAGGAGGGGGAGTTTTCTCCTCTCCTTGTCGGTTGCGAAGATGCGGCCCTTGTTGCCCATCGCGAAGGCCGCCATCAAGGTCTTACCGCCGGGAGCGGCGCAGACATCCCAAACCTGCTCCCCGGGATCCGGCGCGAGACGATCCACACACTCCTTCGCCCCCGGATCGGCGACGAGCCCCCACCCTTTTCGCAGAATGCCTTCCAGCGCCGAAGGGTCGGTCAGGACATAGCCCCCGTTCTCCCGTAAAGCAACGCCAGATTGATCGGCGTAGGGCTTCAAAGTGTTTCTCTGGATATAAACCGGCGGGATGGAGTTGCAGCTCTCGCAAAAAGGCTCCAGCTCATCCTCCGGCAATAGGGACCGCATTTTTTCGAGAAACCATACCGGGAGGCTGTATTTAACCGAAAGATCGTCCGTTTCGGGTGGGGTGTCCGGTAACCTCATCAGCACCGCATTGACCATCCCGGCGGCGTGCGGCGCTGTTTTCTTGCAAAGGCTGACCGCTTCGTTTGTCAGGGCGTACCGGGGAACCCGGTCAAAGTACCAGAGCTGCGCCGCACCGAGCCGGAGGATGTCCTTCACCTGCGGCTGGGTCTTTTTGACGTGTTTTGCAAGCTCCGCGTCGATCAGCGAGTGATGTTGGACGACCGTGAAGCAGAGACGGGCCGCGAGCGCCGCTTCCCGGGGCTCAAGGCTTGCTTCGTTCAGCGCGGTATCCAAACGCGCTCCGCTCCGGCGGCATCGGGTCAG
>JAISVO010000106.1 GCA_031271525.1 Oscillospiraceae bacterium
GTCGCCTCCAGAACGGACTTGTCGCCCTCCTTACGGTCCTCGCTCAGCATATAGTCCGCCAGCACGCCGGCTGTGACCGAGGAGGCCGTGACGCTCACAAGGGTGGTGTCCGTCTCCTCTACCGGTTCCTCGGCGGGTTCTTCCTCCGTTGTATCCTCCGTTGTGTCGTCGGTCGTGTCGTCCGTTGTATCATCGGTTGCGTCGTCCTCGGCTGGCTCCTCTTCCTCCGCCGGAGGGGGGGCGTACTCTTTGCTCAGCGCGAAGAAGGCGTCGCTTGTCGTAACCTTGGAAAGCATCTCGTCGGCCTTTGCCTTTTGCTCCTCCTTATAAGCCGCGATCTCCTCCTCGGTGTACGGGTCCTCGCCCTCCGCTTTTGCCGGCGGAGTGGTTGTGAAGCTGTACATGTGGTAGTCAATCTTGTCGTAGGTGTTCTTGTTCTCGGTATAATAGGCGTTGACGGCGTCGTCGCTCCGGTCAAAGGAATCGACCTTCACCGTCTGATACCGCATCGCGAGGTAGTGCCGCTCGATGATTTTCCGGTAGCTGTCCATCGTGATGCCCCGCCCAAAGTTCTGGCGGAGGTACTCCTCCGTCTCCAAGCCCGCTTCGGCGGCCGTCGTTTGGAGGAGGGTGAGGTCGGTTTCGATCCGGGCGTTATCCTCGGCTGTCAGCGTCACACCCTCGGCCTTTGCCTGTTCGCTCAGCGAAACGTAGTTTTGGAGGGCGTTCTCGGTTTCCTCCCCGATGTATTCCTCCCATGTCTGGTCTTCCGACAGCTCCTGCTGGCTGAGCGGTATACTGGGGTCGATCATCCCGTATTGGGCATAGGTCGAGACGATCTGGTAATAGGTGAGGTAGTAGTAGTAGTCGTACTCCGCCACCTTGAGGTTTACGCCGCCCACCGACAGCGCGGTGAAGTTCGCCTGCGGGATTCCCGACCCGGTGAAGATCAGCACGAACAGGCCGAGCAAAACGACGGTCGCGACCGTGATCGCGATCGTCCTGCGGAAGCTGTCCTTGCGCTGCTGCTTCTCCCGGGCCGACAGAAGCGGCTTGTTCGATTTGTCTTCCTGACGTTTTCTTTTTTCCCTTGAAGCGCTCATCTGAGGTTCTCCCCTTAATTGTAAAAATCTTCATGAAACAATAGAATGCCACCACGCTATTGTATACGAAGGCAGGGAGAATATCAAGACCTATTTCAAGTGTTCACGAAAAATACAAATTCGAGCTTTTAATGGTGAAAAATAACAGGACAAAAACCTTGTCAAAAACCCGCGCGGATGATAGAATAAGCGGGATAGGGTGGCAGGGGGTACGAAAGTGACATCACCGAGGCTGATCATCGGAGATCTTCCCAAAGCCGGACGGATCCTTCTCGATCCGGAGGAGGCGCGGCATCTCTCAACCCTGCGGATGCGGGTGGGGGACAGCGTCGTCCTTTGCGACGGGCGGGGGAGCGAAGCGCTCTGCTGCCTGACGGCGCCCGGCGAAGCCGATATTCTGGAGCTGCGCCCGTCCGAGCGGGAGGACTATATCGTTCCGGTACACCTTTACCCGTCGGTTTCAAAAGGGGAGCGGTTCGAGTGGACGCTCCAGAAGGCGACCGAGCTGGGCGTCGCGTCCGTCACCCCGGTGATCAGCGAACGGTGCGTCGCGGGGGTTCCCTCGGCGGACCGGATGGAGCGGTTTAAGAAGATCATCCGGAGCGCCGCCGAACAGAGCGGGAGGAGCTGGCTCCCCGAGCTTCTGGCTCCCATACCCTTCGCGGAGGCGGCGCAAGCTGCCGAGGGGGTCAAGCTCTTTTGCTACGAGGAGGAGACGGAGGGATCGCTGAAAGGCGCGCTGCGCGCCCCGATCCGCTCGCCCGTCTCGGTCCTGACCGGGCCGGAGGGCGGCTACACCCCCGAGGAGGCGCGTCTCGCGGGAGAGAACGGGTTCCAAAGCGTCTCGCTGGGGCGCGGCATCCTGCGGTGCGAGACCGCGCCGCTGATGGTGCTGTCCGTCATACGCTTTATCGAAATGTAAGGGAGAATCAACGTGCGGAGCGACGATAAAAAACGCAAAATGGAAGAACGCCGGAAGGCGGACGACCGGTTTACTTGGAGGGTTCTGGGGGTCATGGTCTTTTTGGTGGTCTGGACCCTCCTCCTCTACCGTTTCAACTGGCCGACCTACATATACGCCCTCACGGCGGGCGGCGCGGTGCTCTACCTCCTTGCCTACATCTACCCGAAGGATTTCACCCTGCTGGCGGTTTACGTCTCGGGCGGCGCGTTCGGGCTGTGGATGCTGACCAAGGCGGCGCTGGTGACGCCCGCGACGCGGATCGCGGCCTACGTCCTCTTTGTCGCGGCCTTGGCCCTCTCCGCCCTGTTGTTTTGGTTTTTGCGCGGCCACAGGGGAACCGTCGGCGCGGGCAGGGTAAAGCTCGCCCTGATGCCGCCCAAGGCCCGGTACCGCTATCTGTTCGTTGCCGCCGGGATGCTCGCCGTCTCCTTCGCCGTCTCGGCGGCGTTCGGCAGCACCGCCGCGTGGTGCTCGATGATCGCGATGTTCAGCTACCTGTTCGTCATGGCGGTCTACTACACGGTGCGGCTGATATGACAATTTAACGGCGCGTTCATGCGTTCCGCATGGCGAAGGAGAAATATGAAAATTATTAGAGCGGGGTTTAACGACGCGGATATTTTCAGCAGAGATGAGCTGAATCATGGGGCATGTTGTTTCTTCACGGAGGATAGAAGGAATAAGTTTGTCTTTCGTATTGAGGGTACGGAGGCCACGCTTTTTGCGGACAGCATGGAATATGTTGATATGGCAATGAGTGAATTTTTATTTTATTCTGGTTTTGTTACCACTGTTAAGGACAAATTCGGAAATGTACTTATGGATGCGTGCCCCGATAAGCCATATCTTATGAAAATATCACAGATTCAACCGAGCCAATTTTACATAAACGAAGCTAAGCTAATACGTTGCAAGCTCTGGATTAAACGAATGGAAGATATTTTTATACCAATCGTTGAAAAGGAAGGCAGGTACATTTCGCTGGACGGACATACCCGAATGAGGGCGGCTCTTGATTTGGGATTTGATTCGGTATACGTATATCATGACGGCTATGATGCGGACATCTTCTTTTTTGCCGATGAGGCAGCTCGACGCAATATCCATACTGTTTCAGACATGGAAATTTTAAGTGACGATAACTATACACTGAAATGGCACAAATATTGCGACGATTTTTTCGGCAGTACACAAACCGGCGGGGGTAACGCCCCGTAGGGAACGCATTTATGCGTTCCGTATATTCATACGTTCCGCGCGTTCGTGCGTTCCGCGTATTTATGCATTTACGCGTCCCCTGCATTCACGCGTTCCGCGCGTGTGGGACGCGGGCAAGGGAAAACCCCCCGGAGTTCCGGGGGGCCATACCGGGGACGGTCTGTCCCGAATCAATACATATCCATGCCGCCCATGCCGCCGCCGGGGGCTGCCGGAGCGGGCGGCTCCTTCTTGTCGGCGACAAGGCTCTCGGTGGTCAGGATCATCGCGGCGATCGAAGCCGCGTTCTGCAGGGCGGAGCGGGTGACCTTCGCCGGATCGACGATCCCGGCGTCGAACATATCCACATACTCCTCGGTCAGCGCGTTGAAGCCGTAACCCTTCTTGTTGGCGTTCTTCACGTTCTCAAAGATGACCGAGCCTTCCAGACCGGCGTTCGCCGCGATCTGGCGGAGGGGTTCGGCAAGGGCGCTGATCACGAGGTTGACGCCCGTCTTCTCGTCGCCGGTGAAGTCCTTCAGCAGCTCGGAGACGCTCGGGATGGCGTTGACGTAGACCACGCCGCCGCCGGGCACGATGCCCTCCTCGACAGCCGCGCGGGTGGCGTTCAGCGCGTCCTCGATGCGGAGCTTCTTCTCCTTCATCTCGACCTCTGTCGCGGCCCCAACCTTGATGACGGCGACGCCGCCCGAGAGCTTCGCCAGACGTTCCTGAAGCTTCTCGCGGTCGAAGTCGGAGGTTGTCTCCTCAATCGCCGTCCGGATCTGGCCGATGCGCGCCTTGATGTCGTCCTGAGTGCCGGCGCCGTCCACGATGATCGTGTTTTCCTTCTGCACCTTCACCTGACGGGCGCGTCCCAGCTGCGCGACTTTGGCTTCCTTCAGGTCGAGGCCCAGCTCCTCCGAGATGACTTCGCCGCCCGTCAGGATGGCGATGTCCCGGAGCATATCCTTGCGGCGGTCGCCGAACCCGGGGGCTTTCACCGCGACGCAGGTGAAGGTTCCGCGCAGTTTGTTGACCAAAAGGGTGGTCAGCGCCTCGCCCTCGACGTCCTCCGCGATGATGACCAGCTTCTTGCCGCTGGCGACGATCTGCTCCAGAAGGGGCAGGATGTCCTGCACGGAGGCGATTTTCTTATCGGTGATGAGGATATACGGGTCGTCGATGACCGCTTCCATCTTCTCGGTGTCGGTGACCATGTAGGAGGAGATATAGCCCCGGTCAAACTGCATTCCTTCGACGACCTCGCTGTAAGTCTCCACCGACTTGCTCTCCTCGACGGTGATGACGCCGTCGGCCGAGACTTTGTCCATCGCGTCGGCGATCAGCTTGCCGATCAGCTCGTCGCCGGACGAGATGGAGGCGACGCGGGAGATGTCTTGGGAGCCGCCGACCTTGACCGAGCTGTCGGCGATCGACTTGACCGCGGTGTCCACGGCGGTCTGGATGCCGCGCTTCATGATCATCGGGTTCGCGCCCGCCGCGACGTTCTTCAGGCCGTCCCGCACCAGCGCCTGCGCCAGCAGGGTCGCCGTGGTGGTGCCGTCGCCCGCGACGTCGTTCGTCTTGGTCGCGACTTCCTTCACAAGCTGCGCGCCCATGTTCTCAAACGGGTCGTCCAGCTCGATCTCCTTCGCGATCGTCACGCCGTCGTTGGTGACCAGCGGCGCGCCGAATTTCTTGTCGAGGACGACGTTCCGCCCTTTGGGGCCGAGGGTGATCTTCACGGTGTCGTTGAGCTGGTTGACGCCCCGTTCCAGCGCGCGGCGGGCTTCTTCTCCGTATAAAATGATCTTAGCCATTCTGATTTGTCCTTCCTCTCTTAACCTTCTACGACCGCGAGGATGTCGTTCTGACGGACGACCATCAGCTCCTCGCCGTCGACCTTGATCTCGGTGCCCGCGTATTTGCTGGTGATGACCTTGTCGCCGGCGCTCACATACATGGTGATCTCTTTGCCGTCGACATTCCCGCCGGGGCCGACCGCGAGGACTTCCGCGATCTGCGGCTTCTCTTTGGCGTTGCCGGTCAGGATGATGCCGCTCTTGGTGGTCTCCTCGGACTCCACCATCTTGATGACGACTCTGTCCGCAAGGGGCTTGAGCTTCATAAATAGTTCCTCCTCGTTTCTGTCTTTTAGCACTCTGCGTGGGAGAGTGCTAACCTTCCTACATCATAAGCGCGGGACAACCAATTCGCAAGCCTCAACGGATTGTGAATTCGGGTAAAATTGCCCGGTTTATCGTTGTTATCTCGCGATTTCTCCGAATTCGTCACACTATCTTGTTTTTTCGCCGTATCCGTTGACAGCGCGCCCCCGCGTGGGTATACTATCTAGGCGGGCGCGCTCGGCGCGTCCAGCCGGTATGGAGGTTCAACCCATATGTCCAATATCAGAAAGCTTGTCTACACCGCGATCCTGATCGCAATCGGCGTCGTCCTTCCGATCGCCCTCCATCCGGTGCCGAACGCCGGGCAGGTGCTGCTGCCGATGCACATCCCCGTCCTGCTCTGCGGGTTTGTCTGCGGCTTCCCGTACGGGCTGGCCTGCGGCGCGCTCCTCCCGCTGACCTCCCATCTCGTGACCGGGATGCCCCCCTCCGCGATGCTGGTTCCGATGGTCTGCGAGCTTGCCGTCTACGGGCTGGCGGCGTCGGCGCTCTACCGGCTGATCCGCACCAAGAGCCGGACCCTCAACCTCTACGCGTCGCTGATCGGCGCGATGCTCTGCGGGCGGATTGTCTACGGCGTGCTGAACGCGCTGATTTTCAGCGCGGGGGAATACTCCCTGCCCATTTGGCTGACCGCGATGTTCGTCACCGCGCTGCCGGGAATCGCGGTTCAGCTGATTCTGATCCCGGCGGTTATCCTTCTGCTGAACCGGGCAAAACTAAGCCCGCTGACCAATCGCTGACTGATTTGGGGGAATAACCATTGGGATTTATCGAGCTGTTTCTGCTGGCCGTCGGCCTGTCGATGGACGCGTTTGCCGTGTCGGTCTGCGCCGGCCTGACGATGAGGCGGGTGACCGTGCGGAAGGCGCTGACCGTCGGCCTGTACTTCGGCTTCTTCCAAGTGATGATGCCGCTGATCGGCTACTTCGCGGCGCGTCTGTTCGCCGAGCGGATCGTCTTTATCGATCACTGGGTCGCGTTCGCCCTGCTCGCCTTCCTCGGGATCAAGATGATCCGGGAAAGCCTGTCCAAGGAGCCGGAGGACGGCGAGTCCTGCGATTGCGCCGACAGGCCGGAGGCGTCGCTCGGGCCGAGGAAGATGCTGCCGCTGGCGGTCGCCACCAGCATCGACGCGCTCGCGGCGGGCATCTCGTTCGCCGTTTTGAACACCAACATCGTCCCGGCTGTGAGCTTCATCGGGGCGACGACGCTGATCCTGTCGATGGCCGGCGTGAAGATCGGGCAGATCTTCGGGACCAAGTTCCAAGCAAAAGCGGAGTTCGCCGGCGGCGTCATCCTCATCCTGATGGGGCTGAAGGTGCTGCTGGAGCACTTGGGCGTGTTCGGCGGCTAGCGGCGGGCCGCGACCGAAAAAAACCGTGGGCGGACCCGAACGGTTCGTCCACGGTTTATAAATACTTCTTCATCTGGTGGATCGCGTTTTTCTCCAGCCTCGACACCTGCGCCTGCGAGATGCCGATTTCTCCGGCGACCTCCATCTGCGTCTTCCCCTCGAAGAAGCGGAGGGAGAGGATGTGCTTCTCCCGGTCGTTCAGGTGGCGGATCGCCTCCTTCAGCGAGATCTTCTCCAGCCACGCCTCGTCGGTGTTCTTGCTGTCCGAGACGTGGTCCATCACGCAGATGGCGTCGCCGCCGTCCGAGTAGAGCGGCTCGAACAGGCTGACCGGGTCGAGGATCGCCTCCAGCGCCATCACGACGTCCTCCCGGGGCACCTCGAGGAATTTCGCGATCTCGTCGGTGGACGGCTCCTTCTGGCTTTGGGCGGTCAGCTTTTCCCGCGCCTGCAGCACCTTATAGGCGGTGTCGCGCACCGAGCGCGAAACCCGGATGACGCTGTTGTCCCGGAGGTAGCGGCGGATCTCGCCGATGATCATCGGCACGGCGTAGGTGGAAAAACGGACGTTCTGGCTGGTGTCGAAGTTGTCGATCGACTTGATCAGGCCGACGCAGCCCACTTGGAAGAGGTCGTCCGCCATTTCCCCCCGCCCGGCGAAGCGCTGGATCACGCTGAGGACAAGGCGGAGGTTGCCCGAGATCAATTCCTCCCGGGCGGCGCGGTCGCCCTGTTTCGCCTGATCCAGCAGGGCCATTGTCCGCTCGCCGGGAAGAACCTTCAGTTTGGATGTATTGACGCCGCAAATCTCAACCTTGTTGACCGGCGAACCGACACCGCCTCGCATCGACAACCCTCCCTCTCGGAAACAGTATTTCCTGCGGGGAGGGTTTTCATTCACCGGGTCAATCGCCCGGCGTTCCTTTTTTGGAGAAAGGACGGCCTTCCGGCCGTCCTTCAACGCGTATTTGGGGGGATTTACTTCACGGAGACTTCCGCGCCGGCTTCCTTGAGCTTTGCCGCGATGGCGTCGGCCTCGTCCTTCTGGATGTTCTCTTTGATCGGCTTCGGCGCGCCGTCCACCAGTTCCTTCGCCTCTTTGAGGCCGAGCGAGGTGATTTCGCGGACGACCTTGATGACCGCGATTTTGTTCGAGCCGGGTCCCTCGAGGACGACGGTGAACTCGGTCTGCTCTTCGGCGGGGGCCGCTGCCGCTGCGGCGGGGGCGGCCGCCATCATCATGGCGGGGGCGGCGGCCGAAACGCCGAACTCCTCTTCGAGCGCCTTGACCAGCTCGGACAGCTCGAGGACGGTCAACGCTTTGACTTCTTCAATCAGGTTGGTAATTTTTTCGCTTGCCATTATAGGGGTTCCTCCTTAAATTTTGTTATTACGCGGACTTTTTCTCCGCGATTGCGTTGAGCGCGACGACCAAGCCGCGCAGGTTGCCGTTGAGTACGTTGACGAGGCCGGAGATCGGGGCGTTGAAGCCCGCGAGGACCTGCGCGATGAGCACCTCGCGCGGCGGCAGGTCGGCGAGCGCCTGCACTTCGGCGGGGGAGATGACCCGCCCTTCGACGAACCCGGCTTTGATTTTGAACTTATCGCCGGTTTTCTTCGCGTACTCGGAGAGGATTTTCGCCGGGGCGACCGCGTCGTCGCTGACCGCGAGGGCGGTCGTGCCGTCGAGGACGGGAGCCAGCCCTTCCAGCCCGATGCCTTGGATGGCGCGCCGCATCAGGGTGTTCTTGACGACCTTGTACGAAACGCCGGCCTTGCGCAGCTCGGTGCGAAGCTTGGTGTCGGCGTCCACCCGGATCCCTTTGTAGTCGACGAGCACGCCTGTCGTGGCGTTTTTCATCGCTTCGGTCAGCTCGGCGACGACCGCCTTTTTCTGCTCTAAAACCTTGGCGTTTGGCAAATGATTCACCACCTTTACAAAGAAAAAATTCCGTATCCACAACAGACACGGAAACAAAACCGCTGACGCCAAACCCTCTCCGCGCGGAGGGGGAATCGGCCGGTTCTGTCCCTCGGCGGGCGTTACGGGGCGCTTTCCGCGCCCATCCCCGCTGTCTTTGGAACACTGTAGAAGAGTATACCGCGCCGCCGGGGCGTTGTCAAGACTTTTTTCGCCCGCGCGGAAAACCCCTGTTCAAGATCGGTATTTTTTGCATAAATATGCAGGAAACTATGTGGATAATTCAGTGGATAACCTGTGGAAAAGTGGTGGATAAAGGTGGGGACAACTCGAGTTATCCACAGGTTGTACACAGGTTATCCACTGAATTATCCACAGGATCCGCCGTGACCGGCGGCACCGTGGCCGGATTTACCGGTCACGGCAAATCCCGCCGCTTATTAAATACTATAATAAAATACTAAAGAAAAAAATACGAACCAAAAAAATACTAAGGGAGAACGGAGGGAACAACAAGGGGAGGGGCGCTTCCGGCCTGCCTGTTCGGAGTGAAGAAATTTCGTTCCCAAAGAAAAAACAAAAAAATCGAAAAATTGTTCTTGACAAACGGACGGGCCTGTGGTAGACTGGGATTGTCGGCGGACGGCGTAACTGTCC
>JAISVO010000122.1 GCA_031271525.1 Oscillospiraceae bacterium
CCGGGCTTCCAATTCTCGCATTGGACATCAAGCGGCGGGGGTACCTTCAGCAGCGCCGGGGATCCGACGACCGTGTTTGTCATGGCGGGAGAGGACACCGTCGTCACGGCGCACTTCAAAAGGGCGGAAGAGACGTCCCCGCGGCTGTACAGATTTCTCTTCTTTCGTTAGTTTTTGCTTGTGTTTCCGCACGGAGGGGTTCGCGCAAATACTCCTTCTGTCCGATGAACTCAAGGATCTGTTTTTGAGGTAATTTGTATTGTAGGGGGATAGCATTGAGTATAACATATAGAAATGATATATCTGTTGACGAAGTGAATGCTATACGGAAATCTATGGGCTGGCGGCAAGATAATCCAGAGCAGCTTCAATCTGCGCTGAATGGAAGTGCTTTTGTTATAGCTGCATTTGATAAAGGTACGGCGATAGCAATGGCTCGTCTTATATGGGATGGCGGAGGAGGTGCAACCATACCGGGAATTCAAATATCCCCGGAATATCATAATGAGGGAATCGAAACTGAATTGGTTGGGAAAATCCTTGAATGGTTGCGTGAGAAGTTGAAGCCCGGATTTGGCATTCAAGTTGATATAAGGGCGTTTGGCGATCAAGAATTTTCTTATGAACGTTTGGGATTCCAGATTTCCACGACGGAAAAGCGGGGTATACCTATGCATATCTGCTTGACAGATCAAATCGAACTGACCGATAAAATGTTTAAGCAGATGGGATTCGAGGAATAGTAATTTGTGGTGTAAACACTTTCTCAGTTCACCATGTCAGGTCTTCGTAGAATCTAACGTATATCCGGAGTTGTCGTTTAGTCCGGTTGCGCGCGGGGGCGTTTTGGGGTATAGTAGTTCCGCAGGGCGCGGCGTCCCCGACGCGCCAGACAGGCGGGATGGGTAAGGATATTTATTTTATTAACGTAGGGGGCACCGGGAAATGTGCATAGGAGAAATTCAATTCAAACATCTAACA
The DNA here is from genome assembly GCA_031271525.1 of Oscillospiraceae bacterium. Taxonomy (GTDB): domain Bacteria; phylum Bacillota; class Clostridia; order Oscillospirales; family UBA929; genus UBA929. The sequence continues at coordinate 982 of JAISVO010000122.1, forward strand.
TCAGATGAGCTGGAAGATTATTGGCATCAGTGTAGCAAGTATATGAAGGAAGATATTTTGCCAAACAGCAATCCTCAAAAAACGGACGAGGAGGCGAAGTATTTTTTATCGGCAGAGTACCGGGACGAAATTACGGGGCTTTTCAAACGTGAACGAAATCGTCTTAGGATTAACTATATATATTTAAATGACAAATACGCTGGCTTCATAACATATGTTCTGTACGATGACATGAAAAACAAGTATTTCGGGGAATGCTTTATTTTAGAATACTGCATCGAAAAGAGTCAACGCGGCGCGGGAGTTGGCACATGCTTTTTTGAGCATTTTGAGGCAGAGATGAAGCGGCAAGGAGCACAATACTTCGCGTTAAACACCACAAATGAGCGAAATCGAAAATTCTGGATGTCTCTAGGATTTGTTATGGGGAGGAATGATGAATTCGGTAATCCGGTATATTTCAAAAGATGATGTATTAGCGTTAGCGGATTTTAAGCGTCTCAGTTCACCGTGTCAAGCCTTCGTAGAGTCTAACGTACACATATGGCGGTGTCCCCAACGCGCCGCACAGGCGGGACGTTCGGCCCATTCCAAGAACAGGCGGGTGTGCAAGAGGTAAGTTCTCGCTGGGGTTCAGCCCATGAGAATAGAGCGGCAAAAAACAAGGCGAGTACCCGCTTGCTCCGCCAACGGATGTGCAGCAAATTACCGGCTCACCTTGCAGAACGAAGCGGCACACCTCAACGGTGCGCCGCTTTTTCGTTGGTTGTTATGCGTCAGCTTCGTCCAGCATCACTGGTTCACTTTGGAACAGGCTGCTTTCGGTTGCAAGGTGGTAACCCTTATGCCTTGACTTTCTTCGCAATCACGGCGGCGGCGCAAGCCGCCAGCACGAGAGCTCCGACGGCGAGGAAGACAAGTTCGCTGTCGCCGGTCTTCGGCGCCGATTCGGCGGGGGCTTCCTCAGCCGGGGCTTCTTCCACAGGAGCCTCAACGCCCGGGGCGCTGCCGAATTTCGCTACGGCTTCCTCGGCGGTTAGGCTGCCGTCACCGGTAGTGTTGCTGCCGTAGAAGTACAGTTTGCCTTCGTCCAGTACCAAGTCGGAGGTCTGCGCGCCGCCATTGTTGTTGTTGAAGATGATGTGGTTACCGACCGCGTAGTCGGCGACATCAATGCTGAACCAGCCGTCGCCTTCGTCGACGGTGGGTCCGCCCGGCCACGAACCCCACTGCTCGGAGGGTTCCCATGTGTACACGGTAACTTCTGCCCAGCCTTGGTCGTTGTAGTAGTAGACCGTTTCCGCCAATGCCGCCGGCGCGAGGACAAGCGCCAAAAGAACAAGGATTGCCAGAGTGCGTTTCTTCATGTGTTTTGCTCCTTCCAAATTCATTGTGGGCAACTTTATTTTACCATAACGTCTCCCGCTTGTCCAGAGAAATAATTCCATATTTTCTCGGTTAAGCGTTCAACATTAAGTAAAACCCATAGGACGGGACGGTAATTGTCCCGGAGGGTTGGGGCCTGCCGGTCATCGCGTCGGTATACGCCCCCTCGGGCGGGGTAAAGGCAACCGGATCTCCGCTGTTGTTGAGGATTACCAAGAGGGTTTCGCCATTCGTTTCTTTTTGGTACGCCAGCAAACCACCCTCGGTTTTGAGGAACCGGATGTCGGGGGAGCGAAAGGACGGGTGGCTTTTTCGCAGCTGAAGCAGGGTCCTTAGCGCTTCCCGGTAATCCCGTTCGGGAGGGATAGGTTCGCCCCACGGCATACAGCGCCGGTTCTCGTCGCCCGCCGAGCGCCCGGTTGCCCCGATCTCGCCGCCGTAATAGACAGACGGGGATCCGGCGGTTGTCAGCAGGAGGACATAGCCGAGCAATCCGGCTGCGGGGTTATTCCCGGTCGCGGTGAGGAAGCGGTCGGTGTCATGGGTCTCCAAGATGTTGAACAGCAGCCGCTGAACCGGCTTGGGGTACGCCGCCAGCACCTCCCGGGTCAGCGACGTCACAAACCCTTCCGCATCGGTTTTTCCGCCAATGAATTCTACCGTTGCCGACAGGAACCGATAGTTCATCACCGAATCAAACTGGTCGCCGTTCAGCCAAGCTTGCGCGTCGTCCCAATTCTCCCCCAGAAGAAGCACATCCGGTTTGATCTCCGATAACTTCCGGCGGAGTTCGCGCCAGAAGTCGTGGCTCACCTCGTTGCTCACATCCAGCCGCCAGCCGTCGATACCGAACTCCCGCACCCAATAGACCGCAGCGTCAATCAGGAGCTTCCGGGTTGTCGCGTTCGCGGTGTTCCATTTGGGCATATGAGGGGTGTAGGCGAAGGTGAGGAAGGACAGCTCCTTCTGCTGCTTGGCGGTTAACTTGGGGATATGTTTTCCGTCCTTCAGGGTAAAATTCAGCACGGGTTCCCGGTGGATATGGAAGCAATCGTAGTAGGGGGAAGCCTTCCCGTTCTTCACGACATCCTGAAAGTAGGGATGCTCGAAAGCGCAGTGGTTAAAGACCGCGTCCAGCATAATCCTGATACCGAGCCGGTGCGCCTCGTTGACCAGCTCCCGGAATTCCTCGTTGGTGCCGAATTGCGGGTCGATCTGGAAATAGTCGACCGTGTCGTACTTATGGGTGGAGGGGGAGAGGAAGAGGTGAGTGAAGTAGATCCCCGAGAAGCCGAGGTCCGCGATATAAGGAAGCTTTTCCATAACCCCCCGAAGGTTGCCGCCAAAGAAAGTTGTGTGGATCTTTGTGTCCGAACTCCCCCACGGCACCGAAGTATCACCGCCCGACCTGCAGAAACGGTCGCAAAAAATCTGATACCAGACGGTATTCTCACCCCACTCGGGTGGGGTAAAGAGGTCTTCCTCATTGATGAAGGGGAAGTTGAACCATCCCAGCAGGCCGTCGAAATCACCGGTGTTTTCTGTGAACCCCCGAGCGCTATACCGGACCGCCTCTTTCCCGTCGCCGATTACAAAGGAGTAGCGGATCCGCTTGGTCGGAATCCCGGTTACCTCGCAGAACCAGTAGTCGAACAACTCGTCGCTGCCCTCTTTTGTCATGTCGCTGCTAAACACGCCGTCTCGGTCGAACCGGTGCTCGCCGTCCTCAAACTCAAACCAATTGAAGGGGTCGGTGGCCGTCAGGGTGACGTTTGTCAGGTCGCCTTTCGCGGCGCGGAGCCGGATGTGCAGGGTCTTCGCGTCGGCCGCATACGCCCAGCGGCTCTTGGCTTCATGGTAAACCGCCTGCCTGTTCATTGAAGCACCGCCGACGAATAAGGGGGCAGGGTGACTTGCTCCCCGTCTTGAGCGACCTCGCCGCCGCCCGGACTGACAAAGCCGCCGAGGGTCCAACCCGGCAGCGGGACGGTTACTTCCTCGCCGCTCACATTGTGGACGACCGCAACCTCTCCCGTTTGGATGGCACAGACGCGGATGTCCTCCAGCTTAATCTGGCTGACCTCGCCATCCATAATGTCTTGGTATCCCGATTTCAACTCCAGCACGGCGCGGTAATAGTTAAGAAGACTGTCCGGGTCGGCAAGCTGCTCCGCCACCCCCGCTTCGGGCGGCGTGACGCCGACGGCACCTGCCGGTCCGGCACAGTAGCCGGTTTTGTCGGTCGCAGACCAGAGCATCCCCGTCCGCTTGTTTTCGTCCTTGCCCTTGCCCGTCATCCCGATTTCCTCGCCGTAATAGATGAAGGGGGATCCGGGGATCATCAGGTAGATCGCGGCCTCCAGCTTTTGCTGGTTCAGCTCTTTAATGTATTCGGCGCTCCTGTCGGTGTCGTGGTTACTCAGGAAGGGGGCGTTGATCGCCTCAGGGTTCCGGGAGCGGATCAGCTTGTCAAACCGCTCGATATTTCCGGCCAAGTCGTCCCCATTGCTCCGATTGACGGCGCTGTTCACGACGCCGGCCGCGCCGGCCAGCGAGAAGTTGAACATCGCGGACAGCCCGGTTTCGTAGTACGCCATAATCTCGTTGTCGTTACTCCATACCTCGGAGATAAGGAAGACGTCCTCTTTCATCTCCTTACAAGCGCTTGAGAACCATGTCCAGAACTCGATGTTCTTTTCCTGCCGGGTATAGACATGCTTCGCGGCGTCGAGCCGGAAGCCCTTGACACCCCGATTGATCCAGAACTCCGCGATGTTCAGGACTTCGGCGCGAAGCTCCTCGTTATCCATATTGAGGTCGGGCATCCCGCTCCAAAAGCCCGCTTCGTAGAACAGACCGCTTCCGGCGGAGTAGTACCCCCCCCGGTTCCCCTCCACAAAGTTATAGTAGTCTTTGTAGTGCGGTTCGGCACCGTCCTTGATTTCCTTCAGCGCCGCTTGAAACCATGGGTGGGCGTTGGACGAATGGTTCAGCACGAGGTCGATAATGACGTCGATCCCCCGTTTATCGCATTCCTCTATCAGGGTGTCGAAGTCCTCCAGCGTGCCGTAGCCGGGGTCAATACCGTAATAATCGGTTACGTCATACTTGTGGTAGGTGGGCGACGGCATAATCGGCATCAGCCAGATGGCATTAACGCCGAGGCAGTCCTCACCCGTTTCGTTATTCAGGTAGTCCAGCTTGCTTATAACCCCCGGAAGGTCGCCCAAGCCGTCCCCATTACTGTCGCAGAAGGAGCCGACGAAAATTTCATAGAAATTCCGTCTCTCCGTCAGCGGTTCCGGTTCCGGTGTCGGAGACGGTTCCGGCGTCGGAGTGGGCGAAGGCTCCGGGGCTTCCGCCGGGGGGGTTGGCGAGGGGGACGGGGACAGGGGCGGTGTGTTGGACGCGCAGGCAGACAGGATTAGGATAAACAGCAGCAGTAAGGCGGTTAAGCGCTTTTTCATCGGATCAATCCCTTTAGAGGTTTTTCTGGACTTGCCACGCCAAAGCTGTCATCAGTAACTGGAACAGGATCATATGAAAAATCGGGAAAAAGAAGCCGGGGATCAAAACCAGCAGCGCGGGCAGCCAGCTGCTCGCGGCGAAGACCCGAAACTTTTTCCTAAGGGTCAGGCGGTGGGTAAATTTCCTCCCCAAACCCAACAACCCGGCGAGCAGCCCGGTCAGGGTCAGGATCCCGAACAGGCTCATCCCGGAAAGCAGCGCCACCACCGGCAGGAAGAAGTCGCGGTAGTAGTTGTTCAGCAGGGCGAGACGGTCGAAGATCTCCGCTGTGTTGTTCCGCTCTATGTCTTCTGCCGGGAAATAGTCTCGGGGTGCCGCGAGGACGGTGTTCTCATCGTTGTAGACAACTTCGGCGTCCGTAATCATCAGCCCCTCCTGCGAAAACCCATAGAACCGGCCGAAGAGGTCGAACGGATGGGTGAGGAGGAGGGAGAAGAAGACCGGAATCACCAAAAGGACCACCGAACAGAGGCAGGTGACCAAAAGGGAACGGGCGGAGGATTCTTCCGCCCGTTTGGCAAGGCGCGAAAAGAGTTTTCTCATTATTCCCCTTTGTTAGCGCCGGCGGTAATACCGGTAACCAAGAACCGCTGGAAGCCCATTTGGAGGGCCGCGATAGGGGTCGCGACGATCATACTGGCCGCCGCGAAGTAGTTTACGTTGTAGCTCGGGTCTTGCGGATTGACGAATTTGAACAACCCCAGCGCCACAGTCGTCTTCTCGTTGGCCGAGATCAGCATTCGGGGGAGAATGAAGTCAAACCACGGACCCATGAAGGAGGTTACCGCGATGAAGGCGAGGATCGGCGAGGCCAATGGCATGACGACCCGCCAGAACACCTGCAGCTTGCTCGCGCCGTCGATGAACGCGGCTTCATCCAGAGTACGCGGTATGTTCAGCAGGTAGCCACGCACAAGGAAGATATTTCCCGGGATACTTCCCGCCGTGTAGATGATGACGAGGGTATAGATGTTGTTCAGCAGGTTGAAGTTCAGGCAGATGACGTAGATTGCGGTCAGTGCCAAGAAGGAGGGAAACATTGAAAAAAGCATGATGAACATCAGGAGGGGTTTGCGTCCCTTAAAGGGGAAGCGGGCGAAGATGAACGCCGTGAACGCGTTGACGATGATCGTCGCGATCATCGTGAGCACCGCGACAATGAAGGTGTTGCGGTACCACTTCGCGAAGTCTGTCTCGGTGAAGATTTCTTTATAGTTGAGCGTTGTAAAGTTCCTCGGGATCAGATTAAGGTCGCTCACCGAGTTGGTCTTAGAGAAGGAGGTGGAGAAGATCCAGAGCACCGGGATCAGAACAATCACCAGCACCACGATCAGCTCAAAATAGATGACTACTTGGGCAAAGCGCTTCTTCGGCCCCAGTTCCTTCGGTCGAACAGCCATGACTCAGTCCTCCTTAAACGCGCGCGTCCGCCGCAGGTTCAACCCGGAGAAGGTCGCGAGCAATATGAAGATGAAAATCGACATCGCGGCGGCATAGTTGTACATTCGCTGGTCCACCGTCAGTTTGTAGATCCATGATATGAGGATGTCGGTGGCGCCGGCGAACCGGAGGTCGGGATTGGAGGGCCCGCCTCCCGTCAGGTAGAAGACCGCGCCGAAGTTGTTGAAGTTGAAAGTGACCGAGAAGATGATCTGGGGGGCGGTCGCCGAAATAATGTAGGGGAAGGTGATCTTGCGGAAAAGCTGCATACTGCTGGCCCCGTCGATCTCGGCGGCTTCGTTGATCTCGGGGTTGATCGTCGCGATGACGCCCGAAATCAGCGCCATGAAGTAGGGAAAACCCAGCCACATGTTGACGATGACAAGACACGCCCGCGCCCACCCGGTGCTGCTCAGGAAGGGGATCGGGCTGTCCACCGCTCCGAGCTCCAGCAGGAACCGGTTGATGGGGCCCGCCGAGTGGAAGGCGTTCTTGAAGGTCAGCAGGGAGATGTAGGCGGGGATCGCCCACGGGAGCATGTAGATTCCCCGGAAGAATTTTTTCGCCCGGATCAGCGGGCTGTTGATCATCATCGCCTGAAGCAGACCCGCGCCGTAGCTTGTGAACGCCGCGAGGAACGCCCAGATGACCGTCCAGACGAAGAGATAGACAAACGTCCCGGTCCAAATCGGGAGCTGGAAGATGTCGGCGAAGGTGCGGAAGCCCACCCAGTCAATCAGGTTCCTCGGCGGGATGTTATTTGTGTTGTAGTTTGTAAAGACGACGAGGAGGGAGAATAAGACCGGCAGAAGGGAGATGAAGGTCATCAGGATCAAGCCCGGGGAGATGGATATGTATTCGAAGTTGCGCTCGAACGCGCCTTTTATGGAGGACAGGGAGGAGACGCGCTCGCCCTGTCTCAGCTTCTTCGCGGTTACATACGCGTCCCGGATGTTGATGACATAGATCACACCGAAGGGGATGAGGAGGGTAATCGCGACCAGCCCGCCGATCATCAGCATGGTGGAGTGGTCGTATATCTTCACTTGGGAACTCGTACGCGGGATCTCCCCCAGCGTGACAAGTCCCCAGATCCCCCGGATAAAGAAACCGCAGTTGCGGAAGTGCCCTTCGGCAACCCCCGTCAGCACGTTCCATGTGCCGGTGATCAACTCGGTGAACACCAGCAATGCTTGTACAAACAGGAAGAAGAGTCCCTTGAGCCATTGGCGGTTGCGGAACTGACCGCTTCCCCAAATGACGGCCGACATCCCGGCGGATAAAAAGTGCATACATACCACCTCGTCTTATTTGCAGGGGCAACCGTCTGTGAACGGTTGCCCCTGCCGGGATTCGCTGTTAGAAGTTGATGTCTACGTCGGCAGCCTGCAGAAGGTCTTTATAGGTCTGCATAGCCTGCACCTGAGCCTCTTCGGGAGTGAGGGTGCCTTCCCACGGGTGGGTGAACAGCTGCTTCATCCCTTCCCATGCTTGGGCCATCTCGGGGATCGCCGGCATCGGGATGGCAAACTGGCTCTGCGCCATGATGCCCTGCAGGTACTCGTCGTCGGCTAAGCCTTCGACTTGGCTCTGGTCGACCAGCGCCGGGAGCTTGCCGCCTACGCCGTAGAGGACGGCCGCGCCTTCGGGTCCGGCGACGAAGTCAAGCCATGTGTAGGCGAGTTCGGGGACCTCGGTGTAGCTGGACATCGCGCCGATGATGACGCCGGACATGCTGTAGGCGTCTTTGCCGTTGATGGTGGGCAGCTTCGCGACGCCGAAGTTAACGCCGTTGTTCACAGCATCGGCAATCGCCCAAGGACCTGTGATGCAGAAGGGGATCTCGCCGTTCTGGAAGCGGGCGACCGAGCCGTCCCACTGACCGTCGGCGACCGGAACGTCAAAGAGCGCCTTGCGGAGGGACTGATAGTATTTGACGCCTTCCAGCGCTTCGGGGGTATCAAAGCCGGGCTTCGTGTAATCGCGGTATTCGGGGCCCATGATCTGCATCCCGAACGCGCTCAGCCAGTGGTAGTTGTGATAGGCGTCGTCGACCTGCCACGCCATCGCCCACTTGTTGGAGGAGGGATCGTTGTAGGTTTTCGCGAACTCAATGATCTCCTCCATCGTGGTGGGCGCGGTTTCGCCCCACAGGTCTTTGTTGTAGAAGAGGGCGGGGTTTTCGAGGGTGATCGGCACCGCGTACATCGAGCCGTCGAAGGTCAGTGTGTCGTTGGCGGTCCCGACCAGAGTCTGGCGGAGTTTCGCCTCGAACAGCGGGTCGATCGGCTCGACCAAGCCGTCCTTGACCGCGAGACCGATGTGGTCATGCGGCATGAAGAAGACGTCGGCACCGATGCCTGCGGGGCCGTCCAGCTGGAGCTTCGCGCGGCTGTCTACGTTGCCGACCAGCTCATACTCGATGGTGATGTTCGGGTACTTCGCGTTGAAAGCCTCTTGGAGGGCGTAGAAGATGTCGTCGTTGTCGAACCACACCTTCAGGGTGCCGGTGGTGTCGGCGGGAACCGGGGTATACTCGGTGGGAGCCGCCGGATCAGCCGGGTCTGCGGGATCAGCCGGGTCCGCCGCCACGGGGGTGTCTCCCGACGAGCCGTTGCCGCTTGAGTTGTCGGCAGGGGTTTCGGACGCGGGGGCGCAGCCAGCCGCCAGTGCAAACAGGAGGGCAAGGCTAAGTACGATTGCGAGAGCTTTTTTCATCTTTTTCTTTCCTTTCTTGCGCCCCTTTTTTCCTTGATGTTCAAGGTCGGGAACGCGTGGTCCGTGATTTCCAGCATTTTCAGTATAACACAGCATCACCAAAAATGCAAGCATTTTTTTTTATTTCCTTGGTCACTTTTGTTATAGGTTGGGCACAGACAGGAACAAAATGTCAATCATGAACCGGCGCGTAAAAATATTTAGCCGGTTTCCCCGATTTGCTCTCGAGGGGCGTTGACAGGCAGACCGGGGTGTGGTAAGCTCGAAAAAAGAAAGGGAGGGAGTTCACAAAGTGAAAAGGTTCTTGCCGCTGCTGATGGCGGCGATCCTGCTGATCCTCTGCCTGCCGGGTCCGGTACTCGCCGCGAGCGCGGAGATCACCATCCACTATCGCCGGGACGACGGCGGATACGACCCTTGGAACATCTGGGCTTGGCCGGAGGGCGGCGAAGGCGCCGCTTACCCCTTCACCGATGAGGATGCCTACGGGAAAATCGCGGTTATCGAGCTGCCCGACGTGCAGGACCGGATTGGGTTCATCGTCCGCACCGACGCGTGGGAGAAGGATGTGGCCGAAGACCGGTTCATCGACCTCGCCCAAGGCAGCGAGATTTGGGTCCTGACGGGCGAGTCCGCGTTCACGTATGAAGCCCCGGAGGGCTTCGCCGCCGAGGTGACCGAGTACCCGTCGCTCGCGGTGACGATCCACCGGAACCGCTACGACGGCGCGTATGACAGCGAGCAGGTGTCCTTGGAGGGAGACATCGCCGCGGAGAAAGCCGGAAGCGACGATTTCGGCGCGGTATACACCGTGACGATGCAAAACGTAAACAGCAGCCAGAAGCTAGCCCTTAGCTTTTCGGCGGGAGATACGGCGCAAACGTACGAGCTGTCGCTCAGCCAAGTGCCCGAAGGGGCGTCGTCGATGGAGGTTTACGCAATGCAAACCGAAACACGTCTGAGCTACAACGAAGCGCCGGAGGTGGATATTTCGGTCAAGGAGGCGCTGATTGACGGACCCACCGAGCTGCGGGTCGGGCTGACCTACCCCGCGAAACGGGCAGACGGTGACCAAGGGTTTTCGGTGACCGACGCCAACGGCAACGAGGTTGCGATCATGGCCGTGACTGCCGCCGATACGCCGAATCTGGAGGTCGGCTACGTCGAGGCGTTCACACTTGTAACAGAAACTCCGCTGGATTTAAGCAAAGCCTATACCGTCAGCAAGGAAGGGTACAACGGGAAGACCGCCGGGGTCGGCAACTATTTTACCAGCGAGGGGTTTGATGAAATGTATCAGTTCAACGGTGAGCTGGGCGCTCTTTACACCAAAGAGCAAACCACCTTCCGCCTCTGGGCTCCGACTGCGGCGTCCGCGTCGCTGAATCTCTACCCGACCGGGGACGGCTCGGACGCGACTGAAACCTTCGCGATGACTCAAGCCGGCAACGGCGTGTGGGAAGCCGAAAAAACCGGCGACCTCAACGGGGTTTACTATACATACACCGTCAATGTCAACGGGCAGGAGAACGAGGCGGTCGACCCATACGCCAAAGCGGCGGGGGTCAACGGTCGGCGCGGGATGGTGATCGACCTGTCCGCAACCAATCCCGAGGGCTGGGACGCCGACGCGAGACCCCCTCTGGAGAACTCCAACGACGCCGTCATCTATGAGTTGCACGTGCGGGACTTTTCCACCGCCGACAGCTCGGGTATGGTCAACAAGGGAAAATACCTCGCGTTCACCGAGACGGGAACGACCAACGCCGACGGCTTAGCCACCGGGGTGGACCATCTGGTTGAGCTGGGCGTGACGCACGTCCATCTGCTCCCCGTCTTCGACCACCGGTCGATCGACGAGACCCGGTTGGAGGATAACCGCTTCAACTGGGGCTACGACCCGGAAAACTACAATCTGCCCGAAGGATCGTATTCCACCGACCCCACCGACGGATTCACCCGGATCGGCGAGTTCAAGCAGATGGTGGAAGCCCTGCACGCGAAGGGGCTGCGTGTGGTGATGGACGTTGTGTACAACCACACCGGCGCGACCGCCGACAGCAACCTGAATAAGCTGGTGCCCAACTACTACTACCGCCAGAACGCCGCCGGGGGATTCGCCAACGGCTCGGCCTGCGGTAACGAAACCGCCTCCGACCGGTCGATGGTGCGGAAGCTGATCGTCGATTCGGTCATCTACTGGGCGACCGAATACCACATTGACGGCTTCCGGTTTGACCTGATGGGCCTGCACGACCTCGACACGATGAATGCCGTCCGCGCCGCGCTGGATGAGATCGACCCGTCGATTATGACCTACGGCGAAGGCTGGCACGCGGGAGGGACACCGCTGTCGCTGCTGAAGCAAGCGGTCAAGGCGAACGCGAAACAGCTCGACCCGCGCATCGCGATGTTCAGCGACGACATCCGGGACGGGATCAAGGGGAGCGTCTTCGACGCCGCCCAAACCGGGTTTGTCAGCGGCAGCTACGGGCGGAAAGAGGATATTAAGTTCGGCGCCGCCGGCTCGGTGGATCACCCGCAGATTGATTACAGCAGGGTGTCCAGCTCCAAGCTGCCGTGGGCCGCGGCTCCGTCCCAGACAATCACCTACGCCTCAGCGCATGACAACCTATCCCTCTGGGATAAGCTGACCGCGAGCCAGCCCAGCGCGGACGAAGCGGACCTGCTCGCGATGAACAAACTGTCCGCCCTGATCGTCCTCACCTCGCAGGGGATCCCCTTCTTCCAAGCCGGGGAGGAATTCGCCCGGAGTAAGGGCGGCGACGAGAACAGCTATCAGTCTCCCGACTCGGTCAATCAGCTCAAGTGGGAAAACAAGACGAAATACAACGACCTGTTCGAGTACTACAAGGGTTTGATTGCCCTTCGGAGATCCCACGCGGCATTCCGCTTCACAACCGCCGAGCAGGTCGCGCAGAACATCTCGTTCCTTGACACCGAGCCGCAGGTAATGGCGTATGTCCTCGAAGGGGAGTCGGTCGGCGACGGGACGTTTATTGTCGCGGTCAACGCCGACAACAAGGAACGTACTCTCGCCCTTCCGAAGGACGGCTGGACGATTCTTGCTGACGGCGCGAAGGCTGGGACCGAGAGCCTCGGGACGGTCGGGAGGGAGGTCACCCTCGGCGCGAAATCAGGCGTGGTGCTCCAGCTCGGCGCGATCGAGACAGTCGCGACCGAACCCGAATCGTCCGAGCCGCCGGTTTCCCCCGCCCCTCCGGCAGTCAGCCCCGAGAACACGGATAACGCCGACACAACCGAAAGCGGCGGATTCCCTTGGTTATCTGTTGTGTTGGGCTGCGTCGGCGCGATTGTGCTGGGCGCGGTTTTGTGGTTCTTCGTGAAAAAGAAAAAGGCGTAAGACAGTTCAAAACAATTTCGATCAAAAGGTGCTGTATCGAAACCGATACGGCACCTTACACGTCTATTATCTTGTACCCGCAGGCGTTGATGAGACGGGTGCCGTTGTACGTCTCGGGGGTACGATTGAGTCCGTAGGACTTGTGCTGGTGGCCGAAGAGGTGGACCTTAGGGGAGAAATCGTCCAGCAGGTTCCGAAACGTGTCAAACCCTTTGTGGAACATGTCGTCGCCGTCGCCAAGCCCGCGCGCCGGGGAGTGAGTCATCAGGATATCCATCCCGCCGGACCTCTTGACGGCACGTTTCAGCTTCGCCGCGCGCTTCGCCATGTCGTGCTCGGTATATTCGTACGCCGCCGCAGGGTTCCTGCTCATACAGCCGCCCAAACCGCAGATCCGAAGCCCCTTGAAGACCATCAGTTTGCCGTCGACACTTTGACAGCCCCCGGGCGGATCAACGATAAACCGTTTGTCGTGATTGCCCGGCACATACAGCAGCGGCACCGGGAGCATCGTCGCGAGGAACTCCAGATAGTCCCGCTCCAAATCGCCGCAGGACAAGATCAGCTCCACCCCGTTGAAGACGGAGCGGTCGAAATGATCCCAGATATACGCGCTTTCCTCGTCCGAGACAGCCAGTATTTTCATACTTGAATCCGCTTTTCCGGTTGTGCCGAAGCGGCGCGGATCCGGGACAGACAGACGTCGATGATGTCGCGGCCCTTTTGCCCGGCGTATTCCGCCATTCCGGCCACTACGCCGATGTCGAAATCAAAACACGCTGAAATGTCATGCCGCACCGTTTTGGTAATCCGCCGGATCGCGGCGGCGGCGCGGATTTTGTCCGTCTCGGCCAAAATGACGGCAAACTGCCCGTTTTCCAGCCACGCGGCGGAATCGACGCACCGGATCGAATCGCTGATGACATACCCGGCGTATTTCATCACCCGCTCCCGGGTTCCCGGGTCGAGCACGTAGGTGGGGATCGAAACCGAAAAAACGCCCAGCGCGAACGGGCGCTGATACCGCTTATACCGGTAGATCTCCTTCTCCAGCGTCTCCTCCAGCCCCATGCGGTTGGGCATCCCCATCGCGAGGTCGTTGTACTCCTTATGTTTCTCCCATAGGGTTAACAGCTGAACCTCCCGGGGGTTGGACGCCATTGCCTTGAACTGGAGCATCAGCGGCGCGAGGTCGCGGTAACCCAGATAGACCCGCCATATCCCGCTTTCCAGCACGGCGTATTTTGTCAGGGTGTACTCCGAAACCCGACCCGTCGTCTTTTCCTTCTCCGAAAGGGTAACGGTATACTCCTCCGCCGGGAGCTTTCCTCCTGCGGCGGTTTTGAACGATCCGTAGCGCTTGAACAGCTTCAGGCGTGTCTCCCCCACCTCGTACAACGCCGAGACCGACTCCTGCCACTCGACAAACGCGCCGTAGCCGAAGCATTTTTTGTCCTCGTTGCTGACCAAGGCGAAGGCGCTCTTAAAGTCCTTCCGGCGCAAATGCGCGAAGTAATTCCGGACGGCTGTGCCGGCTCCCGGCGTACCCCCGTCGCTGTCGTCCCGGTTGATGTATACGACGCGCTCCCGCACCTCGACCCGGGAGGACGGCTTTTCATTACGGCGCTCCCAGTCACGGTGATAGGTTTTCCGCTCCTCCGGGTTCGAAAGCACCTCATATGCACGGTTAATACGGCGCATCATCCCTGTTGCCGACGGGTCGGGGTTGACGTCGGGGTGATACATCTTGCAAAGGCGCTTATACGCGCTTTGGATGATTTCGGTGCTTGCCTGCGGGTGTACCTGCAGCAGCCCGTAATAGTCTTCCCAATGCTCCAACCGCGATCCCCCCCAAAAAGGATGTCATACCCCATCATATGCAACCGGTCTGGACCAACTGCGTCGAATAATGTCAGTATAGTCATTTGGGGCGGGAATGTCAAGTAATTGTTATGGGATTATGTAAACCGATTCACGTTTGCCTGTCACTGTTTTCCGTGCAGAAGGCGGGACAAACGCTTGTAGGCAAAGAAGGTAATTATGCCGATCAAGGCTCCCTTCATTAGGTTAAACGGTATTATTGTTAACAGGATGACCTTCCAGAGGCTGTCCACCGCCGGGACCAACGCGGCGCACATGTCGATGATCACCTGCAGCGGGAAGAGGTTGGAGTAGAAGGGAATGATGAGGAAGTAATTCGCCAGCGCGCCTATGACAACCATCGCGGCGACGCCAAGCCCGATGCCGAGGAGCGCGCCGCTCCGTTTCTTCCTGTATGTATACACCAACCCGGCGGGTACCACCAGCGCGACTCCGACCAAGAAGTTCGCCAGCTCACCGACGCCGCCGGTACTTGTAACGGTGAGATGGATCAGGTTTTTGAGCAGTTCGACGGTCACTCCGGCAATCGGACCGAAGGCAAACGCGCCGATTAGGGCGGGGAGGTCGGAGAAATCCAGCTTTAAGAATTCGGGGAAGAAGAAAACCAAGGGGAACTCCAAAAACATCAGGACTGCCGAGATTGCCGCGAGCATCGCGACGGTTGCCGCCGTGCGGAGGGTGATTGTTCGTTTCATGGTGGTTGCCTCTCATTCATTAAAATTATCGCCCCCAAACAGGCAGTTTGGGGGCGTAAGCGCTCGGCATTTCTTCTTTCATCCGGACTGTAACCGTCGGCATCGGAATCTCACCGATTCAGCGGAAAACCGCTCGCGGGCTGGAGACGCCTGTCTCATCACCGCCGGTGGGGAATTTCACCCCGCCCCGAAGAATATTTAGTTATTATAGAGCGGCTCGTTATGCCGCCGAAGCTTTTGAGGTATCCACCACGACTCCGGAGCCGAATTTATTGACCGTGATCAGCATATTCATATCCACCGAAGCAATTTCCTGTTCCTCGGCGGTCATCTTCATCGGCAGCTTCAATCCGAGCGTTTTCGGGTCGCCGGTGCTGCTAGTGACGAAGTCGGCTGTTGTGTCCCCGATATTCATCGTTCCGCCAAGCTGGGCGAGTCCGCTGCCCATAGCCTTCGTGAGGAATGCCGTCATCTTCTCGCCGTCCAGAATGAAGATGGTCTTTTTGCCGCCGTCCGGCAGCTCGACCGTCTCGAAGGACTTGATCGCGCTCACGTCAAACTCGGGCATATTGGCGTCCTGCCCCATCTGCGCCTGCAATTCGGGGAGGGTCATTTCAGTTTCCACGCCGTCCACCGCGTAGTAGATTTTCTCGCCGTCATAGACGGTCTCGACCTTACTCTTCGTTCCGAACATATCGGTTTCCATCACCGAAGAATAGAGCGTCTTGTCGCCCTCAACCACCGCCTTGATGTTCCCACCGACCGACATCAGTATGGATTGTCCCATCATGGTCATGTTCATATCCATTGTCATGTCCATGTCAAACTGTGTGTTCCCGCTTTCGGGGCTGGTGGAGAGCATATCCATAGCGGAGGTGTAGGCCGCGTACGCTTCCGCTTTCGGGTCTTTAGGACTTTCCGCGGGGCTTGCCGCAGGGGGGATGGGTTGGGGGCTTGGGGACGCGTTTTGCCGGGTACAGCCGGCCGTGAGAAGGAGCAAGGCGGCGAGCGCTGCCGCGAGCACATATTTGAGTCTCATAGAAACAGTCCTTCTTTCCGTTTACTTTGCGGTAGTATTTGTAAGAGCACTTCACATTATACTCTGCCGGAGAATCAGTGTCAAGGCGGTTATTTCTTGGGGCATGTCAAACGCAGGCAGAGAAGCGTCCATCACGAGAGGACATGGCTCTGATACCAGCATAGCGTTTTCCGGCTGCTGACTTTTTCTCGCCATTTTGATAACGCCGGAGATGAAAGCGAAAATAACCGGTATGCTCTGGACGGTCGATGTCTCGATGTCTTCCGAGTGACCCTCGTCGCCGATGACATAGAACGAACCGTCTTCGCAGTAGGCGTTGACGATCCTCGCGTCCGGGCGGGGCTTGACTCTATCTGCCCTATTTCGTCACATAGCCTGCCGCTTCGACCAGCGTCTGCCCTTCTTCGCCCTGCAGCCAATCGTACAGGACACGCGCCGGGCTGCCTTGCGGCTCCGATGCGCGGATTGCCGCGTAGAAATCGTTGACGAAGGGATATTCTCCGCTCCGGATGGTTTCGTTCGTCGGCTCTACGCCGTCCACCGACAAGATCTTGATGTTGGGATCGCTTTTCATCCGCGACACATAGTAGAAGACATTGTAGCCGATCGCGCCGCCGCCGTTG
>JAISVO010000027.1 GCA_031271525.1 Oscillospiraceae bacterium
GCGAACCGGTCGATCCGGCCGTCAGCGATGATCTTGGCGGCGTTCCGCAGCCCCAGCGCGTAGGTATCCATCCCGGTGATAAACGCGTGGAAAATGTCCTCCGGGGTGTGGGACATCCGACGGGTCTTGGCGTCGAAGTTCAAGCCGCCGTTGGTAAATCCGCCCGCCTTGATTACCTCCAGCATCCAGAGGGTGGCGTCCACCACGTCGCTCGGGAAGTGGTCGGTGTCCCAGCCCAACAGCAGGTCGCCTGGGTTCGCGTCGATCGAGCCGAAAACGCCGTTGACCGCCGCCGTGCGGAGTTCATGCCGGAAGGTGTGGCCCGCGAGCGTCGCGTGGTTCGCCTCGACGTTCATCTTCACGTCGCCGATCAAGTTATGCGCGCGCAGAAAGTTGCAGGCCGTCGCGACATCGACGTCGTACTGGTGCTTGCTCGGTTCCTTCGGCTTCGGCTCTATGTAGAAGTCCCCGGTAAAACCGATGCTCCGGGCATAATCGACCGTCAGCCGGATCAAACGGGCGAGGTTCCCCTGCTCGAACGCCACGTCGGTGTTCAGCAGGGTTTCATAGCCCTCGCGCCCGCCCCAGAAGACATAGCCCATGCCGCCCAGCTTGACGGTCAGCTCCACCGCCTTCTTGATCTTCGCCGCGGCGTAAGCGAAGATGTCCGCGCTGGGCGAGGTGCCCGCGCCCGCCATGAAACGCTTATGCGAGAAGGCGTTGCAGGTGCCCCAAAGGCATTTGATCCCGGTTTCGGCCATCTTTATCTTGATGTAGTCTGTGATCTCGTCCAAGCGCTTATTGCTCTCGGCGAGCGTCGGGGCTTCCTCCACCAAGTCGGCGTCGTGGAAACAGAAGTAGCCGATCGAAAGCTTTCGCATGATCTCAAAACCGGCGTCTACCTTCGCCTTGGCGTGGGCGATGACGTCGCCCTTGTCCGCGCCGAAGGATTTGTCGGCGGTACCGCCGCCAAACATGTCGCCGCCCTCGGCGCAAAGGGTGTGCCACCACGCGAGAGCGAACTTCAAGTGCTCCTTCATCGGTTTGCCCAGAATGACCTCGCCGGGGTTGTACCATTGGAAACGGTAGTCCTTGTCACCCTCCTGATACTTGACTTGCGGGATGTCGGGGAATTTCATGCTCAATTTCCTCCTTATACCTTTGTGTCGCAATCCGTGACCCGATGCACAGGAAAGATTATACCACACCCGGCGGAAAAAGAAAGACTTTTTCCTCTTTGCGGCCAAAAAAGGCACGGGGCGCTCCGGCGCGGCATATCTTCGTGACTTCCGAAGGGTTCTGTGATATGCTATTGGAAAAGGCGCGGACAGTGCCCAAAGCCGAAAGCGAGGAGCATAATGGCGATTGATTTTAAGAAAGAGCGTAAAGACCTGTACCAGCCCAAGACCGCTCCGTCCGTCGTCGACGTGCCGGAGATGACGTTCGTCGCGGTTGACGGTTCCGGGAACCCCAACACAAGCCCGGAGTATAAAGCCGCGCTTGAAACCCTGTACGGATTATCCTATGGCGTCAAAATGAGCAAAATGGGCGGGACACAGCCGGAGGGCTACTTTGATTTTGTCGTGCCGCCTCTGGAGGGTTTGTGGTGGTTCAAGGACGGCGGGGTCGTCACCGACATTCTGGACAAGGACAGCTTTTGCTGGACCGCGATGATCCGTCAGCCGGACTTTGTGAACGGCGGCGTGTTCGAGTCCGCAAGGCTCGCGCTTGCGAAAAAGAAACCGGATTTGGACTTATCGAAAGCGCGGCTGATGAGCTTTACAGAAGGTTTGTGCGCTCAAATCATGCACATCGGAGCATACGACGACGAACCGGGCACTATAGCCGTTCTGGAGAAGTTTATCGCGGAATCGGGGTATGTGCCCGACTTTACCGGCACGCGCCGCCACCATGAAATCTATCTCGGCGACCCGCGCAAAACCGCGCCGGAAAAACTGAAGACGGTGATCCGGTATCCGATACGGGAGGCGGCGCATGAATGACGCCCTGCTCGATTGTCCCCTCCCCCGCAAAAAAAACGCTTGACACCGCGCCGCGGACCGTGTATACTCATTCAAAAGTGAATATTGGTAAACCGTTGAAGCAGAGATAAAAACAGCAAATGCGCGTTACAGAGAGTCCGGGAAGCTGAGAGCCGGGCGGAGATGCAGGTTGTTAAATGGACTGCCGAGGGCATGGTCAAAGGCGCAAGCCGAGTATTCCATGACGTGGCGCATACGTTAGTTGCGAGGGATATGCTGGTATCCTGCAGAGAGCGCGGAGTTTCTCCGCGAACCGAGGTGGCACCGCGGATTGTTCAATTCGTCCTTGGTAAAGCGTTTTGCTTTATCAAGGACTTTTTTCTGCGGAGAGAAGTAAAAGCAAAGAAGGAAAGGAGATATAACCGTATGATCAGACCTACGCTGGAGGAAGCCAAAACCCTTGCCGCCGGGTACACGCTTGTCCCCATCGCGCTGGAGATTTATTCCGACATACGCACGCCCATGGAGGTTTTGAAGGTCCTCAAAGCCAAGGGCAAGAACGCCTATATACTGGAGAGCGTCGAGAACGGGGAGAACTGGGGGCGCTATACATTCTTAGGCTGCAACCCGTCCATGACCCTGACCGGGGGGAACGGCGCCGTGACCGTAAAAACCCTGTCGGGTGAAACCGTGCGGGCGGGCGACCCGCACGCCCTGCTCAAAGAGACGGTCCGCGGGTACAAAAGCCCCCGTGTCGCGTACCTCCCCACGTTTACCGGGGGCTTTGTGGGGTCGTTCGACTATGAATACACCCAAAACGGGGCGTTCTGCCTGATGCTGTACCGGCAGGTCATCGCCTTCGACCACCTCAAACAGAAGATATTCTTAATCACCAACATCGAAACCGATAACTTGGAAGAAAACTACATCGCGGGCGTGGCGGCGCTGAAGGACATGGAGGCGCTGGTCACCGCCGAGGGCCGCTATGAAGCTCCCGGCGGTCAGGTGCGGTCCGAATTTACGCAGAGCCTGTCCCAAACGGAGTTCCTCCGGGCGGTGGAAACCTGCCGGCGCCATATCGGAAAAGGCGAGGTTTCGCAGGTCGTCCCCTCCGTTCGGTTCAGCGCCGCGTACGAAGGCGATTTGCTTCCGGTCTACCGGGCGCTGCGTACTATCAACCCGTCGTCCTATATGTTCTATATTCAGTTTGACACGATGCAGCTTGCCGCCGCGTCGCCGGAAACGCTGGTGTCACTGAAAAACGGCGTGGTCAGCACCTTCCCGCTGGCGGGGACCTGCAAGCGCACCGGAGATGAGGAGGAGAACCGGAGGCTTCTGGCAAAACTCCTGTCCGACCCCAAGGAGCTTGCCGAGCATGAGATGCTGGTGGAACTGGGCCGGGAGGATTTGGACAAAGTCTGCCGGCCCGGCAGCGTCAACGTGGAGGAATACCGGGTGATCAAGACATGTTCCCATGTGTACCACATCGAATCCAAGGTGCGCGGCCAAATCCGGCCGGACTGCGACGCCTTTGACGCGATGGCGGCCGCGCTTCCGGCAGGGACGCTTTCCGGCGCGCCCCGGGATAAAGCAATGGAGATCATCGCGCGGATCGAGGGCGAGCCGCGGGGCGTATACGGCGGCGCGGTAGGGTACATCGACTTTGCCGGAGAGATGGACCTATGCATCGGCATCCGAATGGCGGTGCTCAAAGACGGTAAGGTCAGCGTACAGGCGGGCGCGGGAATCGTGGCCGAAAGCATCCCGGAAAACGAATACAACGAGTGCCTGAACAAAGCGAAGGCCATGATGATTGCCCTTAAGGAGGCGTTGACATGATACGGGAAGCCATTGTGTCCCTGTCGAACAAGCGGGATCTGTCGTACGAAACCGCGGAAGCGGTGATGAACGAGATCATGACCGGGGAGGCCACTCCGGTGCAGATGAGCGCGTACCTCACGGCGCTCAGCCTAAAGGGCGAGACGACCACCGAAATCACGGCGTCGGCCGCCGGGATGCGCGCCCACTGCATCCGGCTGCTGCATGACGCCGACGCGCTGGAGATCGTCGGAACCGGCGGCGACCACGCGAACAGCTTCAACATATCCACCGCGGCGGCGCTCATCACGGCGGCGGCGGGCGTACCCGTGGCAAAGCACGGCAACCGCGCGGCGTCCAGCCAATGCGGCGCGGCGGACGTCTTGGAAGCGCTGGGCGTCAACATCAACATCCCCCCCGAGCGAAGCGCCGCGCTGTTGAAGACGATCGGAATCTGCTTCCTGTTCGCGCAGAATTACCATATCGCGATGAAATACGTCGCTCCGGTGCGCCGGGAACTGGCCATCCGCACCATCTTCAACATTTTGGGGCCGCTGACCAACCCCGCCGGCGCGAGCATGGAGCTGATGGGCGTCTATCACCGCGATTTGGTGGAGCCGCTGGCGCGGGTCATGTGCAACCTCGGCGTGAAAAGCGCGATGGTCGTCCACGGCGAGGACGGGCTGGACGAAATCTCCCTCTCCGCGCCCACCTATGTCTGCGAGGTCAAGCACGGCTGGGTGCGCTCCTATACGCTTACGCCGGAGCAGTTCGGCTTCGCGCGGTGCGAACGGGAGGACCTGCGCGGCGGCGATCCCGCCGAAAACGCGGAGATTCTGCGGTCGGTGCTGGCGGGCGAACCGGGGCCGAAGAGGAACGCCGCCGTGCTCAACGCCGCCGCCGCGCTGTTCGTCGCGGGAAAATACGGGTCGATCGAAGCCGCCGTCAAGGTGGCGGAGAACGTGATCGACAGCGGCGAAGCCGCCCGGAAGCTCTTGGATTTCATCCGCTTTTCCAACGAAGGGGCGTGATACGATGAACCTGCTGCGCGAAATCGCGAATCGTACGCGGGAGCGCGTCGACGCGCGGAAAAAGGCCGTCCCGCTGGAAGCGCTGATCGAACGGGCGGCACGGCTACCCGCAGCCGGGGATTTCGCCTTTGAAAAAGCCCTGCGGCGCGACGGCGACGTCGCGTTTATCTGCGAGGTCAAGCGGGCGTCCCCGTCCAAGGGCGTCATCGCGGAGACCTTTCCCTACGCCGAAATCGCGCGGGAATACGAAGCGGCGGGGGCGGAGGCCATCTCGGTGCTGACCGAGCCGTTTTATTTCCAAGGCGACGACCGCCATCTGCGCGAGATTGCCGCCGCCGTCTCCGTCCCCTTGCTGCGAAAGGATTTTATCGTGGACGGCTACATGATCTACGAAGCCAAATTGCTCGGCGCGGGCGCGGTGCTGCTGATCGCCGCCCTGCTGGACGGGGAGACCCTCGCGGCGTATATCGGCATTGCGCACCGTCTTGGCCTCTCCGCGCTGGTGGAGGCGCACGATGAGGACGAATTACGGGCGGCGCTCCGGGCCGGGGCGCGGATCATCGGGGTCAACAACCGGGATTTACGCACCTTTGCGGTAGACACGGAAAACAGCGTCCGCCTGCGGAAACTCGCGCCGGAGGATGTCCTGTTTGTCTCCGAAAGCGGCATACGGACTCGGGAGGACGTCGGGAAACTGCGGAAAAGCCGGGTGAACGCCGTGCTGGTGGGCGAAACTCTGATGCGCGCTCCGGACAAGCGGGCCGCGCTGGCCGAATTGCGGGGCGCGCCGTGAGCAAAATCAAAATCTGCGGCCTGCGCCGGGTGGAGGATATCCAAGCCGTCAACCAAGCGCTGCCGGATTTCGTCGGCTTTGTTTTCGCAGAAAGCAGCCGGAGGATAACCGCCGATACGGCTGTCCGGCTGAAGGAAAAGCTCGATCCCCGGATCAAGGCGGTCGGCGTCTTTGTCAACGAGAACGCAGACGTCGTCGAGGGGTTTGTTCGCGGGGGGATCATCGACTGGGTACAGCTGCACGGGGACGAGGACGGCGCGTATATACGGCTGCTGCAAGCAAGCTGCCGCTGCCCGGTCATCCGGGCTGTCCGGATCGGGGAAACGCTGCCCACGCTGCCGGAAGAAGCGGATTACCTGCTGTTCGACACGCTGTCGGCCCGGCGCGGCGGAACAGGTAAGCCCTTTGACTGGAATCTCCTGCGGGAATATCAAGGTCCGCCGTACTTTTTGGCGGGGGGGCTTACGGCGGACAACGCGGCAAACGCGATACGCCTGCTGCGTCCGTTCTGCGTGGACGTGAGCAGCGGCGCGGAGACAGACGGCGCGAAGGACGCCGGGAAGATACAGGCAATCGTAAGGGCGGTACGGGACGTTGTTTAAGACGGGCAGCGGGATCTTCGGAAACCGCGCGGCTCAATGTGACGTGAACACCGCTTCTTTAGAGAAAACTATCTCCCCACAAACGGCCGCTTCTCATTCAGCTTTAGAAACGCGCCCATAGCGCTAAGCTGGTCCTCCGTCCCAAAGCATCCGCCAAAGGCGGACGCTTCCGCACAGATGGTTCCGGCATAGGGCGTGCCCTCGCAGTCCCGTAAAACCCTCTTTATCGCCCGTACGGCAAGAGGGGCGTTCCGTGCAATCCGATCGGCGAGGGCGTCGGCCCGTTCCATCAACTCCCCCTGCGCGCAAAGCTCGTCGATTAACCGAAGCTCCAAGGCGCGCTTCGCGTGAATCCGGTCACCCGTACAGGCAAGCAGCGCGGCGCGGTTCACGCCAATTGCCCGAGTGAGGCGCTGCAAACCGCCGAAGCCCGGAATCACACCCAGCGTGACCTCCGGAAAACCGAACGCCGCGTTTTCCGAAGCCAGACGGATATCGCAGCTCAGCGCCAGCTCGCAGCCGCCGCCCAAGGCGTAGCCGCCAATCGCGGCAATGACCGGTACCTCGAACAACTCAATGCTGCGCATGACCGCGTTACCGTGTTTACTGTATTCCTCCGCCTGCGCGGGGGAAAATTCCCGCATCTCGGCAATGTCCGCGCCCGCGGCGAATGCTTTCTCCCCCGCTCCGGTGATGATCAGCGCTCTGGCTCCGCCGCACCGTACCTTGTCCAGCGATTCGGACAGTTCCGTGAGGAGGTCGCTGTTGAGCGCGTTCATGGCTTCGCGCCGGTCTATGGTCAGCGTTGCGACATAACCGCGCTCGGTAATATGTATATAGCTCATATCTTCAGTCCCAGCGCTTTCCGCGCTTCCTCCGGCGTTGCGGGCTCCCGGCCCAGCATCCGGGCGATAGCCGCGATTTTCGCCACCGGCTCCGCGTTGGATTTCGCGAGCACTCCCTTGGATATATAGAGGTTGTCCTCCATCCCCACCCGCACGTTTCCGCCCAGAATCATTGCCA
>JAISVO010000060.1 GCA_031271525.1 Oscillospiraceae bacterium
TGGTTCCTTCGCCGTCGCCGCTGGATCCGGGGTGATTGGCAGGCCGCAAGCTGGGCCTTTCCGAGGACCCCCGCCCCGGAGGCCGCGATGAAGGAGGTAAACCCCACCGGCCATTTAGCCCGGTGGAAACTTCTGGATACCCTGCGGAGCAGCCTTGTCCCGGCCGCGACGCTGGCGGCGCTCACGGCGGGCACCCTTTTCCCGGGGAAGGTTTTTACCGTCATCCTCACGGCGGCGCTGATTTCCTCGGCATCCCACCTCCTCCTCACTCTGGCCGCCAATGCCGCCCGCCCGGCGGGTTTCCTCGCGCGCACACATGCCGCGATCATCACGGGCTTGCCCGCTGTGGTCTACCAAACGCTCCTAATGCTGGCGTTCCTTCCCTACAACGGGGTGACTTCGCTCCACGCGGCTCTCCTCGCCCTCTGGCGAGTCTGCGTCAGCAAGAAGGGGTGCCTGCGGTGGGTAACGTCGGATCAGGCCGAGGGGGTATACGCCGGCGCGGTGCAGACTGCCCGGGACATGTTCCCGGGGATCGCGTGGGGGGTCTTGACCGCCTGCCTGTCCCGCTCCGCGATCGGGTGGATCCTCGGCGCCGGGTGGACGCTTTCGCCTTTTCTCGCGTACCTCGTCAGCAGGCCGGGGAAGACGGCAAGCTCCTTGAGCGACGCCGACCGCGCCTTCCTCTCCCGCCAAGCGGCCCTGATGTGGCGGTACTTCGAGGACTTTTTGACCCCCGAGGACAACTGGCTGATCCCGGACAACTACCAAGAACAGCCGGCGGCGGGGGTCGCGCACCGTACCTCGCCGACCAACATCGGTTTGTCCCTCCTCTGCGCCCTCGCGGCGTTGGAGCTGGACCTCTGCCCGAAGGAGAGGGCGGCCGCCCTGCTGGACGGCATCCTGCGGACGGTGGAAAAAATCCCGAAGTGGCATGGGCATCTGCTAAACTGGTATGACACCCGGACGCTGGAGCCGCTGACCCCCCGCTGTGTCTCCTCGGTGGATTCGGGGAACCTCTGCGGCTGCCTGATCGCCCTCCGTGAGGGCCTGCGGGAGAAGGGGGAGGACGCCTTGGCGGAGCGGGCGGGGGCGCTCGCGGACAACATGTCTTTTTCGCCCCTCTACGACCCGCATAAAAAATTCTTCCGGATCAGTATTGACCTCGACCGCCCCGAAGCGGGCGCGGGCCACTACGACCTGCTGGCATCCGAAGCGCGCCAGACGAGCTATCTCGCGGTGGCGCGGGGGGAAGCCGGGACCAAGCACTGGCGGCGTCTCGGCCGGGCGCAGACCGAGCTTGGGCGGTATCGGGGGATGGCGTCTTGGACCGGAACGATGTTCGAGTACTTCATGCCCCACCTCCTTCTCCCGGCCTATCGGAATTCGCTGATCCGGGAGTCTCTCGACTTCTGCGTTTACGCCCAGCGACTGTACGCCGCGAAAAAGAAGATGCCGTGGGGGGTCAGCGAGAGTTGCTTCTACGCCTTCGACCGCTCGCTGAACTATCAGTATAAGGCGCACGGCGTCCCGTCCCTTGCCTATAAGCGGGGCTTGGGCGCGGACAGCGTCGTCGCGCCCTACGCCTCCTTCCTCTCCCTGCTGACCCGCCCTGCGGCGGCTGTCCGGAATCTGCGGCTCCTGCGCCGGATGGGGCTGGAGGGGCCTTACGGCTTGATCGAGGCGGTGGACTACACCCGGCGGGACGGCGTCTCGGCCGGGCGCCGGGAAGTCCGCTGCTATATGAGCCATCACCTCGGGATGAGCATTGCCGCGGTCTGCAACGCCCTCCGGGACAACGTCCTGCAAAAGCATTTTATGCGCGACCCCGAAATGGGCGCATTCGCTTGCCTGTTGCAGGAGCGGGTTCCGGTGGGGGCCGCCACGGTGCGTCACGCGGAGCGGGAGGTCCCCGAAAAGCCCAAGCGCGCCGACGCCGGTTACCGGCTGGAGCTGGAGACGGTCCCTTCCGAAGCCCCCCGGGTCACCCTGCTGAGCAACGGCTCCTATTCGGTCCTCTGCGCAAGCGGCGGGGACACCGGATCGGAATTCGGCGGCTCGGCGGTCACCCGTTTCGGTTCTTTCTCCTTCTGGCTGAACAGGGAAAGCCTCCTGCGCGGCGAGGGCTTCGGCGCGTCCTTCACCGGAAGCTGCGTCTCTTGGCGGGGTCAGCTGGGTCCAATCAAAACCGAAGTACGGGTGAGCGTCCCGGAGAATGAGAACGCCGAAACCCGCGCGGTCACGCTGGTCAACTCCGGGAAAACCGAAGCCGGTGGGCTTCTCTGTGTTTATTTTGAGCCTATTTTGCAGCGGAAAGCCGACTACGAGGCGCACCCGGCGTTCTCAAAGCTTTTTATCGACACCCGGATGGAGGACGGAATCTGCCTGATCCGCCGTCGTACGCGAACCGGGAAGCGGGAGGTTTGGCTTGCCTGCGCCGTCGCCCCGGAGGGCGCGTCTTTCGAGACCTCCCGGGAAGCCGTCGTCGGCCGGGGGGACACCCCGAAGAACCTAACAAGCGCCGCCCCTCCCAAAGACGTTATAACCGATCCCCCGATCGACCCCTGCGTCTTTATCTCGATCCCGCTCACGATCCAGCCGGGGGAGAAGGTTGAGAAAAAAATCGCCCTCGCCGTCGCGACGACGGCGAAAGACGCCGTTGCGGCGGCGAAGCGCACTCTACGGAGCGTCGGTTCATCCCTGCCGGATACCGCCGCGAAAGCCCTCGGCCTCACGGCGGCCGAACGGAGCGAAGCCTTTGACTGGCTCGGCCGGCTGGTCTTTCCCCGAACCAACCGTACAAACCGGGAGGTTTCCGAGGGCAGGGAGGGCCTGTGGGCGCTCGGCATCTCCGGGGACCTCCCGCTGATCGTCGCTCCGGCGGCTGATTCGGCGCAGTTGGAGAAGGCCGCCCGGGCGATCCGGCGGCATCGTTTCCTCTCTCTCTGCGGTTTCAGCTGCGACCTCGCGCTCTTGACGAAAGACGGCGGCGAGTACCACCGTCCGGCTCGCTCCTTCCTGATGGAGGTGTTGAAGGCTTGCCGCGCCGAGCACACGGCGGGCAAGAAGGGCGGCGTCCACACGGTGGACGCCGGGGCGCTGACCCCCGGTCAGGAGGAATCCCTCCGCGCCTTCGCGTCGCTGGAAACAGACGTCGAGCCGGACGGCCTTCCATCCCCCCCCGAGCGGCCCGAACGGCCCGCGGCCGGGCGGGAGAAGGGACCGCTGACCTACCGCTGGAACCCTGACGGCTCCTTTGCGTTTTCGGTGCGGGGCGTCCTCCCGGCGCTCGGCTGGAGCCACATCTTGGCAAACAGCGGCTTCGGCGCGCTCGTCACCGAGACGGGAAGCGGATACTGTTTCCGCAAGAACGCCCGGGAGAACAAGATGACCCCGTGGACCAACGAACCGCTCGCGGTTTCCGGAGGGGTGAGCCTCACCGCCGAAGCCGGCGGCCAGACATTCAGCCTGTTCGCCGCCGAGGATGGGTTTTTGACCGTCGTGACCTATGGGTTTGGATACGCGAGGTGGGAAAAGGAGACCCCGTCCGGCAGGGTGACGGCCACCCAGTTTGTCCCGCCCGACCGCCTTGCGCTGGTCACCCTGATCGAAACGGAGAACCCCCTTTCCGTCACCCTGACCGCCGAGTTTCTGATGGGCGCGTCGAGGGCGGAGGGCCGTCTCTGCGCCGTCCGCCCCGGCCCCGACGGTACGGTTCGGGTCAATAACCGCTTTAACAAGGCGTATGAGCCGCAAACCTTCGTCCTCGCGGCGACCGGCGGGTTCACCCAAACAAGCGGGTCGCGCTTCACCTTCGAGGTTAACAAGACGTCCGTTCTCGTAACCGGCTGCGCCCGGAACGGGAAGGGATTCCCCCTCCTCACCGAGCTGACCGACGAGGCGGCGGCGAGGGACGCTCTCAGCCGGACGTCGGCGTTGTGGGCGGCGAGGGTCCGTCCCGTCGAGATCCGCAGCGGCAGCGGCCCGTTGGATCGCTACGGCAACGGCTGGGCGCTCTATCAGGTGATCGCGGCCCGGCTGTATGCCCGCACCTCGCTCTATCAGTGCGGCGGCGCTTACGGCTTCCGGGACCAGCTCCAAGATGTCTGCGCGGCGCTGCGGAGCGACCCGAATCTTGCCCGCGCGCAAATCCTCCGCGCCTGCGCGCATCAGTATGAAGAGGGGGATGTCATGCACTGGTGGCATCCCGCCGGACGGGTGACGGGATTTTCGGACAAGGGGGTACGCACCCGCTGTTCGGACGACCTCCTCTGGCTGCCCTACACGGTGGCGGAGTATATCGAACGCACCGGCGACACCGGCCTCCTCCGGATCGAGGTGCCTTACCTCGTCTCGTCCCCCTTAGGGGCGAAGGAGGACGACCGTTACGAAACCCCGGCGGTGGGGTTCCGTCGGGGGAGCGTTTATGAGCACTGCCTGAAAACGTTTGAAACGGTCTTCAAGCGGGGGACGGGGGAGCGCGGGCTGCTGCTGATCGGTAGCGGCGATTGGAACGACGGGATGAACCGGGTGGGGCACCGCGGGGCGGGCGAGAGCGTCTGGCTGACGTGGTTCGCGGCGCATGTCTCCGAGCGGTTCGCCGCTGTCTGCGAGTCGGTGGGGGACGCCGAGAGCCCAAGCTTCCTCCGGACATGGGCGGACAGCCTGATCCGTTGTGCCTCGGACGCTTGGGACGGCCGTTGGTTTCTCCGGGGTTCCTTCGATGACGGCACGGCGCTTGGCTCCGCCGGCAGTGAGGAGTGCCGGATCGACTCGATCGCGCAGAGTTTCGCCGCGCTGTTCCCCGGGAAGGTTCCGCTGGAAAAAGTGCGCGAGGCCCTCAAAAGCGCCGCCGGGCTGCTGGTGGACAAAGAGAATAAGCTAATAAAACTGTTTACCCCGCCTTTTGACGGACGGGGCGCGAAGGATCCGGGGTATATCAGGGGGTATGTCCCGGGGGTGCGGGAGAACGGGGGTCAGTACACCCACGCGGCGGTGTGGCTCGCGATGGCGTTTTTGAAGACGGGGGACCGGAAGACCTGTCTGGCGCTGTTGGAGATGCTGCTGCCCGAGACCCACGACAACGCGGTGTACAAGGCGGAGCCGCACGTTTTGGCGGCGGATGTCTACAGCCACCCGCTCCACGCCGGGCGCGGCGGCTGGAGCCACTACACCGGTGCCGCCGCGTGGTTCTACCGGGTACTGCTGGAGGCGACGGAAGCGGCTTTATAGGGGCGGTTTGTCGTCGTCCCCCTCCTTCGATACCCGCGCGCCCCTTCGTTCCCAATTGACAATCCGCCCCTTTTGGTGTAAAATACTGTGCGTTGGGAAAGAAGAAAGACAGGAGGGCATTTTCTATGATCGGTTTTCCGGGTTTAGGGATCGAGTTCCAATCGAACCCCACCCTCTGGCGAATCACCGACACCTTCGCCCTGACTTGGTACGGCGTCATCATCGCGGTAGGGTTCCTGCTCGCGGTGCTCTACTGCCTACGGCTGACCAAGTTCGCCGGGATCAAACAGGACGAGCTGCTGGACATGGTCTTTATCGCGGCGCCGGCGGGGATCATCGGCGCGCGGCTCTATTTCGTGGCGTTCAATTGGAGCCAGTTTTCGGGCGACCCGCTTCGGATCCTCAGCACGTGGACGGGCGGTATGGCAATCCACGGAGGCGTAATCGGCGCGGTCATCGCGGCCGTCCTTTTCTGTTGGGTTCGCCGGATCAGCATCGGCGCGATGCTGGATATCGGCGCGATCGGGCTGTTGATCGGTCAGGCCGTCGGCCGCTGGGGCAACTTTGTCAACGGCGAGGTCTATGGAACGGGGACCGATCTCCCGTGGCGGATGCTGGTGGACGGGCGGGAGGTCCACCCCCTCTTCCTCTATGAATCCCTTTGGAACGTACTAGGGTTCCTCTTCCTCCGTCTGCTCTTGAAACACCGGAAGTACAACGGCCAGCTATTCACCCTCTATGTGGCGTGGTACGGCTTGGGGCGCGGGCTGCTGGAGGGGATGCGAAGCCCCGAATACAACCTGATGCTGGGCGACGTCCTTGTCTCCCAGTTGGTCGCGCTGACCTCCTGCGTCGCGGCGCTCCTGCTTCTGTTCGGGATGACCCTCTTCCGCAAGCACCCCGGCCTGCTGGAGTGGACCGCCGAGCGGGACGGGTACGAGGAGCGCAAGAAACAAAAAAAAGCGGGCGTCACGCCCGGGGAACCCGAAACAGACGAATTATCGGACAGCCAAGACATTACGGAAGGGGACGACAACGATGGCGGAGAGACTCAATGGGATTACAGCTTCCAAGGCGATCAAGGCGGAGGTGCTGAACCGGGCGCAGAGACTGAGGGAGAGGGGGATTGAACCCCGTCTCGAGGTCATTCTGGTCGGCGACGATCCGGCTTCCGCGATCTATGTCCGCAACAAAGAGAAGGACTGCGCCGAGTGCGGCATCCTCGGCAACACCCGCCGCCTCCCGGCAAACACACGGCAGGATGAGCTTCTGGCGCTGATCGCGGCCCTCAACGGCGATCCCGGCGTCCACGGAATCCTGATCCAGCAGCCGTTCCCGCCGGGGCTGGACACCTTCACAATTACCGGCGCGGTCGACCCGAACAAGGATGTGGACGCCCTCCACCCCGAAAATGTCGGCCTGATCGCGCTGGACCGCCCCCGTTTCCTCCCCTGCACCCCGGCGGGCGTCATGGCGCTGCTGGACATCGCCGGAATCGACCTCAAAGGGAAGCACTGCGTCGTCGTAGGGCGGAGCCATATCGTCGGCAAACCGATGATGCAGCTCCTGCTGGCGCGCCACGCCACCGTCACGGTCTGCCACAGCCGCACCCGGGACCTCGGCGAGGTGACCCGACAAGCGGACATCCTCGTATCGGCGGTCGGCAAGCTGGCGCTGATCACCGGCGATATGGTCAAGCCGGGCGCCGTCGTTGTCGATGTCGCGATGAACAAAAATCTGGAGGGAAAGCTTGCCGGCGACGTCGTCTTCAGCGAAGCGGAACCGATCGCCTCCTACATCACTCCCGTCCCGGGCGGCGTCGGGCCGATGACCCGGGCGATTCTAATGCAGAACACCATATTGGCTGCGGAACGGCGGTCGATATGAGGAGCGACATCGAAATCGCGCAAAGCGCAGCCCTCCGCCCGATCGCCGAAATCGCCGGCGAACTGGGGCTCCGGGAGGATCAATGGGAGCCGTACGGGCGGTACAAGGCAAAAATCAACAACATAACGGGAAATCCGGGCCGGCTGATTTTGGTCACCGCCGTAACGCCCACCCCGGCGGGGGAGGGGAAGACCACCGTCAGCGTCGGCCTTGCCGACGGCTTGCGCCGCTTGGGGAAGAGGACGGTCCTCTGCCTGCGGGAACCGTCGCTCGGGCCGGTTTTCGGAATGAAGGGGGGCGCCGCCGGCGGCGGTTACGCCCAAGTCGCCCCGATGGAGGATATTAACCTCCACTTCAACGGCGACCTCCACGCGGTCACGGCGGCGAACAACCTCCTGTCGGCGGCCGTCGACAACCACCTCTACCGGGGCAACGCCCTCGGCTTGACAAAAGTCGTCTGGAAGCGCTGCATGGATATGAACGACCGCGCCCTCCGCAAAATCGAGGTCGGGAGCGCAAAGCGCGGCTCACTGCGGGAAGACGGCTTCAACATCACGGCGGCAAGCGAGGTCATGGCGATCCTGTGCTTAGCAAGCGATCCGGAGGATTGCAAAACGCGCCTTGGGCGGATCGTCGTCGGTTTCAACTCGGACGGGAAGGCGGTCACATGCTCCGACCTGAACGTCCACGGCGCGATGGCGGCGCTGCTGCTGACGGCGTTACGGCCCAATCTGGCGCAGACGCTGGAGGGGACGCCCACCCTGATCCACGGAGGTCCTTTCGCGAACATCGCCCACGGCTGCAACTCCCTGATCGCGACCCGCGCCGCGCTGAGCCTGAGCGACGTCGCCGTCACCGAAGCGGGCTTCGGCGCCGACCTCGGCGCGGAAAAATTCATCGACATCAAGTGCCGCCTCGGCGGGCTGAAGCCCTCGGTCTGCGTCGTCGTCGCGACAGTACGCGCCGCGAAGCGGGAGGGCGGGGTGGACAACCTTCTGGCGCATATCGAAAACATCACGGACCGTTTCGGCTTGCCGGCGGTCGCCGCGATCAACCGTTACGCCGCAGACACCGACGA
Source organism: Oscillospiraceae bacterium (assembly GCA_031271525.1). Classification (GTDB taxonomy): domain Bacteria; phylum Bacillota; class Clostridia; order Oscillospirales; family UBA929; genus UBA929. The sequence goes on from JAISVO010000060.1 coordinate 8,198, forward strand.
GGAGGTGGCTTCCCTCCAAACGGTTTTGCGCGTGAACGGCACCCCCTGCGCGGTCTATGAGGGCCATTCCAAGGGCGGCGTAGGAGCCGAGTCTCTGGCGCAGGCTGTGATCCCCTTTCTGGTGACCGAGCCGGAGAGCCCGAGCTTCGCGTACCCGTTGGAGGCCTCTCTCACCGACAAGGTCACGCTGGTCGCGCAAAAAATCTACGGCGCGGACGGCGTCGATTTTTCGCCGGAAGCCGCCGCGTACGCGCGGACGCTGGAGTCGCTCGGCTACGGAGACTTGCCCGTCTGCGTCGCGAAGACGCAGTATTCCCTGTCCGACGACAAGGACAAGCCGGGCCGCCCCACCGGATTCCGTGTCCGTGTGGACGAGTTCCGGCTTTCCGCCGGGGCCGGTTTTGTCGTCGCCATCGCCGGCGGAATCATGACGATGCCGGGACTCCCGAAGGTTCCTGCGTATGAGGCGATTGACATAACGCCCGACGGAAAGATAACCGGTTTATTCTAGCGAAAAATGTCTTTCCGGCATTTATCCGCGCACAAAAAGCGGGGATTCTTTCTTCCGAAAGAATCCCCGCTCACTTTTTCAAAAAACTTGTTTCACGTGAAACATTATTCGCTTAACATAACACCGCCGTTCCCTGTTGTTCGCTGTTGTTCGCTGTTAACTGTTGTCCGACCTGCTCTGGTTGATGACTTTCGCGATCGACCCGTTCGGTATGATCAGCAAGTCCCCGTTTTCGCTTCTCACCCTTGTGCTGCGCAGCCCCAGCTCCTCCACCCTTCCGGCAAACCCGTCGATGGTGACCGTCTCTCCCACTGAGAACTGGTTTTCAAAGAGGATAAAGAACCCGGTGATCACGTCCTTGACCATCGTCTGCGCCCCGAAGCCGACGGCGACGCCGAGGACGCCGGCCGCCGCGATGATTGATGTCACGTCCATCCCGAACCCCGCCGTCAGGATTTGGATGATCGCCAAAAACCACACGGTGACGCTGACGACGCTTCCCAACAGCTTTGCCACGGTGTCCGCGCGCAGGTTCCGCCCGCCCCGCTTCTCGATATGCTTCCGGATAAGAGCCCGGACGACCGCCGTGATCACCAGCGCCGCCGCCAAGGCGATGACGCAGTAGAACAGCCGCTGGAACCAGACATTCCCGCTGTAGAAGCTGTAAATCTTATCAATAATGGTCTCTTGGCTCACAGTCCGTACCCTCCAAACCCGTATGGGAAGATGTCGCGCAGGATGAAGACCTTGATGTCGTCCGGGGAACCGGTGATCACCCGCAGCTCTGTGTTGAACTCATAGAGCGCCTGCCGGCACATGCCGCAGGGCATACAGGGTTTGCCCGCCTCGTCCCGCTTCCAGCCTGTCACGGCGATCGTCTTGAATTTCCGCTCGCCCGCCGCGACGGCCGTATACAGCGCGACCCGCTCGGCGCAGCAGCCCGAGGGGTAATTGACGCATTCCACATTGCTTCCGGAATACACTTTGCCGTCCTCGGTGAGCAGCGCCGCGCCCACGGCAAAGTCGGAGTAGGGGGCGTAGGCATTCTTCCGCGCCGCCATCGCAGCTTCAATTAGTTGCCGGTCTGTCAAATAGACCCCATCCTTTCTTATAGTGTTTTCTCGATTTCCTTCAGCCGCTCGATGATGTTGATCCCCTGCGGGCAGGCCGCCTCGCAGGTGCCGCAGGCAGTGCAGGCGGAGATCTGGTTCTCCGGCTTGATCCAGTTCCGGTAGTTCGTCATAAACCATGAGGAGCCGAACCGCACAATGTCGTTCCTCCCGCCGAAAATCCGGGGGATCGGGATCGATTGCGGGCACTTCGCGCAGTAGTTGCACTCGGTGCAGGGCACAAGGGGAAGCGCCTTAAAGGCGTCCATCGCCCTCTTGACGACCTCCTGCCCGTCGTCGGTCAGCGGCACGAAGGGGGAGAAATGGCGAACGTTGTCCTCAACCTGACTCATATCGCTCATCCCGCTCAGCACAACGTCGATCCCCGGCAGCGAACCGCACCAGCGCATCGCCCACGACGCGGGGGACAGGTTCGGGTCGGCGTCGGAGAAGACCTTGAGGATATCCGGGTGGCAGCGCGCCAGTCCGCCGCCCCGCACCGGCTCCATCACAACCAGCGCGATCTTCCGGCTCGTCACGTCGTTGTACAGTTTTTCCCCGTCTCCGCCGTACCAATCGAAATAATTCAGCTGGAGCTGGCAGAAGTCCCAGTCGTAGGCGTCCAGTACCTTGGGGAGGTCGTCCGCCGCGCCGTGGTACGAAAACCCGATGTAGCGGATCCGTCCGGCTTCTTTCATCTTCCGCGCAACCTCGTCCGCGCCGATCCGGTTCATGTGGTCGATGCTCCCGCCGTTGATCCCGTGCATCAGGTAGAAGTCGATGACGTCGGTCCCAAGCTTCTCCTGCTGTTTATCAAAGATCGCCTGCGCGCCCATCTTCTCGGCTTCGCCCAGCGGCATCTTGGTCGCGATGGTGAAGCTGTCCCGCTTATGGCGGCCGATCAGCGCCTTTTTGGCGAAGGTTTCGCTCTCCCCGCCGTGGTACATGAACGCCGTGTCATAGTAGGTCACGCCGGCTTCGATCAGGCGGTCGATCATCGCCTCGGCCTCTTCATAGTGTATCTTCCCGTCGTTCGTGGGTAAGCGCATCAGACCCATCCCGAGCCGGGACACTGTCTCGCCGATCCTCGGCATTTGGCGCATTTCCATGTGGTATCCACTCCCCATATGTATGTTACCCCCGCCTTTTTTGGGCGGGGGTACGTAAGGTTAGATTTTTCCGGAGCACCCCAGCACGTTGACGAGCTTCCGTTTGACCATATCCTTAATGGCGACGCGGGCGGGGGCCAGATACTGCCTCGGGTCGAAGTGGTCGGGCTGCAAGGAAAAGTGTTCGCGGATCGAGGCGGTCATCGCGAGCCGCAGGTCGCTGTCGATATTGATCTTACAGACCGCGCTGCGGGCCGCCTGACGGAGCATCTCCTCGGGGATCCCGATGGCGTCGGGCATCTTCCCGCCGAACTGGTTGACCTTCGCCACAAACTCCTGCGGCACCGAGGACGAGCCGTGGAGCACGATCGGGAAGTTGGGCAGCCGTTTCGTGATCTCTTCCAGAATATCAAACCGAAGCTTCGGGTTCTGGCCCGGTTTGAATTTATACGCGCCGTGGCTGGTGCCGATGGCAATCGCGAGGCTGTCCACCCCTGTCTTTGTGACAAACTCCTCGACTTCGGCGGGGTTTGTGAACTGCGCGTCCTCGTCGCTGACGTTGACCGCGTCTTCGATCCCCGCCAATTTCCCCAGCTCGCCTTCGACGACGACGCCCTTGCTGTGCGCGTAATCGACTACTTGCTTCGTCAGGGCCATGTTGTCCGCGAAGGAGTGCTTCGAGCCGTCGATCATCACCGAGGTGAAGCCGCCGTCAATGCAGGATTTACAGATTTCAAAGTCGTCGCCGTGGTCGAGGTGGACCGCGATCGGCAGATCGACGCCTTGGATCCTCGCGTCCTCAATCGCGGCTTCAATCAGCTTCATCAGGTAGACGTGCTTCGCGTACTTCCGCGCTCCGGCCGACACTTGCAGGATCAGCGGCGCTTTCTCCTCCATCGCGGCTTCGGTGATCCCTTGGATAATCTCCATGTTGTTGACGTTGAACGCCCCTATGGCGTATCCCCCGTCGTATGCCTTTTTGAACATTTCTGTGGTGGTGACAAGACCCATTCGGATTTCCTCCTCTTGTTTTTCACCAGTATACCAAAACCCGCCGCAAAAAGCAAATTGTTTTTGCCCTGCGGCAAATCCATCCCTGTGAGGTGAACACTGTCTGTCGGTCCGTGAAATCCCGTACCATAGTTGAGGACGCCCTTTCGGGCGTCCTCAACTATTACTTTGCCAAAACTTTTTT
>JAISVO010000143.1 GCA_031271525.1 Oscillospiraceae bacterium
CGGTTCCCGACGATCTTAGCCGAATGCCTGACGCGCGGGATCGACATCACAAAGGACCCAATCCCGGTCCGCCCGGTCCATCATTACCAAGTGGGCGGCGTCGGCGTCAACTTAAACGCCCGGACGACGGTGCCCGACCTGTACGCCGTCGGCGAGGTGTCCTGTACCGGTGTCCACGGGGCGAACCGTCTCGCTTCCAACTCGATGCTGGAGTGCTTGGTCTTTGGGCGGCGGGCGGCGATGTCAGTGAACAATGAACAGTTAACAGTGAACAATTATGGAACGGGCGGGACGGAGCCGGAGGGTAATCCCGTTTTTGAGAGCGCGTTGTCCATTGTCCCTTTTCAGAGGCAAATCCGGAGGATTTGCGACGAATGCGCCGGCGTCATCCGGACGGTCAAAAGGATGGAACGGGGGCTTTCCGAGATCGGCGCGCTGCTGGAAGAAATCCCGATAATCCGTACCCGGGAATGGGTGGAAACCCGCAATATGGCGCTCTCGGCATCCGCCGTGCTGAGCGCCGCCATCAAACGAAAAGAGAGCGCGGGGACACATTATGTGGAAAGCGAGGATGAAGCGCATGTTTAACGCGCAGAAACTGATTGAAATCGCCTTGGACGAGGACGCCGCTTGGGGGGATGTTACCACCGAGAGCTGTGTGCCGGAGGAGAAGACCATTTCCGGGGAGTTTCTCGCGAAGGAAAATACGGTGGTCTGCGGGCTTTTCCTCCTCCAAATGGTCTTCGAAGAGGTGCGGAGGCGGATCGGCGTATCGTCGCCCGTCTCGGTGCGTCTCCACGCGAAGGACGGCGATGAGATCCGGGAGGGCACGGTGCTGGCGAGCGTTTATGGGAGCGCGCGGGCAATCCTCACCGGGGAGCGGGTGGCGCTCAACCTCTTGCAGCAATTGAGCGGGGTCGCCGCCGGGACCCGTGCGGCGGTCAAGCTTATAAGCGGCACCGCGGCTAAAATCTGCGATACCCGGAAGACGGTCCCCGGAATGCGGGTTCTGCAAAAATATGCCGTCCGGGTGGGCGGCGGCGTAAACCACCGGATGGGTCTGTCGGACGGTGTGTTGATTAAGGACAACCACATCGCGGCGGCGGGGGGAATCGCGAACGCCGTCGAGTCGGCGCGGGAGCGGGTCAGCCACACGATGCGGATCGAGGTGGAGGTCACCGGCTTGGAGGGCGTGCGTGAAGCCCTCGCGGCGGGCGCCGACATCATCCTGCTCGACAATATGGATAACGACGAGATGACCGAAGCCGTCCGGATGGTCAACGGGCGGGCGGTCACCGAAGCGTCGGGGAACATGCTGGGGAAGGATCTCCGCGCCGTCGCGTCCACCGGGGTGGACTTGATCTCGATTGGGGGGCTGACCCATTCGGTCCGTTCGGCCGACATCAGCCTGAAATTCGGAGCCGCGCCGAAGGCAATATGAAGGCCGCGGTACTCGCCGACGTCCACGGCAACCTCCCCGCGCTGAAGGCCGTTCTGGAAGACGCCCGCATACAGGGCGCGGAGAAATTCGTCCTCGCAGGGGACTACGTCTTCGACCTGCCGTGGAGCAACGGGGTAACCGAGACGGTGCGCGGGTTATCCGGCGCGGCCGTCGCGGCGGGAAACAAAGAGGGCTACCTGAAGGCGTACCAAGAAGGGCAGTGGGACTGCGACCAGCTTGGCGCGATGGGGCAGACAATGCGGGAACTGACGCCCGAGAACCGGGACTACCTCACGTCGCTTCCGCCTTCGGCGACGCTTACGTTACCCTTGGGCAAGCGGATTTTCGCTGCCCATTGGTTTCCCGGATTCCTCACCGGCGGCAAACAGACGGCGATCTCCTCCCGGATGTTCCGGGTGGCGGCAGAAACCCCCGGCTTTACCCGGGAGGCGTTTTGGGAGGAAGTCCGCGCCTTTCTGGAACACGGCTATGTCGCCGACGCGTTGCGGGAAGCCGACGCCGACGTTTTCGTCTTCGGGCACACGCACCTCCAATGGCATGGGTTTGCGGGGGACAAGCTCTTGCTCAACCCCGGGTCCTGCGGCGTGCCGCTGGACGGCGACACTCGCGCCCCGTACACCCTGCTGACCGAAACACCGGATGGATTTACCGTCGAGGAGCGCCGGGTGCGTTACGACGTGGAAGCCGCCATACGAGAAGCCGAACAGTCCGAGGTCTATCGGCGCGGGAAGGTGTGGTTGGAGCTGGTTTTCGCCGCCCTCCGGACGGGGTTGGATACCTTCGCCCCCTTTTTTGACGCCGCGTCCCGGATCGCAAACGAACGGGGGGAGACATTCCCGCCGTTCAGCGACGAGGTATGGAATCTGGCATACGAGGAACACAAGGCATGTTTACGTTGACCAAAACGGACGGAAGCGCGCGACTGGGGTTGTTTTCGACCCCCCACGGGGCCGTGGAGACCCCGGTCTTTATGAATGTCGCGACGCAGGCCGCCATCAAGGGCGGTCTTTCGGCGCTCGACCTCCAAGCGGTCGGGTGCCAAATCGTCCTCTGCAACACCTATCACCTCCACCTCCGCCCGGGGGAGGACACCGTGGCGAAACTCGGCGGTCTGCACGGCTTCATGGGCTGGGACCGGCCGATGCTCACCGACAGCGGAGGATTTCAAGTGTTCTCCCTCTCAAAGTTCCGCAAGATCACCGAGGAAGGGGTCGCGTTCGCGTCCCACTTGGACGGACGGAGGATTTTCCTCACCCCGGAGGGCGCGGCGGAGATTCAATTAAAACTCGGCGCGGACATCTTTATGGCGCTGGACGAGTGTGTCGGGAATCCCGCCCCGTACGATTACGTGAAGCGGTCGGCGGAGCGCACCGCCCGCTGGCTGGAACGGACGGCATTGTATTTAGGCGGGACGCGGCCCGGCGGCCCGGTCTGCTTCGGCATCAACCAAGGCGGCGTGTACGGCGACCTGCGGGTTGACAACATGAAGCGTATCGCGGAGCTGAACATGCCGGGCTACGCCGTTGGGGGGCTTGCGGTGGGCGAGGAGATCCCGGTGATGTACCACGTCTTGGATGTCGTCACCGAGCATATGCCGGTTGATAGACCCCGGTACCTGATGTGGGTGGGCACCCCCGAGAACATTTTAGAGGCGGTCGCGCGGGGGATCGACTTCTTTGACTGCGTGATGCCCGCCCGCAACGCGCGTCATGGGCACCTGTACACCTGGCGGGGACGGATCAACCTCCTCAACGAGCGGTATAAGGAGGACTGCCGCCCGGTGGACGAAACCTGCCCTTGCCCCCTCTGTAAAACCCACTCCCGCGCCTATCTGCGGCATCTGTTCAAGGCGGGGGAAATCCTCGCCCTCCGGTTGGGCGTCCTGCACAACCTCACCTTCTACAACACCCTGATGGGGCGGATTCGGGAGTCTCTCGAAAATGGGACGTTTCAAGCGCTCCGGACGCAATACGCCGGTGTGCTGGACGGCAGGGCGGCCGTGTGAGGCGGATACTTTTGCTGTCGGCGCTTTGCGCCGCGTTTCTGGGGGTTGCGGCTTGGCGGTACGCCGCCATCCCCGCCCCGGTGCGGCCGTATGACGGCAAGACGGAAGAGCTGACGCTGGTCGCCACCGGTTTCTCGGGGTCTTCGCCGTACGGGGAGCAGGCAGACGTCCTTCTGAACGGAGTGCCGGGAGTCTTCTATTATTCGGGCGAAGAGACGGTCAAGCCGGGGGACAGGCTGACGGGAACCTTCCGGGTCGCCCTGACCCCCCGTTCGGGCAGCCACTTCAAGGCGACGACCTACGGCGAGTTTTCAATCACCGAGGGACCCCTCCGGCTCCTCGACCGGCCGGTACTCTGGGCACGGGCGGTCAAAGACCGCATTTCTTCGCTGTTTTCCGGCGACAACGCCTCCCTCCTGACCGGAATCCTAACCGGCGACCGGACTGGGTTCTCCGACCCTTTGAGCCAAGATTTATTTTCCGCCGGCTTAACCCATGTGGCGGCGGTCAGTGGCCTCCACGTCTCGATGCTTGCCGGGTTCATCGCCTTACTCCTACGGAGCCGCAGACGCTCGTTTGTCGTCGCCCTGCCGTTGGTGCTGCTGTATGTCGCGGTCACGGGGTTCACCCCGTCGGCGGTGCGGGCCGGGATCATGATCACCGTCTATCTCGCGGCCCCGCTGTTCGGGCGGGAATATGTGCCGCTGCGGGCGCTGGCGCTGGCGTTCCTCCTCGTCCTCATCGCCGACCCTTACGCCCTGTTTGAGCCGGGGCTGCAGCTCTCCTTTTCCTCGACGCTGGGCCTTCTGTTGTTTGCCGCCCAGTGGCAGGGGAAGCTGACCGGCTTGATCGGGAAGCTGAAACTCCCGAAGACCGTCGTCAAGGTCTTGGCGTCCTCCCTCTCCTCGTCGCTGTCCGCGCTGGTTTTCTCCGTTCCCTTCGCGGCGTATTGGTTCGGCGGGGTATCGCTGATCTCGCCGGTTTCAAACCTCCTGCTGCTGGGCTTTGTCAACCTCATATTCCTCGGCGGGGCTTTGAGCCTCTTCCTCCCGTTCCTCGCTCCGGCTGCCGGCGCGGTTCTGGAGATCTTCCGGGGGGGTCTGCGGATCCTCGGCGGCATCCCCTACGCGATGCTGTATACGGAGCAGCCCTATATGCTGGCGTGGCTCTGCTACGGATACGCGCTCTTCCTCATCGCGCTGTTCACCCGGCGGTGGAGGGCGTCCGCCTCGCTGGCGGCGGCGTCCCTCGCCCTCTGCCTCGTTCTGACCGTCTGGGATGATCCGGGTCTGGAGGTCGCCGCGTTGGATGTCGGGCAGGGTCAATGCGTTATCGTCCGCTCAAACGGATTCACGGCGGTTCTGGACTGCGGCGGATCGCCCTCGGCGGGACGGGAAGCGGCGCGGTTCCTCCAAAGCCGGGGGGAGCGGACGGTGGATCTCCTCCTCCTCTCCCACTACGACGCCGACCATATGAGCGGCGCGGCGTCCTTGCGGGCTTTGACCGATGTGCGGCGGATCTTGGGGCCCGCGCTGGACGGTATCCCCGAACAGGTTGAAGGTATCGCGGAGGACACCGTCCTGACGCTGGGGGGCGCGTCTCTGACCTTGATCCCCTCGCGGTGGTTCGGGGACGACAACGCGTCTTGCCTCACCGTCCTGCTGGAATCCGGCGGCTTCACCTTCTTGAGCACCGGGGACTTGTCCGCGCCCGCCGAACGCTGGCTCACCCGTTACGCCGCTTTGCCGCCGGTCGACGTGATGATGGTCGGGCACCACGGCTCGTCCGGCTCGACATCGGAGGAACTGCTGGACGCCGTCAAGCCCAAGGCGGCGGTCATCTCGGTGGGGCAGAACCGCTACGGGCATCCGTCGCCGGAGGTGCTCGGCAGACTGTATGACCGTCAAATCGCTGTCTACCGCACCGATCTTGGGACCGTTACGCTGCGAACGGAGGAGTGATTTTTCCCTATGCCGGGGTATAAAGAAGTTGTTAAATCCATCAAAGAGGGGCAAATCGCGAAGCTGTACGTCTTCCACGGGGAGGAGGCGTACCTTCGGGAACACTGTCTTGAACAGCTGCGGGAAGCCGTGGTCGCCGACGCCAGTTTTGACTATGTCCGGCTCAGCGGGAAGGGTTTGACCCTGACGGCGCTGACCGACGAGACCGAGAGTCTCCCCTTCATGGGAAAGCGGCGGCTGGTCGTCGCCGACGACTTTGACCTGACGGGGATCCCGGCGGCCGAGCGGGACCGCTGGACGGCTTTCTTCGAAACCCTGCCGGACACCTGCTGTCTGGTTTTCTTCTATGACACCCTGACGTATAAGCAGGATGCCCGGAGCAAGATCACGGCGGCGCTGAAGAGCCATGCCGTTACGGTTGAGTTCGCGCCCCAAGGGGATTCCCCGCTGATCGCCTGGATCACAAGGCATTTTTCCTCCCGGGGTGTCGCGATCGACCGATCGACCTGCGAATATATGATCTTCCGATGCGGCCGGAGCATGACGATGCTGCGCGGCGAGATCGAAAAGACAGCGGCGTACTGCCGGGAGAGCGGCTTCGTCACACGGGCGGTGCTGGACGAGGTAACCGAGCCGGTGCTGGAGGCGACCGCCTTCAACTTGACCGACGCCGTCGCCGCCGGGGATATGAAAAAAGCCGCGAACCTGCTGGAAACGCTCCAATGGATGCGGGAACCGCCCGAGATGATCCTCGGCGCGCTGGGGAAGACGCTGCGGGGGCTGTACGTCGCTAGGCTCGCGATCGACCACGGGAAGACGATAAAGCAGGTCATGGACGTCTGCGGCTACCGGAGCGCCTACCCCGCCGAAAAACTGATGCGGGCCGCGAAGGGTGTTCCCGCCGAGCGGTGCCGCGCCGCGCTGCTGCGGTGCCGGGAGGCGGACGGAATGCTGAAAGGGGAAGGGAGGGAACGCGCCCTAGAATGGCTGTTGGGGGCGCTGAGCGTATGAGTAACGCGGAAAAACTAAAGGTCAAAGAGGTCATCATCGTCGAGGGGAAATATGATAAAAACGCCGTCCTGCAAGCGGTGGACGGAACGGTGGTCACCACCGGCGGCTTCGCGCTTTTCAAAGACAAAGAGCTGCGTTCGCTTCTCGTCCGGCTCGCAAGAGAGCGGGGCGTCATCGTCCTTACCGACAGCGACGGCGGGGGCTTGGTGATCCGCAACCACATCAAGGGCTTGCTGCCGCCCGGAACGGTAAGACACGCCTACATCCCGCCGAGACCGGGTAAGGAACCGCGCAAGCGGAAGCCCGGCGCGGAGGGACTGTTAGGGGTCGAGGGCGTCACCCCGGACGAGATACGGACCGCGCTGATCAATGCGGGGGCGACCGAACCGTCCCAGACCGAACAGGCAGTCCAGCCGGTCACCAAGCGAGATCTGTATGAGTGGGGGCTGTCCGGCGGGGTCAACAGCGCGAAGCTCCGCAAAGAGCTGCAGAAGAAGCTGGACCTGCCGGGGAACCTTTCGGCAAAAGCTCTCTGCGAGGTACTGACCCTGTTGGGGATCCGCCCGGTATGAACTACGCCGAGCATATCGAACACGCGCTGAGTTATATCGAAGCGCATTTGAGGGACGAGTTGACCCTCGCCGGCTTGGCGCGGGCTGCGGGGTATTCGGAATACCATTTCAGCCGTGTGTTCAAGGACGTGGTAAAGTTGACCCCGGCGGATTACATCCGCAAACGCCGCCTGTCGGAAATCGCGAGGGAGATCGGCGGCAGCGACCGTCCGGTTTCCGAGATCGCCTTCGAATATGGCTTTAACTCGAAGGAGAACTTTACACGGGCGTTCAAAGCCGAGCATCACATCCTGCCGACGAAATATAAAGCGGTCGGGAACAGCCTGAAGCTGTACGGCCGCTTTCGCCCAGAGACGCCGGATTTTGAAGTCACCCCGAAGATCGTCACCCTGCCGGGGTTCACCCTTGTAGGGTTCTGGAGCGGCGGCGAGTCCCCGCCGAACTTCTGGAATGTCTACAACGGCGGGAAACTCTCCAAACGGCTCTCGGGCGGTAAGGTCTGCGCCGATTACGGCGTATCCCGGCAGAATGAGAAAGCCGGCCGGGTTGACTACTTTATCGGCATCCGAGATGCCGCCGGTGACCGGACGGGCGCCGAAGAGTTAACCATTTCCGGCGGACTGTACGCCGTCTTCGCCACGCCGCCCGTGCCGCGTTTCGACTTTGTAAACACGATCCACCGGACATGGCGTTATATCTTTCATGTTTGGATGCCGGCAAGCGGGTACGCCTGCGCGTTTGACCACGGGGAACAGTTTGAGACATATATGGAGGAGAGCCGGGTGTTCAGCGAGGACATTTACATCCCGGTCAGCAAAAAATATCAATCATAGTCCCTTTCTGTGTGATATACTCAAGGAAAACAACCGTAAGGGGGCGGAGAATCATGAAAAAACTCAGCGTCACATGGGACGGGGTCCATGACAGCACGGGATATCTCTTTTCCTTCGCGAAATCGTTGTCCTGCGCCGTGAGGAACAGCCCGTGGCCGGAGGCCGCGGAGGATATTGTGGCGACCAGCGGGTTTGCGTTTCGGATGTGGGTAGCGGCCGACCTATGCCCGTCGTCCACAAGCATCTGGGGATTCGACGGACAAAAGCCGTGGGTGGAGAACGGCGGTCTAACGTGCGACTATGTAGGTCGCTACTGGGGTCAGGAGATGATGGAGGAGGAAAAGCGTTTGGAAGCCGTCGCGGTCATCCAAAAATCCATTGATAACGGGATACCGGCCGTATCTTGGGACATCGGCGTTCCCGAATGGGGCCTGATCACCGGATATGACGACGAAAAGCGGCTGTTTTTCACCCTTGCCGTCAACGGAGAGGGGGAACTGCCCTATGAGACGCTGGGGAAACGGGAAATTCCCATTTTGTCGGTCTTAACGGTGACGGGCAGAAGCGGCAAATCACCGGATAGCATTGTAAAGGACACGAAGAAGCTGGCTGTCAATCATCTCAAGGGCGGGGAGTGGTGCGACAACGCCAAGGGTCTGGCGGCCTATCCGGCCTTATACAAGCACTTTGAGGCGGACGATCCGGGGTTAGCCCTCAGCTGGGAGATGGAATACCTGCTCGGCACATACGGCGCGCTGAAGTATTACGCGTGGAAATATTTCGAGAAAGCCGGCGAGCCGGAGCTTGCGGCGTTGTACCGAGCCGTTTACGACGCTTGGCAGACCGCTTTCCGGCTCAAAAAAGAAGGGAACGTCAGCCAACCGGAGGTGCGGGCGGAAGTCGCCTCGCTGCTCAAATCAGCGCACCAAAACGAAATCAAAGCGGTCGGGTTGATGGAGTGACGATATTCATAAAAGCTTCCCTCGCACCTCTGTCGGCTTCGGTGGTGGTGTGTCGCCACGTCAAGCGCATGACAAAGAGTATAGTCCCGTCTCGGCGGTTGGTATACGTCAACCGAAGCGCGGCGATATGGCGACCAAAACGGCAAAAAGCTGTACGATAAAGGCGACCTCATCTGCAAGCGGCTTCATCAGTGGGGTGCGGTCTGCGCTTGCGGTTTGTTCATGCAATGGGTCTAACGCTCACTTTGGTCGGTGGAGGCGTTAGGCTCTTGCTTTTGCCGGGGCTTTGATTGGCGGGGTCTTTGTCGGGATTTGGTCTGTGATGCTGTGCTGGGTGATCATCAGGGCTGCCCATTCTTGCCCGGCGGAGCCAATGCTTCGCAAGAAAGCTGGAAACGCTTCATGCGGTTCTAACTGTCTTTACACAAGCGTATAATCAGTTCGGTTTAGCGAAGCTCACCTATCGCGCTACACATCAAACGGGTGAGTTACCCTTCTCTCTTCTGGATTTCCTGTGATGATTTACAACTATGGACGCAATTGGTCTCTCCCCTACGGATTCCGTAATGGACGAACTGTGTCGACGTGTGGTATACTGAGGTCTATTATTGAACTAGGAGTTGAAACCCATGTGGAAATGCCCGACCTGCGGACGCGAGTTTCAAAACACCAACCAAAACCACTTCTG
>JAISVO010000031.1 GCA_031271525.1 Oscillospiraceae bacterium
CATACTTTACGGTGTGAGGGGGATAACCCACCTTCAACATCACTGTATAAAGTATAAGATTGAAAGTCTTGTAAGTCAAGAGATAAGTAAAAATAATTGTAAACAATATATGAACACGGAAAATGCATAATAAAAAGAGTGTATAGTAGATGCTGCGATTACAATAAATTGTATCCTAAGACATGAGACAATGAAGTCTTCCCGGTATACCATACAAATCGCAGTCCACAACATGGGAGTTGACACGCCCATGATTTTAAAATATAATATTATTCTGGTTTTTGCGGTAAGTCGTAGGAAGCGCATTACGCGAAAGAAATATATAGCCGTTGAGAGGGACGATGGCAATCGTCCCCCAACACTTCCTCCCCGGCGCAAAACCTCCTTGCAAACGGCGCTTCAATGGTGTAGAATAGCCACAGCCAAACCGGCCGTCAGGCCGCCAAAAATAAGGAGGGCGCCGCCGTGAGCGAATACGGAAGCGATTTCATCACCCTGACCGACGAGGACGGCAACGAGGTCGAGCTGGAGCATCTGGATACCTTGGAATACGAGGGCGAAACCTATATGGCGTTCGGGATCGCCGATCCGGAGGACGCAGAGGACGAAGTCGCGGTCGTCATCATGACGGCGGTCGAGGTGGACGGCGAGGAGATGCTCGAAGAGGTGCAGGACGAAGCGCTCCTCGAAGAGGTGTACGGCCTCTTCCTCGAACGGATCGGGGAAGACGAAGGCGGCGACGAATAGGTGTCCGCCTTCGCCGTAAAGATCCTCGCGACGGCAGCCATGCTGATCGACCACACGGCGGCGGCGCTGGGCGGCGAGCTTCCTATGCCGCTGTACACCCTCTGCCGCACGGTGGGGCGGATCGCGATGCCCCTCTTCTGCTTCCTGATCGCGGAAGGGCTGTTCCACACCAAGAACGCGAGGCGGTACCTCCTCCGGCTCCTCCTCTTCTCCCTTGTCAGCGAGGCGCCGTTCGACCTCTTCCGCACGTCGTTCAGCCGTACGCCGGACGAACTTGTCTTCTTCGGCGGTTTTGTCAACCTGACCTACCAAAACGTCGGCTTCACGCTGACGCTGGGGCTTCTCGGCATCCTCCTGTTCGACGTCTTCGCGGCGCAGGGGCGGCGGGGCTTCGCGCTGGCCTCGATCCTCGCGGCGGGGGCCGGCGCGGCGCTGCTCCGCGCCGACTACGGCTTCTTCGGCGTCTTTTTTATCTTCGTCTTCTACTTTTTCCGAAACCAAAACCGCCAGACAGCGTTCGCTCTGGCGGTCGGCGTCCTGATGCTGGCTGCGTCCCAGATGCTCGGCGGCGTCCTTTGGCGGGAAGCCGCCACCACCCTCGCGGCGTTCGCCGCCTTCATCCCGGTCTGGCTCTATTCGGGGGAGAAGGGGCGGGGCGGCCTCCGGACGCTCTTTTACGTCTTCTACCCGGCCCACCTGCTGATTCTGGCCGGCGTCGCGACGCTCGTCAGACCGTAAGCGACCGTTCGGTCACCACCGTCACGTCGGGGTGGAGAAGGAGGAAGGTCGCCGGGTTCCGGGTCGTGACCTTGCCGCCGTCCAGCAGTCCCCGCAGGACCTCCCGCTTGCTCTCCCCCTTGACCACCAGCAGGATCGACTTCGCCTTGAGGATGT
Organism: Oscillospiraceae bacterium; assembly: GCA_031271525.1. Classification (GTDB taxonomy): domain Bacteria; phylum Bacillota; class Clostridia; order Oscillospirales; family UBA929; genus UBA929. The sequence goes on from JAISVO010000031.1 coordinate 1,642, forward strand.
CGCCCATACCCATCGTGATCGCCTGATCGGGGACCGCGCCGTCGGCGAACCAATGGGCGTTCGCCCGCTTGGTGGATTCCGTCAGGCCGGTGACGTGCACGCCGGCCTCCAGTTCGCTGTCCGGCTCGTTGAAGCCGATGTGCCCGTTGGGGCCGATCCCGAGCAGCTGCAGGTCCACCCGGTTTGCCCCGAAGAAGGCCCGGAGACGGACGACTTCCCCGGCCGGGTCCGCCGCGTGGTCCGCGATGGTGATCTTGCTTTTGTCCAAGTTGATCCCGTCGAAGAGGTTTTCGTCCATGAAGCGGCGGTAGCTGTCCTCCTCTCGGCAGCCGACATACTCGTCGAGGTTCACCGTCCTCGCCTTGGAAAAATCCGCCGTCCCGGCGGCGCACGCCTCGCGGAGGAGCCTGTAGATCGCGACAGGGGTCTCTCCGGTGGCGAGCCCCAGCAGCAGGCCGGGGTCCCGCGCGACCGCGTCCAGAATGATCTCCGCGCCCTTCCGGGCGCTTTCCTCATAGCTTTCGGTTAGGATTACCTTCATGCGCGTCGTCCTTTCTCTGAATAAAGTGATTCCATTATATCATAGATCCGCCTATGAAAATACCCCCAATGTTTCGGTTTGACAAACCGCCGATAAAAGGGTATACTATCACCTATGATCTTACAGGGGGAACAGACGTGAAAAAAACCAGCATCGGGGGACAAGCCCTGCTCGAGGGCGTGATGATGCGCGGGCCGGGGAAGTTCGCGGCCGTTGTGCGGACGCCCGGCGGCTTATTGGCGAGGGAGGAGTCCGCGCCCTTCCCGAAGGAGCGGCATCCCGTTTTGGGCTGGGTCTTCGTCCGGGGGGTCTGCAACTTCGTCCAGTCGCTCTCCATCGGTATGAAAGCCCTCTTTTGGTCGGCCGACCAAATCGCGGACGAGCCGGGCGGGGCCGGGGGAGCCGGCAAAGAGGAGCCGAAGGGGCTGGGCAAAGGGCTGTTCGCCCTCTCGATGGGGCTGGCCTTGGTGCTGGTGGTCGGGCTGTTCACCCTCCTGCCGACCTTCCTGAGCGGCTTGGTCCCGGCCTTCCAGACGGGGGACGCCGAGCTTCCGGTCAGCCTCAACTTCCTCCGCAACCTCTTTGAGACGGCCCTGCGGCTGGTCATCCTGCTATTGTACATGGTTCTGGTGTCCCGCACGAAGGACATCCAGCGCACCTTCGCCTACCACGGCGCGGAACATAAGTCGATCGCCTGCTACGAAGCCGGGGAGGAGCTGACCGTCGCGAACGCGAGGCGGTTCTCCCGGTTCCATCCCCGCTGCGGCACCAGCTTCCTGCTCACTGTCGTGCTGGTCAGCATGGTGGCCTTCCTCCTCCTCTCCCTGCCGCTCCAGATGCTCCATTGGAACTCCGTGATCCTGCGGGTCGCCGCGCGGCTGGCGCTGCTGCCCTTCGTCGTCGCGGTCAGCTACGAGCTGAACCGGTTGGTGGGGCGTTCGGAGAACGTCCTGAGCCGGGCGGTGCGCGCCCCGGGTCTGCTGATGCAGCGGCTCACCACCCGGGAGCCGGACGACGGGATGCTGGAGGTCGCGCTGGACGCGTTGAAGCGGGTCGTCCCCGCCGAGGAAGGGGCGGACGCTTGGGGGACGGAATAGCGGATATCCTCCGGGCCGGCGGGGTCGCGCGCCCCGCGTGGGAGGCGCGGCAGATCCTCGCCGCCCAAGGGGACGCCGTGGAACTCGCCCGCCGCCGTGCGGGCGGCGAACCGCTGGCGTACGTGCTGGGGGAGTGGGACTTTTACGGGCTGACGCTGACGATCACCCCCGACGTCCTGATTCCCCGCCCCGAGACGGAGCTTTTGGTTGACGAAGCCCTCGCCTTCCTGCGGCGCGGACGGCCCGGGCCGGCGTGCGTCCTCGACCTCTGCTGCGGGTCGGGCTGCGTGGGGCTTGCGATCGGGGCCAACCACCCCTCCGTTTCGGTGCTGTCCGGCGACGTCTCCGAAGCCGCGCTGGGCGTCGCGAAAGGGAACGGCTGCCAAAACATCCTCCGGGCCGACGCGCTGGCCCCGCCCGACCAATCCCTGTGGGGGCGGTTCGACGCGCTGGTCTGCAACCCCCCGTATATCGCGGAGGGGGAGGAGCTGGACAAATCGGTGCGGGACTACGAGCCGCGCCTCGCGCTGATCGGCGGGGCCGACGGGCTGGACTTTTACCGGTCGCTCCTTCCGGGCTGGCTGAGGGTTCTCCGGGACGGCGGGCTGTTCGCGGCCGAGGTCGGGTACCGGCAGGGCGGGGCCGTCCGGCGGATGGCGGAGGACGCCGGGCTGAAAGAGGTTGCCGTTGTCAGCGACGCCGCCGGGATCGGGCGTGTCGTGCGGGGCGTTCAATAGTTAGGAGTGAAATGGGTATGGAGAAAAAGGGAAAGGGCAAGTCGCCGTCCAAGCCGCCTGCGCTGCGGATGGACGCCACCGACTCACAGAAAAAGGAAGCCCTGAAGACGGTGCTGGACCGTTTGGAGAAGAGCTACGGGCAGGGCTCCGTCATGCGCTTGGGCGAGGTCGCCCACATGCAGGTCAGCGCCATCCCCACCGGCTCTTTGGCGCTGGACATCGCGCTGGGCGTGGGCGGCGTCCCCCGGGGGCGGATCGTCGAGATCTACGGACCCGAGGCGTCGGGCAAGACGACCCTCGCGCTGCACATACTGGCGCAGGCGCAGAAGCTCGGCGGCGAGGCGGCGTTCATCGACGCGGAGCACGCCCTCGACCCGGTCTACGCCCGCGCGCTCGGGGTGGACATCGACAACCTGCTCATCTCCCAGCCGGACAACGGCGAACAGGCGCTGGAGATCGCCGACGCGCTGGTGCGCAGCGGCGCGATCGAGGCCCTCGTCGTAGACTCCGTCGCGGCGCTGGTGCCCCGCGCCGAGCTGGACGGCGACATGGGCGACTCGGCGGTGGGCCTGCACGCCCGGCTGATGAGCCAAGCGATGCGGAAGCTCGCCGGTTCGGTCTCCAAGACCAACACCACGATCATCTTCATCAATCAGCTCCGGGAGAAAGTCGGCGTGACCTACGGCCCGTCCGAGGTCACGACCGGCGGCAAGGCGCTGAAGTTCTACGCGTCGGTGCGGCTCGACGTGCGGCGGGTCGAGGCGCTGAAGGTCGGGACCGACAGCGTCGGCAGCCGGACCACGATCAAGGTGGCGAAGACCAAGGTCGCCCCCCCCTTCCGGGAGGTGGAGGTCGATATCATCTACGGCGAGGGGATTTCCCGGTTCGGCGAGCTGATCGACTTGGGGGTCGAGACCGACATGGTCCAAAAGAGCGGCTCTTGGTTCTCTATGGGCGAAACCCGTCTGGGCCAAGGGCGGGACGGCGCGCGCAGCTATCTCAGGGAGCACCCCGAGGCGGTCGCCGAGCTGGAGGCCGGGATCAAGGAGCGCTCCGGAAAGATCTCCCTCAGCCACAAGAAGAAGGGGAAGACGATCGCGACGGGGCGGGGCGGCAAAGCGGTGATTATCGAAGCGGACGACGACGACGATGGCGCAGACGAAGAGCTGTAAGGGCGCGGCTCTCTCCCTGCTCGGCCGCCAGCCGTATACCACACGGCGGCTTTGGGATAAGCTGGCCCAAAAGGGATACCCCGACGGCGAGGTCGAAGAGACAATCGGCTGGTGCGTGGAGGAAGGCTACCTCAACGACGGCGAATGGGCGCTCCGGGCAGCCGCGCGGAAAGCCGGGAAGGGCTGGGACGCCTACCGCATTAAGGCGTATCTGCGGTACTACGGGATCGGGCGGGAGGACATCGACGACGCGTTGGAGGCCCTTGCGAGGATGGGTGATACGGATGAAGACGGCGATGGGGAATAAAGTGGCTCTAATCGCGATGGGCTGCGAGAAGAATGTCATCAACAGCGAGCAGATGCTCTACCTGCTCGACAAGGCCGGCTACCAGCTGGTGGACGACCCGAACCGGGCCGACGTGACGGTGGTCAACACCTGCGGGTTTATCGCGGAGGCCCGGCAGGAGGCGCTGGAGCAGATCCGGGAGATCGGGGGCTCCAAGGTCATCCTCGCCGGATGTATGGCGGAGTGGCAGAAGTCCGTCCCCGGGCGGAAGAAGGGGATCCGGGCCGACGGCTATGTCGGGCCCGGGCGGTTTGACGACATCGTCCCCGCCGTCGAGGCGGTCCTCGGCGGGCGGGTCCCCGTATTCTTCGGCGGGCTGGACGAGCCGGTGAGCGCCGTCCCGAGGATCCACATGGGCCCTCCCCACACGGCGTACATCAAGATCGCGGAGGGGTGCGACAACCGCTGCGCCTACTGCCTGATCCCAACCCTGCGGGGGCCTTACCGGAGCCGGAAGCCGGAGGACGTCCTCGCCGAGGCGGAGACCCTCTGCCGTTCGGGCGTCACCGAGCTGGTGGTGATCGCGCAGGACGTCACCCGCTACGGGTTCGACCTGCCGGGGGGGAAGCCCAATCTGAGCGGGCTTTTGGAAAAGCTCTGCGGGATTGGCGGGTTGCGGCGGATCCGGCTCCACTACCTCTACCCCGAGCTGATCACAGACGAGCTGATCGCCACGGTCGCTGGCCAAGAGAAGATCGTCAAGTATCTGGACATCCCGATGCAGCACGCTTCCGACCCGGTTCTGAAGGCGATGAACCGCCGGTATACCCGCGCCGACTTGGAAAGGCTGGTGGTCACCCTTCGGGAGAGGATCCCCGGCGTCATCCTCCGGACGACGGTGATCGTCGGTTTCCCCGGCGAGACGGAGGACGATTTTATCGAGCTGACGGATTTCCTGCGGTTCGCGAAGATCCCCCGGGTCGGCGTCTTCGCCTATTCCCGGGAAACCGGGACGGTCGCCGCCGGATTGCCCGGGCAGGTGCCCTCCAAGATGAGGAAGCGGCGGCAAAGGGTCGCGGAGAAGCTGCAGAGCCGGATCACCGACGCCTTCAACCAGAGCAGGGTAGGGTCGGTCGCCGAGGTGCTCTGCGAGGGTTACGACCGCTACGCCGGGTTATACTACGGGCGGAGCGAGGCCGAGTCCCCCGAGGTGGACGGCTGCGTGTTCTTCACGAGCGAACGGAAGGTTTCGCCGGGCGAGTACCTCCCGGTGCTGCTGGAAGGCGCGCTGGACGGGGACGGAAAGGGGCGCGCCCTATGACCGTTCCGAATATACTGACCATGTCGCGGGTCGCCGCCATCCCGCTATTCGCCGTGTCGATGGGGCTTGGCTGGCGGGTCGCCGCGCTGGTCCTCTTCTCGCTCGCCTCGGTCACCGACCTGCTGGACGGCTACCTCGCCCGCCGGATGGGTCAGGTCACCCGGTTCGGCAAGTTTATGGACCCGCTCGCCGACAAGCTTCTGGTCTTCGCCGCCTTGGTCTTCTTCCTCGCCGAGGGGACGGTCCCCGCGTGGGCCGCGCTGCTGGTGCTGGCCCGGGAGTTTGTCGTCTCCTCGCTGCGGTCGGTCGCCGCGTCGGCCGGCACCGTGATCGCGGCCGACCGGTCGGGCAAGGTGAAAACCGCCGTCCAGATCGTCTGCGTCATCGCCATCCTGACCCCGTGGCACGCGGTTCCGATCGGCGCCGCGCGGCTCTGCGACGCGGCCTCGTGGATCATCGCCGCCGTGACGCTGTGGTCGGGGATCGACTACCTGATCCGCTACCGGTCTTTGCTGAAAGAGCAGATCCTTTTGTAAGCTTACGGGAGGTCCCCATGACACTGTACAACACCCTGACCCGCCGGAAAGAGACGTTCGCCCCGATCGCCGCCGCCGCCGGCCTGTACGCCTGCGGCCCGACCGTCTACAGCCCGGCGCACATCGGGAATATGCGGAGCTACCTCTTCACCGACTGGCTCCGCCGCGCGCTGATCTTCGGGGGCTATACCCCAAAGCACGTGATGAACATCACCGACGTCGGCCACCTGACCGACGACGGGGACGCCGGGGAGGACAAACTGCAAAAGGCCGCCCGGGAGAAGAAGCTCGACCCGTGGGCGATCGCGGCCTCGGTCACCGCGCGGTTCTTCGCCGACGCCGACGCGCTGAACATCCAGCGGCCCGAGGTGGTCTGCAAGGCGACCGACCACATCCCGCAGATGATCGCCTTCGTGGAGGGCCTTTTGGAGAAGGGGCACGGCTACGAGACGTCGGACGGGATCTACTTCGATATCGCAACCTTCCCCGGGTATGGGAAGCTCTCCCGGCTCGACCTAGACGCGCAGGTCGCCGGGGCGCGGGTCGAGGTGAACCCCGAGAAGCGGAACCCCTTCGACTTCGCCCTCTGGAAGAAAGCGCCGAGGGAACACATCATGCAGTGGGACTCCCCGTGGGGGAAGGGCTACCCCGGCTGGCACATCGAGTGCTCCGCGATGGGGCTGCAATACCTCGGGGAGCGGTTCGACATCCACACCGGGGGGATCGACCACCTGCCGGTCCACCACGAGAACGAGATCGCGCAGGACGAGGCCCTGCTGGGCCACCCGATGGTCAACACATGGATGCACGGCGAGTTCCTGCTGATCGACGGCGGCAAGATGAGCAAGAGCCTCGGCAACCTCTACACCTTGGGCGACTTGGAGGAGCGGGGCTACCCGCCGATGGCCTACCGTTACTTCTGCGCCGGGGCGCACTACCGCAGCAAGCTCAACTTCACGTGGGACGGGATGGACGCCGCCAAGACCGCCTACAACCGCCTGCTGGCGGCGGTGCGCGCCCACAGGGGCGGGACGGGGAACGCGAGCGTCGAGCCGTACGCCGCCCAAATGCGGGATGCCGTGCTGGACGACCTGAACATCCCCAAAGCGGTGGGCGCGCTCTGGACGATGGCGCGCCAGCCGGAGCGCACGCAGGCGGTCTACGACGCGGCCCTCGCGATCGACCGGGTTTTGGGCTTGCGGCTGGACGACGCCGGACCGGCCGCCGGCCAAAGCGGGCCGGATACGCTGCCGGAGGGGATACGGGCGTTGGTGGACGCCCGCCAAGCGGCGAAGGCGAACAGGGATTACCCCGAAGCCGACCGGATACGGGGCGAGCTGAAGGGTTTGGGCTACGAACTGACCGACACCAAAGAAGGGGTAGTATGCAAGAAAATCTCCTGAACGGGGCCGTGATGGCGGTTGACGGCAACAGCATCCTCAACCGCGCTTACTACGGCGTCCGCCCCCTCAGCAACGGCGAGGGGGTTCCGACCCACGCCGTCTTCGGCTTCCTGAACATCCTGCACAGGCTCTTGGGCGACTATAAGCCCGGCGGGCTGTGCGTCGCGTTCGACCTGCCCGCGCCGACCTTCCGGAACGCCCTCTACGGCGGCTACAAGGCCGCCCGGAAGCCGATGCCGGACGACCTCGCGGTCCAGATACCCCTTCTCCGGGAGACGCTGGGCGCCCTCCGGGTCCCCGTCTACGAGCTGGAGGGGTTCGAGGGGGACGACGTGCTGGGCACGATCGCGCAGATCTGCGCCGACAGCAAGACCCCCTGCGTCCTCGTCACCGGCGACCGGGACAGCTTCCAGCTGATCGGCGAGTATGTCACGGTGGCGCATGTTGGCAACAAGGAAACCCGCCTGCGGGACCATGACAGCATCGTGGAGGAATACGGCCTGACCCCGGCGGAGCTGATCGACCTGAAAGCGCTCCAAGGCGACGCCAGCGACCAGATCCCGGGCGTGCCGGGAATCGGCGAGAAGTCGGCCCTCGCGCTGATGCGGGAGTTCCGGGGGCTGGACGCGATCTACGCCTCCCTCGATTCGGTCCTCCCCAAGTTTAGGGGTAAGCTCGAGGCGGGGAAGGAGAGCGCCTATCTCTCCCGCAAGCTGGGCGCCGTCTGCCGGGACATCCCGCTTCCCTTCTCCCCGGCAGGCGTCAGGCGGGTCCCCCCCGACGCCGGGCTTTTGCGGGGGGTATTCGATAAGCTGGGGTTCAAGTCGCTGATGAACAAATGGAGTTTTCTAGATCCCGAACAGCCGGAGGAAGACGCGCCGGCCCCTGCGGAGCTGCCGCCGGGGGTCGGGCGGGACGTGAAGGGTATCTGGCGGGGCGACTTGGAAGCCGGGCGGGCGTTGACCCCGCTGGCTGCCGACGCGCCGCTGGCGGCGTGGGTTCTGGGCCGCCCCGAAACGGACTGGGAGGAGATGAAGGCCCGGATGACCGGCGAGGGCGTCTACCCCCTCTACCGGGATGTGGAGATGCCCCTCTGCGAAGTCCTCGCCCATATGGAGTTCACCGGCGTCGCGGTGGACCGGGAAAAGCTCGCGGCGTTCCGGGACCGCCTTGAAGCCGGTCTGGAGGGCTGTAAGGCCGCCGCCGCCGAGATCCTCGGCAGGGAGGTCAACCTCCTCTCGCCGAAGCAGCTGGGCGCACTGCTGTTTGAGGAGCTGTGCCTGCCCCACGGGAAGAAGGTAAAAACCGGCTGGTCCACCGACGCGGACACGTTGGAGGCCCTGCGGGACGCCCACCCGATCGTGCCGGTGATCCTCGAGACCCGGATGCTCGGCAAATTGAAGTCCACCTACGCCGACGGCCTGCTGGCGGCCTCGGAGCGGGACGGGAAGGTGCGCTCCACCTTCAGGATGACCGGGACGGTGACCGGGCGGCTCTCCTCCACCGAGCCGAATTTGCAGAACATCCCGGTGCGGCAGGAGCTGGGCGCGACGCTGCGGGAAATGTTCGTCCCCTCGGAGCCGGGCTGGGTGCTGGCGGACGCCGACTACTCCCAGATCGAGCTTCGGGTCCTCGCCCACATCGCGCCGGACGAGACGATGCGGGAGGCGTTCGCCTCGGGGGCGGACATCCACACGGCGACGGCGGCGCGTGTCTTCGGGGTGCCGCCCGGGGAGGTGACCCCGCTGATGCGCCGGAACGCCAAGGCGGTCAACTTCGGCATTGTCTACGGCATCTCCGACTTTTCGCTGGCCGGCGACATCGGCGTCACCCGCGCCGAAGCCCGGGCGTATATCGACAGCTACCTTGAGAAGTACTCCGGGGTGCGGAGCTACATGAAGGCGGTGGTGGAGAGCGCCTACGCCGACGGCTACGTGAAGACCCTGTTCGGGCGGCGGCGCTACCTCCCCGAGCTGCGCTCGAAGAACCACCATATCCGCTCGTTCGGGGAGCGGGCGGCCCTCAACGCGCCGATCCAAGGCACCGCCGCCGACATCATCAAGATGGCGATGGTGGCGGTCTTTAACCGGATCCGGCGGGAGGGGCTGGAGGCCCGCCTTGTGCTGCAGGTCCACGACGAGCTGATCGCGGAGTGCCCCGCCGGGGAGGCCGAAACGGTGAAAACCCTTCTGCGGGAAGAGATGGAGAACGTCTTCCAGCTTAACCCGAAGCTGGTCGCGGAGGCGCACGCCGGCGGGAATTGGGCGGACGCGAAGGGATGAGGGTTTTATTTGTTTGCACCGGCAACACCTGCCGCTCCCCGCTGGCCGAGGTTCTTGCCAAGGCGGCGCGTCCCGAGTGGGAGACGCGGTCCCGGGGGCTTGCCGCCGACGACGGCGCGGGCGCTTCGGCGTACGCCGCCGAGGCCGCGAAGGAGCGCGGGTGCGGCCTGATACGGCACGCCGCCCGTCAGCTTTCCGAGGAGGATTTGCTGTGGAGCGACGTTGTCTACGGGATGACGGCGGCGCATGTCTCGGTCCTCCGGAACGCGTACCCGGCGCACGCCGGGAAGATACGGACGCTGCCCGGCGGCGACGTGCCCGACCCGTTCGGCGGGGAGCTGTCCGATTACCGCGCCTGCGCGGCGCGTCTCGCGGAGGACATCGAAACGTTATGACCATCCTGCGGCTGACCGCCGACTGCGCCGGACAGATGGCGGAGCTGGAAAAAGAGTGCTTCTCCCTCCCTTGGAGCGAGAAGGTGATCCGGGAGGAGCTGAAAAACCCGGCAGGTCTCTACTTCGGCGCGTTCGAGAAGGGGACCTTGGCCGGGTACGCCGGCATCCAGATCATTCTGGACGAGGGGCACGTCACAAATATCGCGACAGCCCCGAACCTCCGGCGGCGGGGGATCGCCCGCGCGCTGCTGACGGAGCTCCTCGCGGCGGCGGAGGCGCGGAGGGTCCGGCACGCGATGCTGGAGGCCCGCGCGAGCAACGAGGCCGCGCTGGCGCTCTACCGGGCGTTCGGGTTTGCCGTCGTCGGGCGGCGGAAGGGCTACTATGAGAAACCGGCCGAGGACGCCGTGCTGATGACAAAGACGTTTGAACCGTCTGCGGGGGAAACGGCATGAATATACTGGCTTTTGAGACATCCTGCGACGAGACCGCCGTAGCGGTCGTCCGGGACGGGCGGACGGTGCTGAGCGGCGCCGTTTTGAGCCAGACCGACCTCCACGCGCTGTACGGCGGCGTGGTGCCCGAGATCGCGTCCCGGAGCCATCTGGAGGCAATCACCCCTCTGGCGGCGAAAGTCGCGGCGGGGCACGCCATAGACGCCGTGGCGGCGACCGCCGCGCCGGGCCTGATCGGCGCGCTGCTGGTGGGGCTGAACTTCGCCAAGGGCTACGCGATGGCGGCCGGGCTTCCGCTGATCCCGGTCCACCACATCCGGGGGCATATCGCGGCGGCGTACCTCGCGGAGCCGGAGCTGGAACCGCCCTTCCTCGCGGCCGTCGTATCGGGCGGGCACACCCTGCTGCTGGCTGTCTCCGGCTACACCGAGATGGAGGTCGTCGGCGGGACCCGGGACGACGCCGCCGGGGAAGCCTTCGACAAAGCGGCCCGCGTGCTGGGGCTGGGGTATCCGGGGGGGGCGGCGCTGAGCCGCCTTGCCGGGGGCGGCGACCCGAACCGCTATCCCTTCCCGAGGGCGGCCGTGAAGGACTCCCCGTTCGACATGAGCTTCTCCGGGGTCAAGACGGCGCTGATTAACCTCATCCACAACGCGGGCCAGCTCTACGGGGACGACTGGAAGAACCAAACCGACCTCCCGTCGGTGGCGGCCTCCTTCCAGAACGCCGTCGTCAGCGTGCTGACCGACCGGATCTGCGCCGCCGCCGAAGCGTTCCGGTTTCAAAACGTCGTCCTCGCGGGCGGGGTCGCGGCTAACCAAGCCCTTCGGGACTCCCTGCGGGAGCGGCTGGGGGAGAATATCCATATACCGCCCGTATACCTCTGCGGCGACAACGCCGCGATGATCGGCAGTCAGGCGTTTTACGAGGCCGGGAAGGGCGGGTTCGCCCCCCTCTCGCAGAACGCGTACGCCACCTTCCCGCCCGGAAGGGGTCTCCCCGGGGGCGTCCCATAACGGACGGACATTCGATAGGATTGGCATTGCGGGACTGGAAGAAACTAGAGTTTATCCGGCAATCCGCGCCGCCGCAACCGTTTTGCGCTGTGGATAACTCTGTGGATAATGTGCATAACTATCGGTAAACGAATTCTTGTTACAGAATCAAAAGAAAGGTGTGCTCTGCTTGAAAATTCTCCGGATCGTTCCCCTGTTCCGGCGCGACCGAGGCGTGGAGGCGTACATACCCCACCTGATCGGGTTCACCGCCGAGGAGGAGCTGGAGCTTCTCCGGAAGGTTGACCGCGCCATCCCCAAAAAGATGTGGGCGTTTGCCGAGCAGTCCGTCCCGGACGGTTACACCGGGGTCTTGGTGCCGCAGGACGGGAGCAAGGAGCGGATCGCGGCCCTCCGGGAGGCCGGGCTGGAGATTGTCGGCTACAACCTCAAGCTGGAGCCGGGGGTGCGGGACCTGATGGAGTCCTGCGCCGCCGTCGCGGTCGACCGGCTGTACGGCCAGTTCAACCAGTTCGACGCCCTGCTCCGGATCTACGGCAGCAAGAATATCAAGCGGATCGTGCTGTCGGTCAACACCCTCGCGGACTACGACGCCCTTTGGAAAGAGGGGTTCGACTACTTCATCGGGGACTTTTACACCAAATCCGTCTTGGGGGACGGCGGGATCTATGAAAAGCTGAACCCGGTCAAGGCGAACCAGATCGCCCTGCTCGCGGAGGTCAGCACGTGGCACGACGACGACACCGGTCAGGACCTCCGCAAGATGGCGGGGATCATCGAGCGGGACGTGGCGCTGACCCTGAGTATCCTCAAGCTCTCCAACTCGGCGGCGTACGGCGGGCGGCAGCAGATCGGGAACGTCTACGACGCCATCGTGCGGGTGGGGACGGCGAACCTCAAGCGCTGGGCGATCTCCCACCTGACCGGCGCGGTGACCGACAGGGAGACGCCGGAAATCGCCCGCGTGGCGCTCCTCCGGGCGAAGTTCATGGAGAACTTGGCGAAAACCGACAAGTGGCTGGCCTTCTTCGCGGGGCTGGCGTCCGCCACCGGCGTCATGCTGGGCCTGCCCCGGGAGGAGGCGCTGAACGAGCTGAACGCCCCGCAGCCCGTCCGGGACGCGCTGCAGTACAACGGGACCCTCGGCGCGGTCTACGGTGCCGCCGAGGCGTATATCAACGGCGAGGACGAGCGCCTGCTGGCCCACGCGGCGGCGCTGGACCCGGCGGAGCCTCTCTACCTCGCCTACCTCGACGCCGAGCTGTGGGTCACCGACCTGCTCAGCCAGCTGGATTCCGACAATTAGCTTTACTTAACCGGAAAATCGGGGTATACTATAGGGGTAACCTGATATTTTGGGAGGCGGTTCCATGCGTTCCAACCGGGGTTTCCTCATCGCGTTCAGCGCGCTGGTGGCGGCGGCGCTCATCCTGATGACCGCGCTGCTGTCGGTCCTGCGGGAGTCCGGCGTCGCCTTGGTGCGGTTCCCGGACGGGACCGTGCTGCTGGGCGAGCCGGAGGACGCGAAGCGCGCCTACGGCGACCTGCCGCCGGTTTCGATCACCATCGTCGATACGCCCCGCCCGGAGATTCCGGTCACGACGGCGCCGCCGGCGGAGGGGATGGAGCCGCTCACCTTCAACCAGATCTATAAGGCGGCGGCGCCGTCGGTCGCCGCGATCATCGCGACCTCGCCGTACGGCACCGGGACGGGCAGCGGCTTCATCATGAGCGAGGACGGCTATATCATCACCAACAACCATGTGGTGGAGTACAGCGAGGAGATCACCGTCATGCTGGAGGACGGCTCGGAGTACCCCGCCCGGACCGTCGGCGCGGACCGCGTCTCCGACCTCGCGGTGATCAAGATCGGCGTGTCGGGGCTGGATCCGATCGAGTTCGGCAACTCGGACGCGATGGAGCACGGCGCGCCTGTTGCCGCCATCGGGAACCCGTTGGGCATCGACCTGCGGAACACGATCACAACCGGGATCATCTCGGGCGTCAACCGGGACATCATCATCGAGGATTCGGCGGGCGAACTCACGATGAACGTCCTCCAGACGAACTGCGCGGTCAACCCGGGCAACTCGGGCGGCCCCCTCCTCAACGAGTACGGGCAGGTCATCGGGATCATCTCGAGCAAGATCATGAGCGGGGCGGGGCAGAACGTCGAGGGCCTCGGCTTCGCCATCCCGAGCAACACGGCGGCGCCGCTGGTGGCGCAGCTGATCGAGAAGGGGTTTGTCACCGGGCGCCCCACCTTAGGCGTCCAAGTGGATATTACCTACGACGAGTCGGTCGCGGACAAATACGGGCTGCCCCCGGGGGTCCGGATCGTCGATGTCAGCAAAAGCTCCGACGCCTACCGTAAAGGGCTTCGCCCCAACGACATCGTCACCCATATCGACGGCGGGGAGGTCTACGGCATCGCCGACGTCAACGCGATCAAAGAAAACCGGGCCGCCGGGGACGTGCTGACCCTGACGGTCTACCGCGCGGGCCAGACCCTGACGATCGAAGTCACCTTGGTGGAGGACGGCGAGATCCGGTGGTGACCGGCGAAGCCCGCGAGAGAAGACCCCCCGTCCTTTTGACGGGGGGTCCTTCGCGCTCAATACCGGGGCGAGTCCAGCCGGAGGTTTTGGTTCCTTTTGACCTTGAACCGGGAAATCAGGTCCCGCAGCATCTCGGACTGGCCGCTCATCTCCTGCGACGCCGCGGCGCTCTGCTCCGCCGTGGCGCTGTTCTGCTGCACCACCTGCGCGACTTGGTCGATATGCTCGTTGATCTGCGAGATGCCGGCGGACTGCGCCTCGGACTGCCTCGCGATGTCCGCGACGAGGCGGCTGCTCTCGTTGACGCCGAGCACGATTTCGGTCAGGCTCTCCGAGGTGTTCCCGGCGATCCGGACGCCCAGCTCCGCCTTCTCGATCGAGTTCGCGATCAGCGCCTCCGTCTCCTTGGCGGCGTTCGCGCTCTTCACCGCGAGGGACCGCACCTCCCCGGCTACGACGGCAAAGCCCTTTCCGTGCTCGCCGGCCCGCGCCGCCTCCACCGAGGCGTTCAGCGCGAGGATGTTCGTTTGGAACGCGATGCCGTCGATCGCCTTGATCACCTTGCCGATCGCTTGGCTCGCCTCGTGGATCGCCTTGACGGCGTCCATCATCTCGTCCATATGGAGGGAACCCTTTTCCGCGCCCTGCTTGATCGTCTCCGCCAGCTTCGCCGCCTGACCCGCCATATCCGCGTTGACTTGGGTGCGCTCCGCGATCTCGGAGATCGAGCCGGACAGCTCCTCGATCGTCGCGGCCTGCTGGCTCGCGCCTTGGGCGAGCGCCTGCGCGCCGTCCGCGACTTGGCTTGCGCCCACCGACACTTGGGACGACGAGGTCTGGATGTTCCGGAACATTTCGTTCAGGTTCTCCGTCATCGTTTGGAGAGACACCCCCAGAGCGTCCTGCTCGCCGAGCGGCGCAAGCTCCGCCGTCAGGTCGCCCCCCGCGACGGCTTCCAGCTTCGCGCTGACCTCGATCACCCTCCGGAGGAAAGCGTCGGTCGCCGCGATCGTCTGCCCCAACTCGTCCTTCCGGTTGGAGAACTTCGCGAGGAGCCGGAGGTCCTCCGGCCTCGGGGTGAGGTTTCCGGTGGTGCCCGCCCGCCGCATAAACGCGGTGAGCAGGGCGAGGGGCTTGTCCACCATCCCGGAGATCAGCACCGCGAACAATATCCCGACGGCGGCGCCCAGCAGGACAAGGAGGAGGTTTGTCACCGTGGTCCTGCTCTCAAGCCGGTCGGCCTCGGCGTTCTTTTCGGCGGTCAGCACCGAGTACCGCGCCTCCATCTCGGTCAGCGCGCCGATGACCGCCTGCGCCGCCGGCAGGATGTTGCCGTTCAGGAACCGCTTGGCCTCCTCCGTCTGCCCCGCCGCGATATAGTCCTTGACCTTCTTGGCCTCCTCGTGGATCAACCGGTGGGGTTCGTCGATGACCGAGAGGAGACGGAGCAGCTCTTTGTCCGTCATCCGCCCGGCTTCCCCGCCGCCGAGCCACTTGCCCAGCGCGCAGGTGGCCGGGTCCAGCGAACCCGTGAAGTCGGTCCCGTTCAAAACGGCTTCGGTCAGCCCGCCCTTCCAGACATAGTGCGCGTTCAGCACGTCGGAGATGGCCGCCCCTTCCCGTTGGATCGCCTGCATCTCATCCGCCACTGTCGCGATCGTTCTGGTCGATACGCACCCGTTCACGCCGATCAGGACGCTCACCACCACCGCCGCCATAAAGCCAACGAAGATTTTTACGCGCATTTTCATATATTTTTCCGTCCTTTCCCCGTACCATTTTGTTTCCGTCAATGCCCGCGTTTACCTATTATTGAGCGTACCGTATCGGGCCGCGCCAATGTCAATAGGCCTCCGTAACACTTTCACAAAAACTTTTCCCCCGCGTTCCCAAGGGAGTTCATGGATAGGGAAAAGTTACCTCCCCTGTAAATCAAAGAAAAACCTTTGGGCGGCCCGACGGTTTTGCTTGAAAAAAAACCGCCCCGATAGTATAATGGAGACAGAAACGACCGAGAAAGGAACAGGCGGCATATGGGAGAGCATCAGCGCCTTTCGGTGGGGGAATTCGCGAGGCTGACCCGGACGACCCGGGACACCCTGCACCACTACGACAGCATCGGACTCCTCTCCCCGGCGGACCGGGGCGAAAACAAGTACCGCTACTACTCCGTTAGGCAGCTCGCGGCGGTCAACGTCATCCGGATCATGCAGGAGCTTGGGATGTCCCTCGCCGAGATCAAGGCGCTGATGGAGCGCCGTACCCCGGAGCGGATCACCGGGGTGCTCGAAAGCCAGATCGGGAAGATCGACGAAACGATCGGCGGGTGGGTGCGGGCCCGGAAGCTGCTGCTCACGATGAAGAACACCATCCAGTCGGCCGCCGGGACCGACGAGGGCGCGATGGAGATCCGGTTCCTTCCGGCGGAGGCGATCATCCGGGGGGAGCTGAACGACTACAGCGGGATGACGGAGTACGACAATCTGGTGTCCTTTTACCAGACGATGCGGGCGTGCTACCCCGATTTGGACCTGAACTACCCCGTCTGGGGGATCATCTCGGAGGAGCGGGTCAAACGGGGGGACTGGCGCTGGCCCGACCGCTACTACTTCTACAACCCGGAGGGGTACGACAAACGGCCCGCCGCGTTCTACGCCATCGGCTACGCCCGGGGCGGCTACGGGCAAACGGACGGGCTTTATGGGCGGCTCCTCCGCTACATAGAGGAGAACGGGTTTGAGGTCTGCGGCGACGCCTATGAGGAGTATCCGCTGAACGAGGTCAGCGTCTCGGACGGCAACTACCTCATCCGCCTTTTGGTCACGGTGCGGGAGAAAAAGCGGGTACCATAAAAAAACACCAAGGGAGACAAACAATGAAACTGAAACTGACAGCGGCATTCCTCACATGCGCCCTCCTGCTGGCTTCCTGCGGCGGAGGAGCGTCCGGTCCCGGCACGCCTGCCCCCGGGGAACCGTCCCCGTCCGTACCGGAACCAACGCCGCCGGAAAGCGCGGAGGCTATGGAGATGGAAAACGGCGCGCCCCAAAATGTGGTCTTAACCAACGCTGACGGCACGGCGAGCCTCCGCTGGGACGAAGTCCCCGGCGCGCGGGGGTATAACGTCTACCGCGCCGGGTCCCGGTACGGCGAATACGCGAAGCTGAACGCCGAGCCTATCCCGGCGGCAAGCTACGCCGACCCTGTCTGGGACGGCTCCTTCCACTATAAAATCACCGGGGTGAGCGGCGAAAAGGAAACCGGCCAATCCAAAGAGGTCAGCGGCGAGATTTCCCTCTGGGGGCCGAACGTACTCATCTTCAGCCCGGACGACGACCCTAGCGCAGTCGGCAACCTGATCAACAACATCCGCGCCCGGCAGGTGAGCAACCAGTTCGGCAAGCAGCGGTACGCCCTGCTGTTCAAGCCGGGGGTCTATTCGCCCGACATCGAGGTGAAGGTCGGCTTCTACACCCACGCGGCGGGGCTGGGGCTTCTGCCCACCGACACGTCGCTGGAAAAGCTCACCTGCGACGCCCGCTGGCTCTCCAGCGGCGAGAACAACAACGCGACCTGCAACTTCTGGCGGGCCAGCGAGAATTTCTCGGTGCGGAGCGACACGCTGTGGGCGGTCTCCCAAGCGGTCTCGATGCGGCGGATGGAGATCAACGGCAACCTCTACC
>JAISVO010000058.1 GCA_031271525.1 Oscillospiraceae bacterium
CGCCAAAATGCCCGGCTTCCACTACATCCTCGAGCTGTGGCAGAACGGCGAGGTCTGGGACTACTCCGATAAAGCCTTCCCCACCAAGTATGAGTTTGAGGGCACCGTCCGCGACATCCTGTACGAATACTACAACAGCTGGGACGCGAACCTTGTGGGCGCCACCCGCACCGACGCCAACTGGCTGGACAACATCAAGGCCCTGATGCCTGAATGGAACGAGCAATGGAACCAGCGCTGGGCGGAACAGTTTGAAGCGCTTGACGCGGCTCTCGAACGGGAAGATTTCCATTATAAGAAGGACTAGGTCACGGAGTGATTCCCCCGCCGCCGATGGCGGCGGGGGAATTCTTAAAGTGAATTCGAAGGCTGGTGAACTCGTGAAGAAAACAAAGATCATCGTCGCAATCGCGCTGGCGCTCGCGTTGACGGGCGGTATCCTCGCGTTCCTCATCCCAAACGCGGTGGCGACCGACGCCGTAACCGAATCGGAGATGACATGGGCAAAGGAATTCCTGCGCGGCACACTGACAGACCCGACCGTCCTCTATAACGATTTCCTCGAAGGGAACAAGGGGACGGCGACCCCCTCCTTCTCCGAGACTGTCCCCTCCGCGGCGGCCGAACTCACGGGCGGGGAAACCGCCGAGTACCGTGTGACGGTGCCACAGACCGGCCTGTACTCGCTGACCCTTGACTGCGGCGCGAAGGAACGCAGCTTCGTCAACATCACCCTCGCGGTGGCGGTCAACGGCGAGACGCAGTATTCGGAGGCGAACAACATCGACGTCCCCCTCTTCTGGAAGGACTCCACCAAGGATTTCCCGTTGGACTCCTTCGGGGACGAGTCGGTTCCGAGCGTCGACTTTGTGGGCGGAAGCCGCGAGATTCCGCTGTACAACAACACCTACCTCACAACTAGCCCGATCCTCTTCCGGCTGGAGGGCGGCGAGAACGTCATCTCGATCACCAACAAATCGGTGCGCGCCTTGCTGACCGGCGGGCTGACCGTCACCTCCGACACGCCGCTGACCCCGTACGCCGAGTACCGTCAGGCGAACGGCGGGGAGGTCGTCCCGGGGATCATGACGGTCGACGCCACGTCGTACGCCGAGAAGAACTCCACCTTTATCCAGCTCGTCTCGTCCAACGACATCGGCGCGTCCCCCTCCGACCCGGTGAAACGGATGGTCAACGTGGTCGGCTTCGGGGAAGTCGGTTCGGAAGCGGCATATGAGCTCAACATCGAGAAAACCGGCTATTACGCCTTGGCGCTGCACGCCGGAACCCAAAGCGACGACTTCCCCTCCTTCTGCACGATTAAAGTGGACGGCGCGATCCCCTTCGCGGAAGCCGCAGCCTTCCCGATCAGACCGGGAAGCTCGAACGGCTGGATCAACGCGGTCTTCGGCAGCGAGGACGGCGAACCGTACTACCTTTACTTAGAGCAGGGAACCCACACCCTCTCCTTCCGTCCCGAAGCCGAACCGATGGCGGTTTTCCTGCGGGATCTCCGGCTGTTGGTTGAGCACATCAACCAATTCTCCCTGAACGTCAAGAAGGTCGCCGGCAAGGAAGTGGACAAGAACCGCACTTGGCGCTTGACACGGTATATGCCCGAGACCGAAGACACCCTGAAAGCCTACAACATCCTCCTCCGGGGACTGCTGAACGGACTGGGCGAATTCAGCGAGAAGGGGATCAACGCCTCCACCCTGTCCGGGTTGATGGAAGCGATCGGTCTGATGGAAAAGCTCAGCGAGGAGCCGGACGACCTGCCGCTCTACCTTGAAAACCTGTCCGGCGAACAGGTCTCGGCGCTAAAAAGCTGCGGTACGATGCTGGACAGCATCCTCTCCCTCTCCTTCAGCATCGACGACTTTTACCTTTACGACGGCGTTACCGAGCTTCCCCGCGAAAATCCCTCCTTTTTAAGCTCGGTGTCGTCGATGGGCAGCCAGCTTTGGGCGTCCTTCACCTCGCCCAAATACGCCGTACAGAATGACGACGAGGCGCTGAACATCTGGATCAACTCCTCGGTCATGCTGGCGGATACCCTCCAGAAGCTGGCCGACACACGCTTCACCCCCGAAACCGGGATTAAGGTAAAGCTCTCGATCATGCCCGACCAAAACAAGCTGGTTTTGGCTTCCGCCGCCGGGACCCAGCCCGATATGGCGCTCGCGATCGAACGGCACATCCCCTTCGACCTCGCCCTGCGGGACGCGATCTACGACCTGACCAATTTCCCGGACTTTTGGGATGTCGCCGGGCGCTTCGCCCCGGGCGCGCTGATCCCGTACATCTATAACGACGGCGTCTACGGGTTGAGCGAGTCGCTCGACTTCCAAGCCCTCGTCTACCGGGAGGACATCTTGGACAGCTTGGGGCTGGAGCCGCCCGACACGTGGTACGACGTCGCGGATATGATGAGCGAACTGCAGCGTTTCGACATGAGCTTTTATATGCCGATCGCCTCCGGCGTCGGCTATAAGTGGTTCAACCAAACCTCCCCCCTGATCTATCAATTCGGCGGCGACTTCTATGAGGAGGACGGCACCGGGACGACGATCAACCAGCCGAACGCCGTCAAGGGGATCACCCTGCTGGGCGACCTCTTCACCACCTACGCGCTGAACGAGCAGGTGATGAGCTTCTTCAACGCCTTCCGCTACGGGCAGACCCCGGTGGGGATCACCGGCAACGCCGATTACCTGCTGATCAAGTACGGCGCGCCCGAGCTGACCGGACAGTGGAAGCTCGCGGCCCCTCCGGGGATCCCGCAGGAGGACGGCACGGTGTCCCGCTGGTTTATCTCGAACGGCAGGGCTTCGACCATCTTCACCAATTCCGACAAAAAAGAAGAGGGCTGGGAATTCCTCAAATGGTGGACCAGCGAGGACGTCCAGAGCGAGTACGCCTTTACCCTCCTTTCTCAGTACGGCTACATCTTCCTTCCCGGCAACCTCAAGGCGCTGGAGAACTCCTATCTGCCGGATGAAGACCGCGCGGTGATTCTGGAAGCCGTCAAGTGGCTCCGGGACGTGCCGAGAAGCCCCGGCCAGTACATGCTGGAGCGTATGCTCTCGGACATCTGGAACGAGATCGTATTTGAGGGGATCCCGCCGCAGGTGTCGATCGACATGAACGTCATCACAATCCAGCGGGAGTTCCGACGGAAGATGCTGGAATTCGGCTATGCCGACGAGGACGGAAACTTGATTCAACCGTACGCGGTGCGGGAACTGGACTGGGTGCTGGAGCAGCTCGCGGCGCACGGTTCGGGTAAGGAGGCGTCGCCATGACAAAGACCATCCAGCCGCGCAGGCTGAAACGGATCGGCGAGACGACCAAGGACGGCCTGACCGCCCTGTGGCTGCTGTTGCCCTACGGCATCCTCTTCTCCCTCTTCATCGCGGTCCCGGTCGCGATGTCGATCGGACTGTCCTTCACCCACTTCAACGTGGTCCAGACCCCCAAGCCGGCGGGTTTCTTCAACTACATCACGATGCTGACCCAAGACGACGTCTTCTTTCGGAACATCCTCCCGAACACCATCCAGTTCGCGCTGCTGGTCGGGCCGGGCGGCTATATTTTAAGCTTCCTCTTGGCGTGGATCCTCGCGCAGATCCGTCCCCTCCCCCGTACCGTCTTCGCGCTGGCGCTCTACACCCCGTCGATGGCGGGCGGCGTTTTCATCGGTTTCATCTGGCGCACCCTCTTCGCGGGCAGCCAGAGCGGCTACATCAACGCCCTCCTTCTGCAGTACAACCTGATCGACAAGCCGATCCAGTTCCTGCAGGAACCGGCGTACCTCATGCCTATCATGATCATCGTCTCGCTCTGGAGCTCGATGGGGATCGGTTTCCTCGCGATGCTCGCGGGTATCCTCAACGTCAACGAGGAGGTCTACGAAGCGGCCTATATCGACGGCCTCCGCAACCGCTTCCAAGAGATCATCTATATCACCATCCCCTCTCTGAAGCCGCAGATGCTGTTTGGCGCGGTGATGGCGATTGTCGGGGCGTTCAACAACGGCGCGATCGGGGTGGCGCTCTCCGGCGTCAACCCGACGCCGCAGTACGCGGGGTCCCTGATCATCAACCATATCGAGGACTACGCCTTCCAGCGGTACGAAATGGGGTACGCGGCGGCGCTCTCGGTGGCCCTGCTCGGCATCGTCTGGCTGTTCTCCAAAATCGCGTACAAACTCTTCGGCGAGAAAGACTAAGGGGGAGAAAAATGGCTAATTTTCAAGGCTCGCGGATCAATCCCCGGAAATTTTCCGCGTCACAGATCAAATTTTATGTCCTGCTGGTACCTCTGGCGGTTGTGATGATCCTCCCCGTCATCTTCATCATCAGTCAGGCGTTCAAGCCGATGGACGAACTCTACCGCTTCCCGCCGACCCTTCTGGCGGAGCGCCCGACCCTCCGCAACTTCCAAAACATCTGGGGGATTGCCAGCGCCACCGCCATCCCGCTGCTGCGCTACCTTGTCAACTCGATCATCATCACGGTCGTCACCGTCGTCCTCTCGGTGCTGCTGACCGCCTCGACGGCTTACGCGCTGAGCAAGAAGAAGTTCCGCGCCCGTCCGTGGCTGCTCCGGATCAATCAGGCGGCGCTGATGTTCGTCCCGGTCGCGGTCGCGGTCCCGAGGTATCTCGTCATTGTCAACACCCGGATGGGCAACACCTACTTCGCCCACATCCTCCCCCTCCTCGCCATGCCGGTGGGTTTGTTCTTAGTCAAACAGTTCGTCGATCAGGTGCCCGACGCGATTCTGGAGGCCGCCCGGATCGACGGCGCGGGGGAATTCTCGGTGATGTTCCGGGTCGTCTTCCCCCAGATCGGCCCGGCGCTGGCGACAGTCGGCATCCTCTGCTTCCAAGCGGTCTGGAACGCCACCGAGGCGAGCAACATCTACATCACCGACGAGACGATGAAGTCGTTCGCCTTCTACCTCGGCACCCTGACGGTGGACCAAAGCCCCGCCATGCAGGGGATCGGCGCGGCGGCGGCCCTCATCATGTTCGCCCCCAACCTCATCATCTTCATCGCGATGCAGTCCCGGGTGATGAACACGATGAGCCATTCGGGCATCAAGTAGGGAGGGTGAAAGCTTGAAACGATTGATCTGTCTCCTGTTGGCTTTTGCCTGTCTGGTCCCCGCCGCCATCGCGGCGCAGTCCACCACCTACACATGGGCGCTGAACAACAAAGGGGAATTCGTCCATACCCAAGACGCCTACCTTCCCGACCGCACCGTCACCCACCTGATGCTGAAAGAGCCGGAAGACCTCTACATCGCGTCGGACGGCTATATGTACATCAGCGACAGCGGGAACGGGCGGATCGTGGTCTACGATACCGCGACGAGCACGGTCGTCAAAGAGATCCGCCACGAGCAGATGCAGCGCCCGCGCGGCATCTTCGTCACAAGCGACCTCGACCTCTATGTCGCCGACTCGGCGGCGGCGGTTGTCTTCCGCTTCAACAAAGACGGGGAACTGATCCAAACCTTCGCCCGTCCCGAATCGGCGGCGTTCGGCGACACTCAATACGCGCCGAAGCGGGTCGCGGTGGATAACCGGGGTTCCCTCTACATCATCGGCGAAGGCGTCTACAACGGCGTCATCCAGCTCTCGGTCACAGGCGAGTTTCTGGGCTTCTTCACAACCAACAGGGTGACCTTATCTTTCATCCAAATCCTGCAGAACATCTTCTTCACCGAGGTACAGAAGCAGAGCCTTCAAGACCGCACCCCCGGCGTCATTGAGAACGTCCATACCGACAAGGACGGGATCGTCTACACCGTCACGATGGGCCGCGAAGGGCGGGACAATATCAAGAAGCACAATATGCGGGGAGGGAACATGTTCACAAACGGCGTCCTCTCCTTCTCCAACCTCTCGGACATCACAACCGACCAAAGCGGCATCATCTACGTCACCGACAGTCTCTTCGGCTATGTCTCCGCCTACTCCCCCTACGGCGACTTCATCTTTGAATTCGGCGGCTACTCCACCGAGGATGTCGCGGGGTACTATTCCTACCTCACCTCGGTCGCGGTGGAGCGGGACGGCACCCTCTGGACGCTGGACTCGATCAAAGCCTACCTCCAGAGCTACAAACCGACCGAGTACACCAACTCAATCTATACCGCCCTCGCCCTTTTCGACCAAGGCCGATATGACGACGCCGAAGGCGTGTGGAACAACGTCCTCCGGTACAATCAATCCTCGGTGCTGGCCCACGACGGGATCGGCAAGGCGGGGCTGTATACGCAGGACTACGAGAACGCGCGGGAGCACTTCGAGCTGTCCGGCAACCGCACCTTCTACTCCCAAGCGTTTTGGGAGCTGCGGAACAACTGGCTCCAAGAGAACCTGATCTGGTTCCTCATAGCCCTTGTCATCCTGATCCTCGCCCTCGCCGTGCTGAGGACCGCCGACCATAAGAAGCTCGTCAAGAGCGCCGTCGGCGGGGCCGCCCATACGGTGGCGAAAGTCCCGGTCATCCGGGACGTCGTATTCGCCTTCTCGGTGATGCGTCACCCGCTGGACGGCTACTACGACCTAAAGCGAAAGATCCGGGGTTCCGCCGGCGGCGCGGCGTTCCTCTACTTCCTCCTCTTCGCCGCGTTGACGGTCAATCAAGTGGGCAAAGCGTTCATCCTCCAGACGACCGCCGCCGAGGATATGAACCTAGCGGCGCTGGTCGGCGGCTTCATCGGGGCCATCCTGTTGTTTGTCGTCTGCAATTACCTCGTCTCCTCGATCAATGACGGCGAAGGCACGATCGGCGACGTCTTCAAGCTGGTCGCTTACGCGTCGATGCCGCTCACTCTCTCCTTTATCCTGATCACGGTCCTTTCCTATGTCTTAACCTTCAACGAGGTCTTCCTCGTGAGCTTCATCCAGACGGGCGGCATCCTGTGGTTCTGCGTGACCCTCTACCTCGGCTTGCAGGAGATGCACAACTACAACGTCTGGAACACCGTCAAGAGCATCCTATTCACGGCGGGCTTCATCGCGATCGCGGTGATCGCCCTTTTGATCCTTACGATTCTGTTCCAGCAGACGACCCAGTTTGTCGAAGCTGTGGGAAGGGAGGTTTACTATAATGCGACGGGTACGATTTAAGCTTGCCGCCCTGATTTTCGCGACGCTGCTGACCCTGACCGCGCCGGCCCTCGCCTATGTGCCCACCATGCGGGACACCGGGATGCCCGAGCCGATGGTGGAGTATGAGCTGACCGCACTTCCCGAGGGGGAGGGCGAATTTACCCTGCTGGAAGAGGCCGGGGACTTAAAAGTCTATTACCGGGACGACCGCGACCTGTTCGCGGTGGTGGATTCCCGGAACGGCTACACTTGGAAGTCTGGGCTGGACGTCCCGTTCAACCAGGTCATTGACCGGGCAGTGAACTACGCGGATACCCCGGAGGAAAAGCTCGCCGCCGCCATACCCAAAGAGGAGAACC
>JAISVO010000187.1 GCA_031271525.1 Oscillospiraceae bacterium
AAAAGCTGGATGTCCTGCTGCAGAACCGGCAGTATATCCCCATCATGGAAAAGGTGTTCCGGCAAGGAAACCCATTTCCAATAACTTTAACAGCGGTGTGGACGGCCTTCAAATTCAAATAAGCGCAATAGCGTATAAGGAAGATATTGAGACATACGTATAAGATCAAGACCTTCGGGCGGCGATGGATACCGCATCAAAACTGAACTCCGCGGCGATCGAAAAGAAACAAGGACTGCCTACACAACGACAGATGCAGATTGGATAACAGAGGAGGAAGGATATAAAGGAACTTTTGTCAAGCTTGTAATGGGAATATACGGCTACAAGGGTGACCTTTCTGAAGAAATAAGCCAAAGCAATTGGAGATACATCCCATAATATAGAGAGTTAAGCGAACTTTTAGCTGGCTAACAATTCTCGGAGTCTTTCAAAGGATTGTGAAATTCTAATCTCTACCGAGGAAACCATGTGCATGATCTCTCATTTGTATACCCTCTTGAAACGCCTATGAGAACAGGGTCTAAAAACACACAGCCGAAAAATCGGGCATCGGCAAAAAATCCGCAAAAAATCCGGCCGATGTCCAAAAATTGTGCTTGACAGTGAGACGGTTTTTTAGTATTATATATCCACCGCTCACGAGCACCGCCTTCACGGGAGCATAGCTCAGCTGGGAGAGCACATGCTTTACACGCATGGGGTCACAGGTTCGAGCCCTGTTGTTCCCACCAAAGCCGTTGCTCCGCCGCCTGTTCTTTGGCGATTGTAAGATGCGGTATCATGGCCCCGTAGTTCAGTTGGTTAGAACGCTAGCCTGTCACGCTAGAGGTCGACGGTTCGAGCCCGTTCGGGGTCGCCATTTTCCCCTTGACACGTCGGTGTCGAGATGCCTCTGTAGCTCAGTTGGTAGAGCAGAGGACTGAAACTCCATGTGTCGGCGGTTCGATTCCACCCGGAGGTTCCAGAACCCCATTTACACATGCCTTCAATGCGGATAAGCCTTGATATTTCAATGGCTTGTCCGTTTTCATGTGTGCCGCGACAGATTAAAGCGGACGGGTGAACCGTCCGCTTTTCCTATATGTCCGACAATTATAGTATGTACTTATCCAGCGTACCCACAAGGTTGCCGATTTCCGGTTTGCTGAGCTGCGCCGTCGCGCCGAGCTGAACCCCTTTGACCCGCATCGCTTCGTCGATCAGGCTGGAGAAGATAATCACGGGCAGCCCCTCAAAAGCCCGCTCGTCCCGAACAAGCTTCGTCAGCCGGTGGCCGTCCATCCGGGGCATCTCGATGTCTGTGATCAGCGCCGCCACCATCGAGCTGAGGGGGGCGTTTGACGTCGCCAGCGACGCCCGGACAGTTTCGAGGTAATCCCATGCCTCCTGCCCGTTGGCAAAGGACTTAATACTGCTGTAACCCGCTCTGGTCAGCGCCTCCAGCAGCATTTTCTTGAGCAGCGCCGAGTCTTCGGCGACGACGATCGGCTTTGAGCTGCGCTCACGCGGACCCAAGTCGTCAATCTCGGACATTTGGATACCGGACTGCGGGCTGATGTCCACAACGATCTTCTCAAAGTCAACGATGGTAATCAGCTTGGTGCCGACTTTGGCGATCCCGGTGGCAAGCCCTTCCTCGCCGCCGTAGATGGTGGAATCGGGTTTTTCGATGTCGCTCCAATTAAGGCGGTGGATCCCCACGACCGAATGGACGTGGAACGCGGCGTTCATTTTGTTGAAGCTTGTGACAATCAGCATCTCCCGCGCGTTGTCCTCGTTCGCCTGCAAGCCCATGTAGTGGGCAAGATCGATGACGGTAATGATCACGTCGCGGGGCATGAAGACACCCTCGATGCAGGGATGCGAGTTGGGCATCGGCTTTACCGGCTCATACTGCATGATCTCCTTGACCTTTGCGACGTTGATTCCGAAAATATTCCCCGCGATCGTGAACTCCAGAATCTCCAGCTCGTTTGTGCCGCTCTCCAGCAGAATCTCGGCGCGTTTCACTTCGTTTGCCATAACCCTGTCACTCCCTCCGGTCTTGTACCAGTTCAGTATACCATATGGGTCCGGTTTTGTATAGCTGTTTTTACGCAGAAAAAAGCATTTTTAGGCGGACTGTTACCCCGCCGTCGGCGGGACGCCACGCGGGCGGTTGCGAATCGCCCTTATCGACTTGGCAATCCCCCGCGAAAGAAGCCAAACGAACAGGCAAATCAGGTTCGCAAGCAACAGCGAGAAAATTATGTATTCCGGGGCAATGAACGGGGGAAACGCCTCCGGCCGGCCGCTCGCTTCCAAGACTGTCAGTGTGGCCTGCCGGAATCGTAAATATGTCAGGCTATACAGGAGCAGCGACGACCCGAACCATACGCAGGGGATAAACAATCCGTCTTTCAGCGCAAAACGTCTGCGGAGCAGCGCCCTGCAAACAAATAACGCCGTACAGAGCAAGAGCGTGAACAAAGCAGCTATCGAATACGTACGTTGCAGAACGTCGTCACCGATCATCAGGACAAGGTAGTTGCGGTATCCGGCCCATTGCGCAGAGTTCTCGCTGAGCAAAAATATCCTCGAAAATATGAGGATGACAAATATCGGTATCCCCGCGAGCGGGATGAGGAACCACAGCCAAACTCGTCTCATCGGCGGCTACCCTATTTTATCAAATCCGGTGTATGGGCGGAGCGCTTTCGGGATGGTGACGCTTCCGTCCTCATTTTGGAATGTTTCCAGCAGGGGGATCAAGACGCGAGGGGAGGCGATCGCCGTGTTGTTCAGGGTGAAGACGTGCTTCACCTCGCCGCTTTCGGCGCGGTAGCGGATATTGCCACGCCGCGCCTGAAAATCACCCATCGTCGAGCAAGAGTGGGTTTCGCTGTAGGCATTCCGGCTGGGCATCCATGTCTCGATCTCATGCTTCCGGATCTGTCCGATCCCGATCTCGCCGGTGCAGGCGAGGCAGACGCGGTAGGGAAGCTCCAGCGCCTGCATCACAGCCTCGGCGTTACCAAGGATCTCGTAGTGCAGCGCTTCGGCCTTCGCCGGGTCCGCTTCACAGAGAACCACCTGCTCCACCTTCTGGAACTGATGGACGCGATACAACCCCCGGGTGTCCTTGCCGTATGTCCCGGCTTCCCGGCGGTAGCAGGAGGAATATCCGGCGTAGCGCAGCGGGAGCGCATCATAGCTTAAAACCTCGTCTTGATGGTACGAAACCATCGAAACTTCGCTGGTTCCCACCAAAAACAGGTCGTCTTCGGGGAGTTTATACGCCTGATCGTAGCCGATGGGGAAGTAGCCGGTACCCCGCATCGCGCTCTCCCGCACAAGCTGCGGCACCGTCATCGGGGTAAACCCGCGTACGCGGAGGGTATCCATCACAAAGCGGCTGATCGCCATCTCCAGCAGCACCGCTTCATTCTTCAGGAAGTAAAACCGGCTGCCGGACACTTTCGCGCCCCGCTGGGTATCCAGAAGGTCGTGCAGCTCGCACAGCTCCACATGGTCGCGCGGGGCGAAGGGGAACTCGCGCGCCGTTCCCACCTTGCGGATCTCGACGTTATCCTCCTCGCCCGCGCCGATCGGAACCTCGGGCGCGGGGACCGACGGCACCCGGAGCATCAGGTCGTCGAACTCGGCTTGGGTTCCGTCCGAGCTGGCGTCAAACGCCGCCAGCTCCTCCTTGATCTGCCGCACACGCTCGACGAGGGGGTTTCGCGCGTCCTCGCTTAACGACGGAATTTCTTTGGACAATTTGTTCCGTTCGGCACGGAGGGCTTCCGCCTTCCGCCCTCCCTCCCGAAGCTCCGCATCCAGAGCCAGCAACCGATCGACATCCACCGGCATCCGCTTGTCGGAAGCGGCTTTTTTGACAATCTCCGGATTCTCCCGGATAAAGGCGATGTCCAGCATGGTCTTACTCCCCCATCAGTCGGCGCACCAAATCTTCCAAGTCGTGCGTCCCGTAATATTCGATTTCAATCCTGCCCTTTTTCGCGCCGCCCGATACGGCGACCTTCCGGCCCCACTTCTGGGTCAGCCGGGTTTCATACTCGTCCACATACCGGAGAGGCTTTGGTTTCTCCTGCTTCGGTTCGGCGATCAGCTTCTTCACCAGCGCTTCGCTTTGGCGCACCGTCAGGGCTCCGTCCGCCATCTGCTCCGCCGCTTTGCTAACCGTCTTCTTGCCGGTCAGCGGAAGAAGCGCCCGGGCGTGACCCTCGGTGAGCCGTCCCCCCCGCACCATATCCAGCACATTCGCCGGAAGCGCCAGCAGCCGGAGGGCGTTTGCGACGGCGGGACGGCTCCGCCCCACCTCCCGTGAGATTTCCTCCTGCGTCAGGTCAAATTGGTCCATCAGCGCTTTATAACCTTCCGCGACCTCCACCGGGTTCAGGTCCTCGCGCTGTAGGTTCTCGATCAGGGACAGCTCTGTCGCCCGCCTGTCGTCGGCGTCGAAGATACGGACCGGTACGGTGGAAAGGCCCGCCATCCGGGAAGCGCGCCAGCGGCGTTCCCCGGCGATGATTTGATAGCTGCCGGACGGCATCCGGCGCACCCAGAGGGGCGACAGCACACCGTTTTGGCCGATGTTCTCGGCTAGCTCCGCGATCGACGCTTCGTCGAACGCCTTGCGCGGCTGGGAGGTGTTTGGCTCCACCTCGCTGATCCGCAGCTCCACCGAACCGTTTTCGGGCGAACGGACGGCGGCGTCGCCGAGCAGCGCGCCGAGGCCCCGTCCAAGCCCTGTGGTTTTCATAGGCTCACCTCCCAAAGATGTCATCGGTTCCGCTCCATAATTTCCCGCGCCAGCGCGTCGTAGCAGTCGGCGCCCCGGGAGGTTGGGTCGTACTTCTGCACCGGCATCCCGTGGCTGGGCGCTTCCGAGAGGCGCACGTTGCGCGGGATCACCGTCTTATATACTTTTCCCGGGAAATGCCGCTTCACTTCCTCCGCCACTTGGAGGGAGAGATTGGTGCGGGCGTCGAACATCGTGAGCAGCACCCCTTCGATGTCCAGTCCGGCGTTCAATCCCCCTTGCCGGATCGCCCGGACAGTATAGAGGAGGTCGCTCAGCCCCTCCAGCGCATAGTACTCGCACTGCACCGGCACAAGGAAGGTGTCGGCGGCGCAGAGTCCGTTCAGCGTCAGCAGTCCCAGCGAGGGCGGGCAGTCGATCAGGGTGAAGTCGTACTCGCTCCGGAAGGTATGCAGGACGGCGCGCAGACGGTGCTCCCGCTGCGGCAGGCCCATCAGCTCAATCTCCGCTCCGCTCAGCGCTTTGCCGGCGGGCATGATGTCACAGTACGGTGTCTTGTGGATCGCCGCGCGGGGGTCGGTAAGCCGGATCACGGCGTCGTAGGAACCGGGCGCGACGCTCTTGGAGAGTCCGGTGCCCGAGGTGGCGTTCCCCTGCGGATCGAAGTCGCAGAGCAACACCCGCTGCCCCGCCTCATATAAGGCGAAGGCAGTATTGACACAGGTGGTGGTCTTGCCCACGCCGCCCTTTTGATTGACGATGGCGATAATCTTCCCCATTGCGCTTCCCCTTCTGTGTGTATGGAGGTATTTTAGCACATATTGGGCTGGGTGGCAATGGGGGATTGTGGGAACGCCGCGCCATGACCGTCAGCATACCCTCAGGCATACTGCCGATCCCCCTTACTGCTGCTCTTTCTCAGGCTCCGCTTTAACCTCGCCGTTGAGGAAGCACCGTGTTTTGCCGCGATGGAACGCGGCGCATTCGTCGCACTTCCCGTTACGTTTGCACTCGGTGTGCGGGCAGCTGCACTTATACGTACCATTCCTGAGCATGGGCGTCATATCTCAATCCCCGCGATTCTTCTCACATGCCGCTCCTCGCCCGAGAATTCGGTGCCGAGGAATACCGCCACGATTTCGTACGCCGCCTCTCTTCCGACGATCCGGCTCCCGAGAGCCAAGATGTTCGCGTCGTTGTGCAAGCGGGCGAGCCGCGCCGTCGTCGGGTCGCTGCAGCAGACACAGCGGATTCCCTTGAACCGGTTCGCGGCATAACTCATCCCGGCGCCTGTGCCGCAGACCAAAACCCCCTGTCCGCCGCTCTCCAGCACCGTCTGCGCCAGCATTTGGGCAACCGGCGCGTAATCGCAGGGCGTTTCGTTCTCCGCCCCCATGTCGGTGAAGGAAAACCCCCGGTCATAGAGAAAGTGGGCGATCTGCTTCTTCAGCGGATACCCCGCCCCGTCGCTCGCGATGTACAGCATCGTTCCTCATCCCTTCCAGTTTTTTTGCGCGGGTATACGTCAGCGCAAGAAACGCTTCCGGAGACATATCCTCATATCCGGTGTTCTTCGCCTCCAGCGCCACCGGGCCTGTGTAACGGGATTTTGCGACCTTTCTCATCACGTCAAGCCAATCCACCGTACCGTCAAACGGGATCTTGTGCTGATCGTCCGAGCCGTCGTTGTCGTGCAGATGGAGGACAAACAGCCGCTCGCCGTACCGGGTCAGAAGGTCTTCGTCCGGCGTCCAGCAGTTGCGGTGCCCGCTGTCGAAGCAAAACCCGGCGGAGGGTATCCGGCTCAGCGTGAAGTCCAAATGGGGCGATTCCCGCAAATTTTCAAACGCGACTCTCACGCCGCGCCCTTCGGCGTGACATACCAGCCGCTGCAACCGGTTCAGCCCGGCTTCGTTCGGCGGGGGCGGTGTCTTCCCTGACGACAGATGGATCACAACCGCCGGGATTTCATGCTCCCCGCAGTCGCTGACGATCGTTAGGTAGTGCGCTAGCAGTTCCTCCCCGGCGGCACCCCAGATGTCGTTGCAGCGTTCAAACGGCGCGTGGACATTTTCCACTGTCAAGCCCGCTCCCCGCGCAAGTCCGGGGTTATCGCGGTATGTTCCATCCCCGAAATCGTCGGCCCACCAGAGCGAAATCCCGTCAAAGCCGGCAGCTTTGATCAGGCGGAACCGATCCTCCTTCGGAAGCTCATAGCCAAACCACGCAAATGTCGCCGTCATACAGCGCCCTCCTACATATGCTTGGGGATTTCCACCCCCAGCAGACCCAGCAGAGTGGCTAAGAACCGGTCGGTCAGCGCCAGCAGTGACAGCCATGAGGCGCGGCGGTTCCTGTCCGGATGCGACAAGATCTTGTGCTCGAAGTAGAAGCGGTTGAACCGCCCGGCCAGCTCAAACAGGATATCACAAATAGCGCTTGGGGCTTTGTCGGCGTAGGCGCGGAGGAGCGCGTCGCTGACCATCGTGAGGATCAGCATCAGGTCGCGCTCTGTGTCGGTCGCCGGCGGCAGAAGGGTTCCGCCGGGCGCCTCGCCAGCCTTTGCCAGCACCGACCGGATCCTTACGGCGGTGTATAGCAGGTAGGGGCCTGTCTTCCCCTCGCTTGCGAGGAACCGGTCCATATCGAAGACGTAGTCCTTCGAGCGGTGGTTCTGCATGTCGCCAACCCGCAGCGCGGCCATCCCGAGCTGGCGCGCGATCATCCCTAGCTCCGCCTCATTTATACCGATTTCGGACGAACTGGCCTTCTCAAAAGCGTTGGAAACGACCATATCGATCAGGCCAGACAGCTGCATCACCCCGCCGTCCCGCGTCTTGAAAGGTTTTCCGTCCTTCCCGTTGACCGTACCGAATGGATAATGATGGCAAGTCATCTCTTTGCCGTTTTCACTAAGAAAACCGGTCAGCTTCGCGCACCGGAAAACCTGCTTGAAGTGCAGGGATTGGCGGTTGTCGGTGAAGTACCACACCTCGTCCGGGTTGAAGTCCCGCTTGCGCTGGAGGAGGGTCGCCAGATCGGTGGTGCCGTATAAGTCAGCGCCGTTGGACTTTTGGACGATCATCGGCGGCATCGGCTCCTTGTCCTCCGGCAGGGCGACATCCACAACAAGCGCGCCTTCGCTCTCCCGCAAAAGGCCCTTATCCCGCAGACCGCCCAGCGTCAGGGGGATAAACGGCTCCGCGTCGCTCTCCCCCTTCCAGAGGTCAAAGGACACCCCGAGCGCTTCGTAGCTTTTCCGGAGGTCGTTAACCGAGGTGGAACGCACCGCTTCCCACACGGCGCGGAGAGCCGGGTCGCCGCCTTGCAGCGCCGCGGTCCGAGCGGCTGCTTTCGCGGCAAAGTCCGGCTCCGCCTTGGATCGGGCGGAGGCCGCCGGGTAAATCTCGTTTAAGTCGTCCAGCGTAACGTCGGCCGCCGCCAGACCCCGCTCTTCCATCTCGGCGATGATAAGACCCATTTGCAGTCCCCAATCGCCCAGATGGGTGTCGCTGACGACGGTATGTCCCAAGAATCGGCTCAGGCGGGTAACGCTGTCCCCGATGATCGCCGAACGCAGATGCCCGACATGGAGCGGCTTCGCGACATTGGGGCCGCCATAATCCGCTACGATTGTCTTTGGGCTCATCAATGGGAGCAAAAGGCGTTCGTCCTCCGCCATTCCTTGCAGCAGGGATGTTAAAAAGGTATCAGATAAGCGGAGGTTGATAAAGCCCGGCGGCACCGCCTCGGCGGACGCGAATCGGGCGTCGTTTATGAGGTCGTCTGCGACCTCGGCGGCGATTGCGAGCGGGTTCTTCTTAAAAACCTTCGCCGCCGGGAGGGCTCCGTTGCACTGGAAATGGCAGAGGTCGGGGCGGTTGGAAACGGTGACGCCGCCGTAGGACGGGCCGTAGCCGTGTTTTTCAAACACGGCGGATACCAATTCGGTTAGGTCGGTGAGTATATTCATTCTTTATCTCCCAATTGATTGATCAGTTCGGTCATTTCCTTCTGCGGTTCCGCCCCCAGCGACCGGTCGAGGACGGTGAAGAAGCCTATCAGAACCGCCGAGCAGAGGAGGCACGCGCCCCAAAGAACCGCCGCATACATCGGCGCGAGTGTGAACGAAAGGATCGCCGCCAGCAGCAGCAGGAACTGGGACGGCAGGTAGACGAGCAGCCGATCGGCGGTGGTCATCCCAAACCGCCCGGTGAGCAGTGTGCTGTCCCCGCTTCGCCGTACCCGCCCCCGGAATACCCGCTGCGGACGGGTGCGTCCCCGGCTTCCGTTTTTCGTGAGGGTAAACCGGGTACCGAGGTGAAAAACACCGAAACCCGTGTTGACGGACTGAACCTGAAAGAGCCGGCTTCCCCTCGCTTTGAGGAGGAAGACGTCTTTCTTGTAAGTCGCCGCCCTCTCCCAAGGCTGACAAGCCTTGGAGAGCTGCTTCAGGACGTCCTCCGGTGTCGTCCGGGCGCGGATACGCAGCATCAGGGGAACCCCTCCTACTCTTGGTTTCACCTTATTGTACCGCAAATAGGGGAAAAAGACAAGCACCCCCTTTGATATTGAAAGGGGTGCCGGAGTCTGTCACTCTTGGCTTAACCGGTTCGCAAACTTCTGGTGCGCTTTGAGAAAAAGACTGAACACTCAGAGCTGACGCGCTGATGCGTCATGCGCGGCGGAACTGTCATGTAAGGAACCCCGGCAGTAAGCTCATACCGATCTGGGTTTCCCATTTCGCTAAATTCGCAAGTATCCTTCTCCCATGCGTCCGTCGCAGCGCCGTCCTTCCTTCAACGGCAGTGCGCCGGCTCTTTCGGTTACCCGAAGAACTCTTGGTGAATCACCCGCACGGCGCGGTCGGAATCGGCGAGGTCGATCAATACCGATACCTTGATCTCACTGGTGGAGATCATTTGGATGTTCA
>JAISVO010000019.1 GCA_031271525.1 Oscillospiraceae bacterium
AGTCCGGAAAACGGGAACCATCCCGCAAACCACGCTTTGGTCAGCCGCCCGGCCTCTTTCAGCGGCATCCCTCCGGCGACAAACTGCGCGTACGCCATCAGGACGGCGGGGATGACCAAAAGGGTCAGAAGCTTGAATTCACCGTTCTGGTCGTAGAGGAAGTTCCAAACACAGAGCGCGGCGGCGCAGCCCGCCACGATCCAGTGCGCCCGGCCCCGCGACAGCCGCTTTAGGTTAAAGCCGATGAACACCGCGAGGCAACAGAGCCAAAAGGCGGCGGCGGACGGGGCCAATAGCCCGATATGCATGAAGCGGGCCACGACCAACCGGTCGAACAGCACCCCGATCAGCAACGCCGCCGGGAGGAGCAAACGCTCGGCAAGCGAATACTCTATTGACCGCTCGTTGTTCCCTTGTTCACTGTCCACTGTCCGACGCCTCCCGATACTCTAAAATGTCGCCGGGCTGACAGTTGAGGGCCTTGCAGATTTTGTCCAGCGTTGAGAGTTTCAGCGCCTTTACCTTTCCGTTTTTGAGCAGGGAGACATTCGCCATCGTCAGCCCCACCCGCTCGGTCAGCTCGGTCACGCTCATCTTGCGCCGCGCGAGCATGACGTCCACATTGATGACAATCATATCGTCCCGTCAACCTCCTCCTGCAGCGCGGCCGCCTTGGTGATGTAGCGGGACAGCGCCGCGGCGGCCGCCGCAAGCGCGTCGCCGAGGACGCAGATGAGGAGCGAGGCAATCAGCACGGAGGGGTGGTTCCACCCGATCAGCCACAGGACGATGTTGCCTAAGAAGAAGAACCCCACGTCGATAAAGAGGAGGAGGGCGGAGTTCCTCACCCACCGCGCGACCCGCAGGGTAAAGACCTCCTCGGCCCCGACGGCGGAGGAGGTCATCCAAATATAGACGAGGATGACGAAACACGGGAGGGCGGAAACCCAGAGGAAAATCAACCAGCACCAGCCGGCGGACAGCCCATAGGCTTCGCCGGCTGTGTCCGCAACCAGCGGCGGCAGAAAGAGGGCGCAGATCGCAAGCCCCGAGAGTGCGACGGCGACGGCTGCCGCGCGAAGGAGGATAGACAGTGTCTTGGAGGTCATTTGCCAACACGCTCCTTTTGGGGATTCATGCTGGCAGTATATCAGAGGCAAACGCTTTTGTCAATCATTATTTATTGTAATGCAATAAATAATGATTGACAAACTGTATCCGGACGTTTACCGGTAGAGCGGGCCGTACGCCGCGCAGGCGCGGTAATCGGCGGCCTCCTTCTCCGCCGTACCGAACGCGGACCAAGCGTGGGGCCGGAAGATCTTCTCGTCGGGCACATTGTGCAGGGACACCGGGATGCGGAGCATCGCGCAGAGGGTGATCAGGTCGGCTCCCCGGTGCCCGTAGCAGAACGCGCCGTGGTTTGCGCCCCAGTTCGCCATCACGCTGTACACATCGGTGAACGCGCCTTCGCCGGTCAGGATCGGCGCGAACCATGTGGAGGGCCAAGCCGGGTCGGTGCGGTACAGGAGCGTATGGTTGACCTCCGCCGGCAAATCGACAGTGTAGCCCTCGGCAATCTGCATCACCGGGCCGAGACCCGCGACGAGGTTGACCCGCAGCATCGTCACCGGCATCTCGCCCTCCGTCTCAAACTTGGACGAGAACCCGCCGCCCCGGAAGTAACCGTTGTTGCCCGGGCACCACTGGGTTTTTGCGAGGCATCCGGCGATGTCGGCGTCGGTCATCTCCCACCAAGGCTTCATCACGCTTCCGCCGTCGCCGCCCTTCGCGCCGCCGCTCCCGTCCAAAGCCGCAGCGCCGGAGTTGATCAGGTGGATGAACCCATTCTCAGCCTTGCCGTCCGGCTTCCACCCAGCGACCCTCTCGACGGCGTCCGGGCTCCAGTAGGTGCGCACGTCGGCAAAGACGGACGCGCCGCCGTCCAGCAAATGGGTGAACAGCATCGAAACGCCGTTCAAACCGTCGTTCTCGGTGGCGAGGATGGTCGGGCGTTTCTTGCCGTTCCAGTCGAAGGTGGAGGTGAGAATCGCCTCGGAAAAGTCGCCGTTCGGCTTGTAGTCGGTCCACTGGCGCTGCCCTTGGAACCCGCCGGCGATGGCGTTCCGCCCCGCCGCTTCCTCGGCAAACCCCATCTCGGCAAGCTTGGGGTTACCCAACAGGATGTCCTTCAGGATCAACGTCATCTTGACGACGAACTCCCACTGCTCCGCCTTCTGCTCCGGTGTAAAGCGGCGGCTCTCCTCGTTGATGTCAAAGCCCTCTTTGCAGTTGGCCTTCGTCCATGCGAGGGCCTTTTGATATTCCCCATGATCGAAGATACCCAGTTCCACCCGGCGGAGGATCTCGGTCATGTCCACCCACTCGGCGCGGATGCCGAGATACTTCTGGAAGAACGCCGGGTCGCAGAAGGAACCGGCGATCCCCATCGACACCGAGCCGACGCCGACATACGCTTTGTCCTTCATCTGGCCCACCGCTATCGCGGCTCTGGCAAAGCGCAGAATCTTCTCCCGCACGTCGTCCGGGATGCCGGCGTCGCCGATGTCCCGCACGTCCCGCCCATAGATGCCGAACGCCGGAAGCCCCCGCTGCGCGTGGGCTGCCAGCACGGCGGCGAGGTATACCGCGCCGGGGCGTTCGGTCCCGTTAAAGCCCCAGACAGCCTTGACCGTGCCGGAGGAGAGGTCCATCGTCTCGCTGCCGTAGCACCAGCAGGGGGTGACGGTCAGGGTGCCGATCACGTTTTCTTTAGAAAATTTTTCGGCGCAGGCTCCCGCTTCCGCGCCGCCGCCGATCGTGGTATCGGCGATGACGCACTGCACCGGGGTTCCGTCGGCGTACTTCAGGTTGTCGCTGATCAGCTTCGCGGCGGCTTGCGCCATACCCATTGTCTGGTCTTCCAGCGATTCACGGATGCCGCCGCGCCGTCCGTCAATGGTGGGACGGATGCCGATTTTCGGATTGTTCATAGGTCACGCTCCTTCCTTTTGTTTCGGGTATGTAAAAAACTCGCGGCACTACGGAAGGATCACGCTCGCAAGATCGTCCGCCGTGATGTCGCGCAGCCCCAGCGGAACCCCTTCCAAGCGGCTCCTCACGGCGTCCTCTCGGAACTCGCAGCCGCGCAGCGATTCGCAGAGGGCCGGGAGGTCGGCGGTGCCGAAGAAATCTCCGTAGAGACGGATTTCCGCGATCCTCCCGTTGACGACCTCCAGATGGGTTTCGATCCCGCCGCCCGGAAAGCGCTTTCTGCGGATGATACTCCCCTTCGGCGAGTCGCCGTAGACCGCCTGCCAGTTGTCAAACCTCTCGTTGGCAATGACGCCGAGCCGTTCGGTCTCTTCGGGGGTTAGCGTAACCAGATCGGCGGCGCCCCCCGTAACGCCGGAGATCATCAAGTCCCTGAACTCCTCCGGTCCGATATTGAGGTAGGGCGCGAGGTTGGTCACCCGCTCCCGCACCGACTTGATCCCCTTGGCGGAGATTTTCAGGTCGTCCGGCGTGGTGGAGCGCACCATCTCCCCGATGTCGGTGTCAAACAGGATCGAGCCGTGGTGCAGCACGCGGTCCCGCGTCAGGTGCTGCGCGTTGCCCGAGAACTTCCTCCCGTCGATGACCAAGTCGTTCCGCCCGCTGAGGCTGACATCCAACCCCAGCCCGCGCAGCGCCGCCGCAACCGGCTCGGCAAACCGCGCCAGCGACACCTCGGAGGAGTCCTTCGGCGCGATGAAACTGAACTGCCACGAACCCATATCGGTGTAGATCGCGCCGCCGCCGCTGAGACGGCGTACGACACGGATGCCGCGCTCCCTGACGTACGGGAGGTTGACCTCCTGATAGGTGTTTTGGTAACGCCCGACCATGACGGTGGGGCTTGTCCGCCAGAACAGGAAGACGGTTTCCCCGGGAAAAGGGCGCTCGTGCAATAGGTAATACTCCAGCGCGAAGTTAATAAACGGGCTGTCGGAACGGCTCTCGACATACACCATACCGCTACAGCCGCCCGAGGGCTTCACCCGCCCGATAGGAGGAGCGTACCAGCGGCGCGCTGGCCACATAGCGGAACCCTTTTTGCTCCCCCATGATCCGATACCGCTCGAACTGTTCGGGGGTGACATACTCGACGACCTCCGGGTGCTGCTTGCTCGGCCGGAGGTACTGCCCGACGGTGAGGAGGCCGCACCCAACCGCGAGGATGTCTTCCATCGTGCGGAAAACCTCCTCCTCCGTCTCGCCGAGGCCCACCATCATCCCGGTCTTGGTCAAAGCCCCTTTTCCGGCGCAGTATTCCAAGACGAAGAGGGAGCGGCGGTAATCGGCTTCGGGACGGATCCGGCTGTAGAGGGACGGCACCGTTTCGATATTATGGTTGAGGACGTCCGGTTTCGCCCGGAGGACAATGTCGAGGCTCGCCGTATCCCCCTTCATATCGGGGATCAGCACCTCGACGGTGGCGTCGGGCGACGTCTTCCGCACCTCTTCGATCACCTTCGCGAAGTGGGCCGCGCCGCCGTCCGGCAGATCGTCCCGGGTGACGCTCGTGACCACCGCGTGGCTGAGCTTCAGCGCCGCGACAGCTTCCGCCACCCGGGCCGGCTCGTCGGGGTCAAGCGGCGAAGGTTCGCCGTGTGTGACCTTGCAGAAGCGGCAGTTGCGGGTGCATTGGCTGCCCATAATCATAAATGTCGCAGTGCCCTTTCGGAAGCATTCCGAAAGATTGGGGCAGTCCGCGGCGTTGCAGACGGTGTTCAGGCGGAGCTTTTCGAGGATGTCCTGCGTTTTCCGCGCCTCGGCGGCGCTGTATTCGACCCTGAGCCATGACGGTTTTCTTTGCATATAGCGAACCCCTCCGTAGACTCCATTATACCGCGCCGCGAGGCGCGGTGTCAAGGCGGCTCGGATGCCGTCACACTCGGGGGCGCTTAAATCCCATATAAATCCGCCCTTGACAAAACGGCGGATGTTGTGTATACTAAAACTCACGCACGGGCGCCGTTAGCTCAGCTGGATAGAGCGTCTGGCTACGGACCAGAAGGTCGGGGATTCGAATTCTCCACGGCGCGCCAGACAACCGTCTCCGAAGCCTTTACGGTTTCGGAGATTTCCGCGTTGGGGGTGAAGGTATGAAAAAGGCCGCGTTTTTCGCGGTTGCCGTGTTGTTGATCGCGGCTCTCCTTGCCGCGCCGCTTGGAGCGAACGCTGAGGAGGATTTGACCTTCTTGGTGGTCAACAACAATGTCATCTCCTTCGGGCCGGCGGGACCGCCCAATGTCCCCGTGACGCGGGACGGCTGGATGATGGCGCCCCTCAGTCCTCTCACCGACCCGGATAACGGGCTGAACCTGCACTCCCAGTGGTCGGCGAAGGACCGGCGTCTCACCGTCTACGACGGCGAGGGGATCCAGCTGACCTTCGAGGTGGGGCAGGGCACCGCCTTCAGCGGCGAGGAACGGTATACGGCACCTATCCAGCGGTTTACACAGTTCGCGAACGAGTGGTATGTGCCCCTTGAGCTGATCAGCGACGTATTCGGGCTGTACTACTACGGCGGATACGAAACCGACTGGGGCACGATGGTGCGGGTATTTGTCAACCCGCCCTATGACGACGCCACCTTCGTTCTGGGGTACGGCAAAACGCGGATACAGCCGGTTTACGACGATTACTTCGCGGTTAGCATACCGTCGCCGGTCCCGTCGCCTTACGTCTCGCCCAATCCCGGCGTAACCCCGGCGGCATCGCCCATACCCGTCTCCCCCTCGCCGACGCCGGTCCCGTCGCCGACCCCACCGCCGCCGCCCGAACTCCTTTCGGTGTCGGTCTACCTCACCTTCGACGGCGCGCCGAACGACGCCACCGCTCCTCTGCTCGACTATATTGAATCGGAAAACCTTCCGGCGCTCTTCTTCCTGCCGCCGGAAAGTCTGCACAATTTCCCGCAGACGGCCCGCAGGATCGCGGAACGCCATCAAGCGGGTCTGCTCATCGGCGAAACGGACGATCCGAAAGGCGCGATTCTGGAGGGCAATACACTGCTCCGGGAGACGGCGTTGGTCAAAACCTGCCT
>JAISVO010000090.1 GCA_031271525.1 Oscillospiraceae bacterium
GCATCCCTCTTCTCCGCAAAGTCCCGATGCTGCGGCGGATTTGGGAATTTTCCAAACATCACGGCTAAAAGAGGAAGCCGCGCTTTTCCGGCGCGGCTTCCTCTGATTGACAGGGATCACCTTTTGTTATGCGGACTCTGCGGTTGCCGGCGCGGCTGGGAACTGCGCCCGGGGTAGGCCGGAGATGTCCCGCATGATAGGTATCCGTAAAGACCTTTATATCAAGGGTGTTGATCCCGAAGTCCTCCGGGTTCTTTTTTCTGAAAAGCGCCTTCGGGCTGCTGGTATACTGCGCGTATCCGATCATCCCTTTAGCGGTCCTGTACAGATGAAGCGTGTCTTCTAGAATCTTGAATTTTTGATAGGCATGATGCAATACTTTTTTCAATTGTTCTGTGTCGCAGACAACGATATCACCTGGGAATTCTACTTTCTGTTTATAGTGGATACTGATGGATTTTCCGCATGTCCCCACATCCATGCCCCCATTTATTTGCTATCTCTAAAATACTTGCGCTATGCTGCATTATGATACCACATAGTCGCATGGGAATGCAACCCCTAGAATGGTAATATTTTATGGGGGGTGGTTCAAATACCTATTCATTCGGAAAATCTGTCATCAGGGGAGTGCGCGTTTTTGCGAAATATTGGGTATCGTGTGCAATTCATGAGGACGAAGATGGGGCTATCGCAAGCGGAGCTGGCGGAACGGAGCGGACTGGCCGATTCGACAATTTCACATCTGGAGAGCACATCGGTATACTCCGTAAGCCTTGTCGTTCTATACCGCATAGCCCGTGCTCTTGGCGTCGAGCCGAAGTCCCTGCTCGATTTCGATTGATCCGATGGAACCTCATGTGGGCGAACTTACCCCACAGGACGCCCGCGCAGGCGTCCTGTGCCTGTCAAAAAGGAATAGTGCAGAAGCCGTTTTTCTTTTTTAACGCAAAAAAAGATTAAAGGTTATCCGGAGCCGTACGATATAACAATCATGCGGAATTTTCGCACAGTCCGCAAAGCCCACATGAGGCGTGAAAGGAGGCGGGTGGATGAGCAATGTCGGCGCCCTGTCCCATGTTGTAACGGTTCCCCAAGGACGGGATGGACCGGGGATCTGGGGGCAAACACCTGAAGGATTCATGGACCTTATAAACGCGCTGATCAGCGCGGGCGAATCGCAGGTCGTCCCAACGGCGGCGTCAAGCAACACGGCGCAGAACGTAAGCTTTTGGATAGACCCGCGATGGAGCGGTAACCAACCGGCAATCCCAATAGACAAGGATGTCAAAACCGTCGTAATCCCTTCGGCTTCGGAAGGTCAGGAGGACCTGATGTCGCTGGTGGCCCTGTTGACAGGAGAAGAGGAGAACGGCGATTTTTTGCGCGCTCTGACGCAGTATATACAGCAAAACGCGGCGTACACGGAGCACACCGCAGCCGAGCATCAAGAGCTTGACCCTCAGGTCGCGTACCACCAAGTAGCCGATCAATTTATCGCGGCACACCATATCGTCGATACGAAACGTGAGGAGACTCGCCGCAATTCGGATACCCGCGAGGAGAAGACCGGGAGTCTGGCCAAGCAGCTTGAAGATTTGATCGAGAGCCTGAAACTCCAAGGGGATCAAGGTCTGCCGCCCGAACTCGCAGCCTTACAAATGCTTTGGGGAACCCCCGAACCCCAAGGTCCCGCAGAGGAAGGTGAAGCGGTTATCAGCGGAACACACGGGCTGATCGAATGGGACCTCAGCAAACCCGTAGCGGAGGTAACCAAAGTCCCCTCTTCCGAGCAAACACTGTTTATCATGCCGGAGAAACCGGAAGATAAAGCCACGATGATGAAAAATCCGGCGGAAATCTTAAAAACCCCGGTCAGCTCAGTTCGTCCGGTCAATACCTCGGCGGAACAGGCGGCACAGATTGTCCCCGTCATGGCGCAACCGGAAGTCCCCGTAAAGGAAAATTCTGACGTTTTTGGTACGGCACAATCCAAAGCACCTATTGTCACGCAAACGGAAACACCTCCCGTACTGGCAATAGCGGAAGCGCCTGTAAGGGTACAAGCGGGCACACCGATAGACACGCATCCAAGCAACCCGGTTGTAACGGGAACTCCGGCGGAGCGGCAGGTAGTGGAGAACGCCGAGCCGAATATTCAGGCGGTTCGAACGGTTCACACGGTTGGCAGTCCAATTGCCGAAGCGGTCAATACCGAAAGCGCGGCTCCTGTCCCGGAGGCTGGCATCACGGTTTCTCCCGAGGAAGCCGCAGCGGTTGAAGTAAGCAAAACCTCTCACCCGGACAAACCGCTTCTCTCTTACGCAAACGTGGTGGCACGGGCAGTCGCCGGGACAATGCGCTGGACGGCGCCGACGAGGAAGGCCGCCCAAAGCCCGGAAACCCAACCCGTTGCGCAGGTACAGTCGGCGCTAGAGGTGCGGACAACCACGGCGGAAGTCATGACTTTGCCGGTTGAACAGAACCAGCCTCCGGAACCGCCACAAACACAGACAACACTGGCGGCGCAGGCAACCGTAGCAGATACGGAACAGACACTGATACAGAACCAAACCGCAGAGACGATCACAGCCGCAGAGTCCGAAACGGTGTCCGAGGTGGGGCCGGCGGCAAAGGATACGCAAAT
Organism: Oscillospiraceae bacterium; assembly: GCA_031271525.1. Lineage (GTDB taxonomy): Bacteria > Bacillota > Clostridia > Oscillospirales > UBA929 > UBA929. The sequence goes on from JAISVO010000090.1 coordinate 2,648, forward strand.
CTTCCCCGGGCAGCCGGAGGCGCAGGTAAAGCAAACCGAACCGGCGACGGGAACAGCGGAGCCCGAAGAGGGCAAAACCGAACTTTCGGACCAGGCCGACAAGACGGTCCGGCTTGAGCGGAAATCAACGATCGAGACGTTAACGACCGTCGAACCGACAGTTCAAGCCAGAAGAAACCGCGCGCGTGAGGCGATTTCCCACACTGCCGCGAGTCCCAAAAAGGAGACGGCGGCACCTGCGGACACCTACCAGTCGGAAGATATGCGGATTACATCGCAGAGCAGCGCGGCCCCGGTACAGGCAGCGGATACAAGCAGTCCCGTGCCGGCACGGCAGGTTTTGGCAAAGGAGATCATCGCACAGATCGTCCAGTACTCCCAACAGCCGCGCGAATCCACCGTCCTGCAGATGGAGCTGCACCCGAAATTTCTGGGCAAGATCGAAATTCTTTTGGAGTCGAGCGGCGGCGGCATCACGGCAAAGCTGAAAAGCGACAACGGCGCGGTGCGTTCCCTCCTTAACGAAAACATTGCGGAACTACGGGATACACTTCGGCAGGCGGGCATCAATATGAAGGATGTGGAGATCACCGAAAGCAAGCTCCACTTCGGCTTCTCCGACCGGCAGTATCAGCGGCAGGACGAAGCGCGGCAAGCGCGTCAGGGACATAAACCGGTCCGGATCCAATCCCTCGCGGCGGTGGCCGCCGAAGAGACAGAAACCGTCACGGCGGCATATGAGACCGGACGGGTAGCCAGTACAGACACAGCGTTTGATTACCGGGCTTAAGAAGGAGGAAAAAAGATGGATGCCGGAACCGTGGGGTCAGCGCTTTCAATTACCGAACAGTACGCGCCTCCGGCGGCAAAAGCCGCCAACAAGTCACTGGGTAAGGATGAGTTCATGGCGTTGCTGATCGCGCAGCTAAAGAACCAAGACCCGACCGCCCCGATTGAAAATGTGGAAATGATCTCCCAAATGACACAGTTCGCGACGATGGAGAGCATCAACGCAATGGGCGTTTCGATGATGCAGAGCCAAGCGTACTCCATGATCGGCAAGGGGATCGTCGGACTGATCCGGAATGCCGAAACCGGCGAAACTACCGATGTCATCGGCACGGTGGACGGTGCGGGGATCGAAGCCGGAAAGCCGTATGTCCTCGTCGGGGAACAGAGGGTCAATGTGGAGGACATTTTGCAGGTCTTTGACAAATCGATCATTGCCGGCAACTCCGAAGGGATCCTCGCGGCAACCTCGATGGTCGGCAAATATGTACGCGCAAACGTCGGCACAGCGACGCAGCCAAACTATATCGAGGGTAAGGTCGACCGTTGGCAGACCGAGGAAGACGTGATCTATATCACCCTTAACGGGCAGAACGTCTCTATCCACCAAGTTATCGCCGTCGCGGAGGACGGCGCGGCGCTGGGCGAACCCCCGGCTCTTCCGGCTCAGCCAACCGATACCAATCCCCCGGCAGACGCCGAAGTCTAAGAACCAACACCGACTATTACTATTTGGAGGTAAATAAAGTATGATCCGTTCTATGTACTCCGGCGTCGCCGGGCTGAAAGGCCACCAGTTGAAGATGGATGTCATCGGCAACAATATCGCGAACGTCAATACCTATGGGTTCAAAGCGGGGCGCGCGACCTTCGCGGATATGTTCAGCCAGACGCTGACCTACGCCACCGGGCCCAACAATGCCGGAACCCTCGGCGGCATGAACGCTCGTCAGATCGGTCTTGGAACCCTTAGCTCGACGATCGACAACATCCACTCTCCGGGCGCGTTCCAGACGACTGACCGCGCACTCGACACCATGATCATCGACGAGGGCTTTTACACCGTCACCGACGGCACCAACGTGTACTACACTCGCGCCGGAAACCTTTACCTCGACAGCTTCGGCTACTTAATCGACGCCAGCGGGCATTACGTTATGGGCAAGATGTTCCTGAACGTTGAAGATTTCCCCGAGGAGGGCGCGCAGGCGGGCAGACTCGCGCTGGACGACGAAGAAAGCCGCATCGCGTGGGGGGAAGGCGCGGAGGCGCAGCTGTCGGCCGAGCCGGGCGACCCCACCGCGTTCATCAACTATCTGGATGAACAGGGGATGCGGGAAGAGGGAGAGATTGAGGGGCAATATATCTATTACCCCGGCTCCCCCACCGACGAAGAGGGGAACAGCAACTTCAACCAAGGCGACGGAGGGTTTGCCGGACGGATTGTGGTTCCGACCAACTACCGCCAGATCTCAATCGACGAGGCGGGGATCATCAAGGGACTCAATGAGGACAACATGGCGGTTGACATCGGCGTTGTCATCACGGCGACCTTCATGAATCCGGGCGGTCTCGACAAAGTCGGCGACAACTTGTATCAGCAGTCCCTGAACTCCGGCGAAGCCGACCTCCTCTTCCCGGGGATTGGACCCAACGGCGCTCTCAAGGTCGGCGGTTTGGAAATGAGCAACGTAGACCTCGCGAACGAGTTTACCTCGATGATCACCACGCAGCGCGGTTACCAATCCAACTCCCGCGTGATCACCGTCTCGGACACACTGCTGGAAGAACTCGTCAACCTGAAACGGTAATTTCTGAATATTGCCGCAGCAACCATACGGACAAACCCCGCCGCAATGCGGGGTTTGTCCGCTGAATCGTTTGTTTTTCCGGCAAACGGTGGTAATGTAGAAAAAATGTGTTGCTCTTTGGCGTTCAGAGTGGTATAATACAGAGCACGGTTATATGTTTGGATTACGGAGGTCCGCCTCATGGTTATGGTGACGCGCCTAAACGGGAAAGAGTTTTACATAAACCCTGATTTGATACAGTTTTTGGAGGAAACGCCCGATACGGTCATCACCCTCTCCGACGGAAAGAAACTGGTTGCCCGGGAGAAGGCCGAGACGATCATCGAAAGGATCATCCAATACCGTACCGAAATTTTTATTAAGCTTCCGGTCCTTAGTAAACAAGACCTATAGCGGCGCGCCGCTGGGTTTAGCTGAAAAGCGCAACCACATTTCACCTTTTGTGGAGGGAAATATGGATATCACCACGATACTGGGCATTGTCCTCGCGTTCGTATTTATGATCATCGGTATCTTCTGGGGCGGCGGCGCACTGCCCGCATTCGTAGACGAGTCTTCGGTTATGATCACCATCGGCGGCACACTGGCCGGGATTCTCTCCTCCTACACCATAAGCGACTTTATGCAGCTGCCCAAGATCATGGGCAATGCTTTCAAACAGCATGTTTTCGACCCGATCGGCGGAATCAACACCATCGTCACCCTCGCGAACATCGCCCGTAAGGAAGGAATGCTGGCGCTGGAGGAGAAGGTCAACGAGCTTGAGGAAGATTTTTTGAAGAAGGGCGTCATGCTGGTGGTCGACGGCACCGACCCTGAGCTTGTAAAGAACATCATGGAGGCGGAGCTAGGCGCGATTGAGAGCCGCCACCAGAAGGGCGTCGGGATGGTCGAGCTGATTGGCGCGCTCGGACCGGCGTACGGTATGCTCGGCACGCTGATCGGCCTGATCATCATGCTTGGGAATCTCAGCGACCCGAGCGCGCTGGGAAGCGGTATGGCGGCGGCGTTAGTGACGACCTTCTACGGTTCGATTATCGCGAACACCATCTGTATTCCGATCGCGGCGAAGCTTAAGGTTTCCTCAGGCAATGAAATGCTGTATAAAGAGATCCTTCTGGAAGGGCTGCTTTCGATCCAAGCGGGGGAGAACCCCCGTATTATCGAGGAGAAGCTATATTCTTTCCTGCCTCGCGCCGCGAAGGAACAGCCCAAGAAAGAAGACGACGAACTGCCCCCTTCGGAATAATCCGAAGCGAGGCCTTGACTGTTGATTGAAAGGGGGAGCCGAACATGGCCAGGGAGAAGAAAGAAGAGCCGCAGGCAGCCGGGTGCCCGGCATGGCTCGCGACCTACGGCGATATGGTTACGTTGGTATTGACCTTCTTCGTGTTGCTCTATTCCATGAGCAGCGTGGACGTTGACAAGTGGAAGAACCTCGTGATGGCGCTGAACGGTTCGGATAAAATCTTCGATGTGCTGGATACCTCGGGGACCCCGCTGGGGAACACCGGGCTGGACGATCCCCCGGAGCTCCCCGAAGACGCGTTCGAAGACGCGTTCGAAGACGCGTTTACCAATCCGACCGAAGAACTGACCGACGACGAGTGGCTGAATATCGTCAACCAAATCATTAACCAAGCGGCGGAGGACAATCTCCTGCTGGGAGGGTCCGGGGAAGGTCCGGAGAGGCAGATCATCACGGTGGTGCCGGATGAGCTGAAGATTGTGTTGCGGTATGACAGCGACATCATGTTTGAAACGGCGAGCGACAAGCTTCGGGACGAGTTTTTTCCGATTCTCGATGACTTGGTTCGGAACTATATCCTCGAAGGCGTCCGCAACAACCACTTCTCTGAGGTCGAGATTCTGGGGCACGCCGATATCCGTCCGTTCAGCAGTCCCCAACAAGCCGGGAAATTCATCGACAATTTAGGGTTGTCGGCGGGGCGTGCCAGTGCGGTTGTGCGGTATATATGGGATGTGTTCCCGGAGATCCCCGGAACGCTGCTCAAATCTTCCGGCGTAGGCTCGGCGCACCCGGTGGACGGACTCTTCGGCGACGAGCCGGGACTGAGCGCCTCCGAGCAGCAGGATATTTACCAAAAGAACCGCCGGGTGGAGTTTGTGCTGTACCGTAACGCGCAGCGGGACGCCGAGGGGAATTTATATGAGCCTGCCAATACGGAGGGAGAGGGAACCAATGGGTAAGAAGATGGCTTCTTTGATCATAACGGCGGCGCTGATGCTGCCTCTCCTTGTCTCCTGCGGCGATACGGCGGAAAAGTACCCGGGCGAGAAGAACGTAGAGTTCAACTTCACCGAGGGCTTTATCATCAATGTGAGCGACGATGACCGGCAGTATGTCAAATGCGCCGTCATGCTGGAGGTAAACGACGCGAAACTGCTCCCCGTTCTTACCGAACGTCAGAACCGGCTTCGGGACCATGTCGTTGACCTGATCAGCGCCCGGACAAAGGATGAGGTGCGGCAGACGTCCGTGAAAGACGCGATCCTCACCGATCTGGTCACACTGGTGAACGAAGCGCTCAACACCGAGTCGGTTATGGCGGCGTACTTCACCGAGTATACGCCGATCAGACAATAAACACAGACAGCGGCAAGGGGTAAAGAAGGGCAATTCATTAGCGGAAGGTGGGAGCAAATGGCCGGTGTTCTGTCACAAGCTGAGATTGACGCGCTTCTCAACGCCATCGAATCGGACGGGATAGATTCACAGCCGTTGGACGACGGGGCGAACCAGATCCGTGAATATGACTTCCGCACGGCAAACCGTTTTAACAAGGAACACATCCGGACACTCCGCATCGTTTACGACAACTTTGCCCGCCTGTTTGCCTCCTACCTCTCGGGGACGCTCCGCGCGATGTGCTCCGCCGAGGTCATGTCGGTGGAAGAAACGAAATACGCGGAATTCGTCAACGCGCTTCCCTCTCCGTTGATCCTCGCGGTGGTACGGATGCCTCCGATGACCGGATCGGTGCTGTTGGAGGTTTCCCCCGACCTGTCCTACGCGATCATATCCCGGCTGCTTGGCGGGAAACCCGATAAAGAGAGCGTCTCGCGCGGATTTACCGAAATCGAACAGGTTCTGCTGGAGCGCATCATGCGTCAGTTCCTGCCGCTCTTCGGCGAATCGTGGGAGAAGGTGGTCGGGATCACCACCTACCTCGACCGGCTGGAAACCAGCCCACAGTTCGCCCAGATTGTCGCGATGAACGAAACGGTCGCCATCATTTCCATCAGTGTGAAGGTCGACGAAGCCGCCGGAACGTTTAACATCTGCCTTCCCCATCTGGCGTTGGAACCGATCAGCCAGCAGCTCACCACAAAGTTCCTCTACCAGAACAGCGACAGCAGGCAGCTTTTCCCGATGCACGAGGACATACAGAAGCGGATTGAGCAAACGCCTTTGGAGGTATCCGCCTACTTCAACGAGACGCAGACCTCGGTGCGCGACATCCTGAACCTGCAGACGGGGGATGTGATCAGTCTGAACCATGCGGTAAGCGATCCGCTCACCCTCCGGGTGGGGCATCTGCCGAAGTTCAGGGTGGAGGTCGGCATGAAAGACCGGAGGTATGCCGCCAAGATAACGGAAATCATTCAGAAGGAGGACGCGAACAATGAGTAACGGCTTATCGCAAGACGAAATCAACGCCTTGCTGCAAGGCGAACTGAGCGTTATCGACAACGCCGCGGCGTCCGATACGAACTCCGGCGGCATGATGAGTCAAGCCGAGCTTGACGCGTTGCTCGCCGAGGTGGGTGCGCCCTCCGCCGAATCCGCGCCGGTAGCGCTGAGCAAACAGGACTTCACCGGCGTCCTCACCCCATCGGAAGCCGACGCGCTGGGTGAAATCGGGAACATCAGCATGGGGACCGCCGCCACCACCCTCTTTTCGTTGCTGAACAACAAGGTTGATATCACAACGCCCCGGGTCAGCGTCACCAATATGGGGGAGATGGCGCGTCAGTACCCGATGCCCTTTGTTTCGGTCGAGGTGCAGTACACTGTCGGTTTGCAGGGGACAAACTGCCTCTTCCTCCACGAGAATGACGTAAAGATCATTACCGACTTGATGCTGGGCGGGGACGGCACCAACGTAGCGGGCGAGCTGAACGACATGCACCTCTCCTGCATCGCGGAGGTCATGAACCAATTGGTCGGCTCCTCCAGTACCTCCCTCGCGCAGATGCTCTCGATGCCGATTGACATCTCTCCCCCGAAGGCGACGCAGGTGGTGTTGGAAGGCGGATTGGGATACCCGTTTGACGACATCGACCGTCCCGTCGTCCGGATTGGCTTCGATATGGTCGTGGAAGGCTTGATTAACTCCGAAATTATGCAGGTCATGCCGGTGGATTTCGCAAAGTCGATGGTCGCGAAGGTGATGGGGATGGGCGGAGACCCCGAACCGGCGCCCGCGTCCAAACCGGCTCCGCCGCCCGTACAGACTCCGCCCCCGGGTCCCGTTCAGCAGCAAGCCCCGATGCCTGCGCCAGTGCCGATGCCCGACCCGTACGCAGCCCAGCAGCCGATGATGCAGCAACCCCCGCCCTACGGCTACCCGGCGTACCCCTATCCGCCGCAGCCCTACGGCGGCTACCCGCCGCCCTATCCGGCCCAGCCGGTTCAACAGCAGCAGCCGGTGGATGTGCGCCCCGCAACCTTCGCGAACTTCGGAGATCCGATGGCGAGCGCCGGGATGGGCGAGAATATGGATATTCTGTTGGATGTTCCCCTCTCGGTTTCGGTGGAACTGGGCAAGAGCCGGAAGTACATCAAAGAAATCCTCGACTTCAATGTCGGTACCATCGTAGTCCTCGACAAAATGGCGGGTGAGCTTGTGGACGTCATCGTCAACGGGAAGCTGATCGCGCAGGGCGAGGTGGTGATCATCGACGACAACTACGGGTGCCGTATCACCGAGATCGTCAGTCCGTCAAAGCGTATCAACCCAGCGAAGTAACCTTTATTCTAACGGAGGTGGCATTGTATGGCCGGTAAAATTCTCATCGTGGACGACGCCGCGTTCATGCGAATGATGATTAAAGACGTTCTGACCAAGAACGGCTTTGAGGTCGTCGGCGAGGCGGAAAACGGCAAGGTTGCCATAGAGCGGTATAACGAGCTGAGACCCGACCTTGTCATTATGGACATCACCATGCCTGAGATGAACGGGATTGACGCGCTCAAGGGAATCAAGGCGCTCAATAAGGACGCCAAAGTGGTCATGTGCTCCGCAATGGGTCAGCAGGCGATGGTTATCGAGGCGATTCAGGCGGGCGCAAAGGACTTTATAGTAAAGCCATTTCAGGCCGACCGCGTATGCGAGGCCGTACGAAAGGTACTGGGTTGACATCCATCTTGCTGCTGATGAACGACCCGGGATCGGTTTGGGGTCTTGTGCTAGGCATCGTGGTCTTCATTGTGATCTTGGGCGCTTTTTACTTTCTGTCCAAACGAATTGCCAAGGGGTCGGTTTTTGCCGGAAAGCACATGAAGGTGATCGAACGGGTGATGCTCGGAAAGGAGACCTCCATCCTCCTCCTACAGGTCGGCTTGCGGCTGGTTGTCATTGGCACTGGGCGGGACGGTATGACTCTCCTCTTTGAGATGAACGCCGGAGATTTTATGGCGGCGCAGAAGAAAGAAGGCGAACCGCAGGGGCTATTCGGCCGGTTCACCAAGAGTGTGAGGTCGGGGTTGACCGGTGCTTCCGAAGCCGAAAGCGCTTCGTTTGCGGATTTGCTGAGGCGTATGGAGGAAAGAAACCCGGTTGCCGCCCCCGAACAGGAGGCCGGAGACGCGGGTTCCCCTCATATATGGGAAAAACATCCCCCCCGCCACGCGAAGTATCAAAGCGAGATTGAAAACCTGCTCCGGCTGAGCCAGCCGGAGGCTTTCGACCGCCGAGACCGCCCCGCCGATTTCTCCGCTCCCCGCTACGAGACACCTCCCCGGCCCGAAGCGCACCGCTTGGGGGCGGAAGGACGGAGCGACAAAGAGCGTGCCGAGCGGATTGACCAACTTCTGGACTTGGTTTCCCAGAGGCAGGCTCGTCTGGACGACCGAAACCATACGGGAGACAAGGGATGAAGCGGGCTTTGCGATTCGCCGGGACGTTGCTCCCGCTGATGTTCCTTCTGCTGGTCCTCTTTTCATCGCAGGCACAGGCGGTGGGGCTGGACCCCGAGCCGCCGGCCGAGCCCGCAGCGCCCGGCGCGGCGGACGAGGATAACCCGGGCACCGACACGACAGAAGAGACTTTTCCCTTTAGTTTTCTGCAAGGGCTGCTCGGTGAGGACACCGAGGGCGCGACTACCACGGTGGAGATCATGCTCCTCCTCACAGTCCTCACATTGGTGCCGTCCATCCTGATCATGATGACCTCGTTTACCCGGATCGTCATCGTGTTGTCATTCACCCGAAACGCAATGGGCACCCAGAATATGCCCCCGAACCAGATCATCATCGGCTTGGCGCTCTTCCTCACCTACTTCTCGATGCACGGCACCCTGACCCAAATCTATGACGAGGCGTGGGTTCCCTACCAGCAGGAGGAAAGCGAGATGACGCTTGAGGAGTTTTATACAGCGGCGGTGGAGCCTCTCCGGGAGTTTATGTTTACCCAGATCCGGGGACAGGGGCATGTGAGCGACCTCGGCGTTTTCATGGGGCTTGCCGGATTGAACAACACTCCGCCGGAAGACCTCGGCGATGTGCCCACCTATGTGCTGATTCCGGCGTTTATCACGAGCGAGCTGAAGACGGGGCTTTGGATGGGGTTCTTCATCTACATACCCTTCATCGTGATTGATATGATTGTCGCCTCGGCGCTGATGTCGATGGGTATGATGATGTTACCGCCCGCGATGATTTCGATGCCGTTTAAACTGATGATCTTTGTGCTGGCGAATGGCTGGGACAACGTGGTTTTGAACCTGATCCGATCCTTTACGGGAGGTTCTTAGAATGACGCAGACCGAAGTGGCCTCCATCGTGACCGACGCCGTGTTAACGATCCTAGTCGTGTCCGCGCCGATGCTGGTGATCGGTTTGGTTGCGGGACTGATCATCTCGATCTTGCAGGCGACGACACAAATCAATGAGCAGACGATCGTCTTTGTCGTCAAGATCCTGTCGGTCTTCCTCGCCTTGATCATCTTTGGGCCTTGGATGCTGACCCGGCTGACCGAGTTCACCCAGCGGGTCTTCCTCTTGATGGGCGGCGCTTAACCGATGAATACCGATGTCTTGGTCCCTTGGATCGTCCACCTGCTGCTGATCGTCACCCGTGTGGCGGCGCTCTTTACCTTCACACCACTCCTTGCCCGTCCGCAGATTCCGAACGCCGCCAAGATCGGTTTCTCCCTGCTGATGGGCTTTATTTTGATAAACCTATTCCCGCCGCCCGCCGAATACCCCTATGGGAATCTCTACGCGCTGGCGTTTGCTGTTGTCTGTGAGCTGTCGGTGGGGCTTGTTATCGGGTTTATCACCTCGCTGTTCTTCAACGCCGTGTATACGGCGGCGCACATCATCGACATGCAGATCGGCTTCTCAATGGCGCAGATGTACGATGTAACGGCGGGTACGCAGGTCGCGGTGACAAGCCAGCTCCTCAACACAGCCCTCGTCGTTTCCTTTGTCTTTTCGGGGGGGCTGAACCGGTTGATCGAGCTGATCGCAAGGTCCTTCGCAGTGATCCCGGTCGGTGCCGGGGTTCTCCGCCCCGAAATTGCCGGTCTGGTTGCGGAGGAGTTTACCCGGTGTTTTGTCATCGCCCTCCAAATTTCGATGCCGGTGCTGGCGTCGGCGCTCCTTGCCGAGGTGGCGCTGGGGGTTGTCGTACGGACCGCGCCCCAGATGAACGTCTTTGTGGTGGGTATCCCGCTGAAGGTTATCCTCGGACTGTTTATCCTGATGCTCTCGATGCCCGTCTTCGTGACCTTCTCGGAAACGGTGTTTGCCAAGATGTTTGACGCGATCGACCGCGTTGTGACGGGGGGGATGGTTCCATGACACCGGATCAGGGCGGCGGCGGTGAAAAGACTGAAAAAGCAACACCCAAGAAACGGGAGGATGCGCGCAAAAAAGGGCAGGTGCTGAAGAGCTCCGAGGTCAACACTGCGGCGCTGACGGCTAGTATGTTTGTCATTCTCTTCGCGATGGGCGGCTGGATTTCGGACGGCGCGGGGGATCTGCTCACGAGTTTTTTCAGCCGGATCGGCGAGGTGGATGCCACTCCTACGGCGGCGGACGCGAGCTCGGCCTTCAATCAGGCGATGTGGCAGTTGTTATGGCTTCTCTTTCCGGTTCTGGCGGTTGCCCTTTTGATGGGGGTCCTCGTTAATGTGGCGCAGATCGGGTTTTTGTTTACCGCCGAAACGATCAAGCCGAAATTTTCCAAGATCAGCCCCCTCCAAGGATTTAAGCGGATCTTCTCGATGCGGAGCGTGGTGGAGCTTTTCAAGGCCGTCCTCAAGATCACCCTCGTCGGGGTGATCGTTTACCAAGAATTCTCTAAGCATTTCGGTTCGTTTGCCATGATGATGTATCTGGAGCCGGGACCGGCAGCCGCCAGCATCGTGTCGATGTCGATGGGCGTCGCGGTCCGGGCATGCGCCGTGCTGATCGGGATCGGGCTTGCCGACCTCCTTTACCAATGGTGGGAGTACGAACGGAACCTCCGGATGTCCAAAGAGGAGATCAAGCAGGAGTTCAAAGAGATGGAAGGCGATCCTCTCATCCGGAGCAAGCGGAAGGAAAAACAGCGCCAGATGAGCATGATGCGGATGATGCGGGCGATCCCGCAGGCGGATGTCGTCATCACCAACCCGACCCATTACGCGGTCGCGATCCGCTACAACGAGAAGGAGAGCGACGCACCCGTCGTGCTGGCGAAGGGTAAAGACCGAATCGCTCTGAGGATCCGTGAAATCGCGATTCAACATCGGGTGGAGATCGTGGAAAATAAGCCTGTGGCGCAGGCGCTCTACCTATCCTGCGAGATCGGGCAGAAGATCCCGGCAGAGCTTTTCGCGGCGGTTGCCGAGATTCTCGCCTATGTCTACAAACGGCGGCACCCCGAACCCCGGCGTCCCGTCCGTCCCGCGCCCGCCCGTCCGGCGACCGGCGGAGTCAGATAGCATCGGATGCAAACCGCGTAACAGAGAGGTGGTGGGAAAATGAACCTAAAAGGTATATCGGGAAATCTGGTGATTTCGGTCATCGTGATTATGGTGGTCCTGATGCTCATCATCCCGCTGCCCACCGCCGTTCTGGACGTACTGATTACCCTCAATATTGTCGCGGCGATCACCGTCATTTTGGTCGCGACCAGCGCTAAGGACGCGCTGGGGTTCTCCACCTTTCCGACAGTCCTCCTTATCCTGACGGTCTACCGAATCGCGATCAACATCTCTACAACACGCCAAATTTTGGGAAACGGCGGTGACGCGGGGCAATTGGTGCGAACCTTCGGGCTATTTGTGGGCGGCAATGATATTGTCATCGGCTCGGTCATCTTCCTTCTCCTCATTTTGGTGCAGTTCCTTGTCATTACACGGGGCGCGGAGCGTGTCTCGGAGGTTGCGGCCCGCTTCACCCTCGACGCTATGCCGGGTAAACAGATGGCGATCGACGCCGACCTGAACTCGGGCACCATCGACGAGGCGGAGGCGCGGAAGCGCCGGGTCAACGTCGCCCGGGAGGCCGACTTCTACGGCAGTATGGACGGCGCCTCGAAATTCGTCAAGGGGGACAACATCCTCGGCATATTGGCCACTGCCATCAACGTCATCGCCGGCCTGATCATCAACTCGGTGCGGGGCGGCGGCGTGGACGCCACCGTCTACATCATCGCGGCGATCGGCGACGGCCTCGCGGCGCAGATACCTGCCATGCTGATCTCCACCGCGACGGGTATCATCGTGACAAAGGCGGCGACCGACGAGTCACTTGGCGCCGACATCGCGAGGCAGTTCACCGCCGAACCGTACATCCTTTTTGTCGGCGGCGGGGTGATTATGCTGCTGAGCTTCATCCCCAATATGCCGATGCTCACGATGTGGATCATCGGAATCGCGCTTCTCGGAATGGGGCTGCTTCTGACCCGCTCCCGGCAGCGGGCGGCGGTCACCGAGTCTCCCGAACCGATCGAGATGGAGGCGCAGGAGACCCGAAAACCGGATAACGTCGTGTCCCTCCTGCAGGTCGACCCCATTGAGCTGATGTTCGGCTACGGGATCATCCCGCTGGCGGAGCCATCGCAAGGTGGCGACCTGCTTGACCGGGTAGTGATGATCCGGCGGCAGTGCGCCACAGAGCTAGGATTGATTGTGCCCGTTATCCGAATGCGGGACGACATCCGCTTCGCGAACAACGAGTACTCGATCAAGATCAAAGGAAACGAGGTCGCGCGGGGAGAGATCATGCTGGACCACTACCTCGCGATGAACCCGGGTACCGTCGATGAGGAGATCTCGGGAATTGATACCATTGAGCCGGCCTTCGGGCTTCCCGCCAAATGGATTACCGCCCGGGAAAGGGAGAAAGCGGAGCTGTATGGCTACACCATCGTCGATCCGCCCAGTGTTATCGCGACCCATATGACCGAAATTGTCCGTTCCCACGCCCACGAACTGCTGGGACGCCAACAGGTGCAGGCGCTGGTGGATAACCTGAAGCAGACGCAGCCCTCGCTGGTGGAGGAAGTGATCCCCAAGATGTTCACTTTGGGCGAGCTGCAGAAGGTCCTCGGAAATCTGCTCCGCGAAGGGGTCTCGATCCGGGATATGAGCACGATTGTCGAGACGCTGGGCGACTACGGCAGCGTAACCCGGGACAGCGACATGCTGACCGAGTATGTCCGTCAGGCGCTGAAGCGTACCATCACGGCGAAATTCGCGCCGGACGGGAAAGTGCATGTTATCTCCATTACTCCCGAGCTGGAGAATAAAATTTTGGAAAGTATCCGGCAGACCGAACACGGCTCCTATGTCGCCCTCGAAGCTGATGAGATTCAACAGATCTTCGCTTCCCTCCGCAACGCGGTCGAACGGGTGCAAGGGCTTGGGATCGCCCCCATCGTACTCTGTTCCCCGGTGGTACGGTTCCACTTCAAGCGGATGGTGGAAGGCTTGGCGCCCGATCTGGTCGTGCTATCCTACAATGAACTGATGCAGAACACCGACATACAGGCGGACGGGATGGTGACGCTGTGAACATAAAACGATATACGGCGCCGTCCTTCCCCGAGGCGATGGAGCAGATCAAGACCGAGCTGGGCCGGGACGCGTTGATCCTGTCCCAGCGCACCCTGCGGAAGAAGCGGCTCTTCTCCAAGCCGCTGGTGGAGGTCGTCGCGGCGTACGAAACCGCGCCCGAGCCGGCTCCGGCGGCGAAGAACCCGCTCCCTCAGCTGCGTACGATACGGCACGGCGCGTATCAACCGATGCCGCCCGCAAAGAAGCAGCCGCCCTCGCGTGACGCAGAGCTGTCAGTCAGCGCCGATCGGGCGTTGGAGGTCCTCGAAAAACTGTCGTCCGGCGCGTTCCTCGAACCGGAGGCGAAACCGCCAAAAGCCGTTCGAATTCCCGACGACGACGGGTTCCGCCCGATTTTTACACCCGCGAATACGGAGAAAACCGTTAACAGACAGGATGTGCCGCCCCCAACCCTGACGGCGCTGGAGAATAAGCTGGATGCACTCTCCTCATCCGTCTCAACCCTTGCGGGTTCCCTCCGGCAGTCCCATGATCCGCGCACCTACAGTCCCGAGGTGGAAGCCCTCCTGATGAGTCTTCTCGAAAACGAAACTCATGAGGAGTTCGCCCATAAGCTGGCGCGGGAGGTTAGCGACATCGTCAAGAAACAGCAGGCCGATCCCAATGAGGTGATGGAACAGTTGCTCCGCCAATACATCGGGCAGGCCGAGCCGATCCGCCTCAAGCGCTTCAAGCGCACCGTCGTATTGCTGGTTGGCTCCACCGGAGTGGGAAAGACGACGACGCTGGCAAAGCTCTCGGCCATCTACTCGATTAACCACCACGCCAAGGTGGGCGTCATCACAACCGACACCTACCGGATTGCCGCCGTGGAGCAGCTGAAGGTATATACGCAGATTTTGGAGGTCCCGCTGTCGGTCGTCTACGCTCCCGAGGAGATTGAGGATGCGCTGAAAGAGCATGAGGACAAAGACATTGTCTTTGTCGATACGGCGGGCAAAAGCCCTACCGACCGTACCCATGAGGAGGAGATCAAGAACCTGATCCGGTACTCCGACTGCGACGAGGTGCACTTGGTCCTGTCCGCGACCACCAGCTTCACGGGGCTGCTGAACATCCTCAACGCCTACTCCTTCCTAAACGACTACAAACTGATTGTTACAAAGCTGGACGAGACGCCCACGTGGGGAGCGCTCCTCAACGCGCGGTTCCTGTCGGATCGCCCCATCTCCTACACCGCGATCGGTCAGAATGTGCCGGACGACATTGAGGTCGCGGATGTGCGGAAGATCGTCGCCCGTCTGATGACCCGGGATCCCTAAGAACATGACAAAACTGTGTAAAATGAGGGAGAGGGGGGAAACCCATGAAGGACCAAGCAAGCGCGTTGCGTCAAATCGTCGATAACCTCCGGAAACAGCGCACTCGGGAGCCGGGTGAGGGCGCTCGGATCATTTGTGTCACCAGCGGGAAAGGCGGCGTCGGTAAAACCAGTATCAGTGTCAATCTGGGGATCTCTCTGGCGAAAAAAGGTCTGCGTGTCCTGCTATTCGACGCGGACTTCGGTCTAAGTAACATCGATGTCATGCTGGGCGTTTCCCCACAGTATGACCTGTCCTATGTCCTGCGCGGGCAAAAGAAGATCGGTGAAATCATCGCCGAGGGCCCGGGCGGCATCAACTTCGTCTCAGGCGGCTCGGGGATGAATGTTCTGCTGAACATGTCCGAGATCCAGCTTTCCGCCGTAATCGATAACCTCGTCTTACTGGAGGACGCCGCCGACATCATCATCTTCGACACCGGCGCGGGCGTTAACCCTCTGATCATGCGGATGATCCGCTCCAGCCAAGAGACGATCGTCGTCACGACACCCGAACCGACCGCCATCATGGATGCGTACGCGCTGGTGAAGTCAATCGCCGCCGATACGCCGGACGGAGCGCTCCGGCTGCTTGTCAATCGCGCGGAATCGTCCGCCGAGGCGGAGGCGACGCTTCAGAAGTTTGTCGCGGTGGTCAAGCTCTACCAGAAGACCGATATGGATCTGCTGGGGTACGTTTTGGATGACCCCTCGGTTTCGCGGGGCGTGCGGATCCAACAGCCCTTTGTGCTGAGCTACCCGCGCTGCGCCGCGACCCGCAACATCGAGACCATTGCTTGGAAGCTCCTTGACCGGCAGCCGGAAACGGCCAGCACCGGGATCCGCGGGTTCCTCGGACGGCTGTTGGGACGGGGCGAAAAACCCGCAAGAAACGAGAAACCGGACGAGGAATAGAGAGCGAAGTTGGGGGTGATGGGATGCTAGCGACAGCGCCGAGCAAAACCGATCCGTCGGTGACCGAGAAGCTCTGGGGAGACTTCGTCAAGAACCGAAGCCTTGAGACACGGAATGAGCTGGTGATGCAGTATGTGCCTTTGGTGAAGAGCATCGCGCTCCGGCTTCTGCCAACCTACCGCAAGCATGTGGAGTTCGACGACCTGTTGAGCAGCGGATTACTCGGAATGATGGACGCCATCGACAAATTTGATCTCAGCAAAGGCGTAAAGTTTGAGACCTACGCCTCGATGCGGATCAAAGGGGAAATCATTGACCAGATACGGAAACAGGATTGGGCGCCGATCAGTCTCCGCCAGAAAATCAAGAAGGTGGAAGAATGCTTCGACACGCTGGAGACCCGCACCGGACGGATGCCTTCC
The DNA here is from genome assembly GCA_031271525.1 of Oscillospiraceae bacterium. GTDB lineage: Bacteria > Bacillota > Clostridia > Oscillospirales > UBA929 > UBA929. The sequence goes on from JAISVO010000090.1 coordinate 19,201, forward strand.
GAGGCGGAGGTCGCGCTCCAGCTCTCGATGAGCGCCGAAGACGTTAAAAAGACGCTGGATGAGGCGCATACCTTCAATTTAGTTGCTTTGGACGAGATGCTGAGCGACCGCGTCACGGGGGATTCGCTCGCGACCCCGCAGGAGGAAAGCCCCGAAGCGAAGCTGGAAGATCAGGAGATCAAGGCAACACTGGCACGCTTCATCGAATCGCTGCCCGAGAAGGAGAAGCAAGTTGTCGCGATGTATTACTACGAAGAACTGACCCTGAAGGAGATCGGTTTGGTGTTGGGCGTCACCGAATCACGGATCAGCCAGATCCATTCCAAAGCGATGATGTCGCTGAGGGTTAAGATGACAAAAGCGTTTATTTAGGGAGTTGTAGGCTTACGGTGTGAGGAGGAATCACGTATGGCGCTGCGTATTGTCGATAACCAGATGCAGATGACACGGCCGCTGGATATGGCGGGGGATCGGGCTCGGGACATCCGCCAGAGCGGATTACAGACAGGCACAATACAGGACATCAATCGGGATACCGAAACCGTCATGCAAACGGTGCGGGATCGCCCCGAAGTGGAGGAGGCGCTGGTGCGTACCGACGCCGAAGGGAGCGATAACACAGGCGGTCAGGAGGGGCGGGAAAACCGTGAGGAAGAACTTGAAACGCCCGGCGATCTCCGCAAGGCGGCGTCCGAGCGGTTGCTCAACCTCCCGATCTCGGGGAAAGACTATACGTCCGGCGGATTCGATATAAAAGTGTAGTAACCGAAAGGGGTTTCTGTATATGTGGCAGGTGTGGGTGGCGGCGTTTGCCTTTGGTGCCGCGCTGCTCCTATACGCGCTGTCGGTGAGGAAGCAGTTCGTTCAGCTCCGGGAGGAGGCGCGGGAAGCGCGGGAGATGGACGCGAAGATCTACCGGCTGTACAACGAAATAGAGGAGATGCTGGATAGCTTTGAGGCGTATGTAAGCGAGATTCATGACGAGATGGAGTCCAGCCGCAACGAATTGGTCGCGATGAGCCGTCAGGCGACGACCTTGTATATGCAGGTGATGCAGCCGGACGCCTACCCAAAGCCGAAGCCCGTCGAGGAGCCGAAACCCGAAAAAACGGAGAAACCCACGCCGCCTCCTGCCCGTGAAGAAAAGTCAAAGCTTTCCCAACGCGACCTCGCCGAACTCGGCAAGCTTGAGGGGAAAGGGAAAAAGATCCGTTTCCTAATGGGAAGGGGACTCAACATGGGGGAAATAGCTCGGGAACTGAAAATCGGCAAGGGCGAGATCCGTTTGATTTTAGATCTGGACAAAGATTAGTGTTTGCCCCCGGCAGCCAAAGAGCTAAAAAATCTTTTGAATCTCCAGAATTCTTCATTTAGAACGGAGCAGAATTCTACGATAAAGAAATAAGAGGGGAGATGACTGTAGCTGTGCTCAGAGGTTTATACACGGCGGCGACCGCTATGCTCGCGAACAGCCGCAAGATGGATGTGATCACCAACAACCTGACGAACTCCGAAACGGTAGGGTTCAAGCAGGAGACGATGACGACGCGTTCCTTTCAGGACATGCTGATTTCCCGCTTAAACGACCCTTCGGTCTACCAGTACAGCTATGTCGGTCCGCACAACCTCGGAATCCACGTTGATCAAGTCTTCACCGACTTCACCACCGGTTCCTTCACCGAGACGAACAACCAAACCGATCTCGCCCTCGCGACCGACGGTTTCTTCGTCGTCGACTACTTCCCCCCGGGACTGACCGAGGAGGAGGCGGACGAAACCGAACCGGAACAGCGCTATATCCGGGGCGGCAACTTCGCCCTCGATACCGACGGGTATCTCGTGACTCCCGACGGTTACTATGTCCACGACCTTGACGACATGCCGATCTACATCGGCACACAGGACTTCTCCGTCAGCCGAGAGGGGATTATCACGGCAAACGGAGAGGAGATGGCAACCCTCCGAGTGGTGCGGTTTGAAGACAACTCCGTCCTCCGCAAGACGGGCGACAACCTCTTCAGCGTCTATACCGAAGTGGATGAGTTTGGCGACGCCCTTCCGGCGGCGGAGCCGGAGACGGTGGAGATCCCCGATATTCGGCAGGGTTTTTTGGAAACTTCCAACGTCGATGTCGCCCGGGAGATGGTGCGGATGATGGAAACCTACCGCTCCTATGAGGTCAACCAGCGAGTCATCAATATGTTCGACGAGTCCCTGCGGCTCTCTGTGAATGAGATCGCACGATTTTAATGATTACTAGGGGGGTCCGCCTTGTTCCAGCCATTGCACACGGGGCGATTGGGTCTGTCCGCTCAGCAAAAAGGGATCGACACGATCGGCAATAATATTGCGAACCTGAGCACAAACGGCTATAAAAAGGTCCGTTTGGACTTTCAGGATAACCTGTACACCAGAATGTACAACAAAACGGATATGGATCCGGACATGAACCTACAGCGCGGCACCGGGACCCGGGAATACCAAACAGCCCGGATTCACCTTCAAGGCGCGCTGATCACAACCGAACGTCCTCTGGATTTCGCGTTGGAGGGGAAGGGGTTCTTCGTTCTGCAAAATCCCAATCCGGTGGACGAGGAGGAATATCTGGATGAGTACCTCTTCACCCGGGACGGCGCGTTCTACCTCTCCGAAGAGGAGGAGGGAAACTTTCTTGTGGATTCCTCGGGGAGATACTTGGCTGATATAGATGGGGAACGGATCATGATCCCTGATCCCCTCACCTTACAAAGCGATGCGGAGGGCAACCTCTCCGCGATGGTTGACGGCGAGATGACGTTTATCGCGCAGCTAGGGCTGGTGGACTTCGTCAATCCGGGCGGCCTTGAGGTGGTTGGCAGCAATGCCTTTATGCAGACAGTCAACTCGGGGGAACAACTGGAAGCGTCCGCGATTATCCGTCAGGGGGATGTGGAAGCCTCCAACGTGGATCTTGCCGAGGAGCTGACCCGGATGATCCGCACGCAGAGGGCTTACCAAATCGCGGCCCGCTGTGTCACAACGGCGGATCAGATGCTGCAGGTGGCCAACGCGATCAGGTCATAAGACATAGGTTCCGCGGACTCATATAGAAAAGGGGTAGGACAATGGATGTACGGCAGTGCAAGCGATGCAAGAAGCTCTTCGGTTACACCGGCAACGTCATCTGTCCGGAGTGCGTCCGGGCGATGGATGAGAAATTCAAACAGGTGCGGGATTTCCTATACGACCACCCGGGGGCACAGATGGAGACGGTCTGCGAAGAGACGGGCGCGGAGATGGCGGATATCCACCGCTGGCTCCGGGAGGGCCGCCTGATCCAGAACCCCAACTCGGCGCCGCTCCTGACCTGTAAGGTGTGCGGCACTCCGATCTACACCGGGCAGATGTGCGAGAAATGTACGAACCAAGTGACGTCGCAGCTCAAGAGCACGGCAGCCTCCCTGAAACCGCCGTCCGAACCGCTTCCGTTTAAACGGGAAGGGAAAATGCATGTCAATATTCGAAATAAATAACTCAAGGAATGCCCGGCGCGGTACGATATAGAGGGTGAAGATACCGTGGCATTAGGAGGATGGGGAAGATGAAAATCGGATCGCTGCCCATTGTGGCAATGGAACAATACAACAGCAACAAAGTGCGCGCTCGTAAGACGGAAGCGCCCGAAGTCAAAGCGGACAGCCTAGAGACCACCAACGCGACTCGGTTGTTCAGCGAAGCATTGAACGCGGTTCGGGTCAGCCCTGAGGTCCGGATGGATAAGGTTGAGGCGGTGCGCTCCCAGATCGCGAGCGGCACCTACCGCATTGACGCCGCCGCCGTTGCGGCGCGGATTCTCGCCGGCGTCACCGGCGAATAGGCGGAACCGTTGGAGTGGCGGAAGTTGATCGGCATCCTCGCCGAGGAGCAGACGGTTTTGGAAGAACTGATCGTCCTCGCGGGCGAAACAAGGGATGCGGCTTATAAAAAAGACCGAGAGCGGCTCGACGCTGTCGTACGTCGGGAACAAGGCGCCGTTATGCGGCTGGAACATTGGGAAAAACAGCGTCTCGCCTGTCTGAGTACGCTGGAGGACCAACCCGGCTCTGTAACGTTGCTTTTTTTTGCGGATCTCGCGCCCCGCGACGAGGGGGAAGAGCTGCGAAAGGCGTACGAGACTTTGAGCGGTTTGATTGACCGTCTGCGGAAGCTCAACAACGAGAACAGAGTCTTGATCGAGTCTCGGCTGGAGTATGTGCAGTTTGTCTTGGATACGTTGGGCGGGGAACAGTCCTCCGGTGTATATGGCGCGGGAGGAGTCAGTCAGAGTACCGGAAGCGTTCCGAAGAAGATTTTGGATAAAAAGGTTTAGCCACAGAAAAGGGGTACCATATGTTCCGTTCCACTTTTACGGGAATCAACATTTCAACGCAGGGTTTGGGCGTCGCGCAGCGCCAGCTGGACGTGACGTCGCACAACTTGGCGAACGCCAACGTCACCGGCTATTCGCGCCAGCGTTACATTACGCAGGCTTCGCCGCCGAAGGGCTGGAACACGCAGTTTTCGTCGCCGGAACGGGGGAAGGTCGGCGGCGGCGTCGAGACACTGAGCCTCGACCAGATCCGCGACGTCTTCCTTGACCGTCAGTTCCGCAGCGAGCAGACGTCGACGAAATATTGGGAGACCCGTTCCGACTCGATGTATTATATTGAGGATGTCTTCAACTCGATCGACTCCAACTCCCTCGACGGGGTCCTCGCCTCCTTCTTCGCTTCGCTGCAGGAACTGAGCAAGAACTCCACCGATGAGGCGGTGCGTACCAACGTCGTGTCGCAGGCGAAGAAGATTGTCGATGTCTTCCATGTGTACGACCAGCAGCTGACCGACCTGATGGAGCAGCAGAACTATCAGCTCCACGAAAAGGTTTCCCATACCAATAACCTGCTCGCCCAAGTAGCAGCGCTGAACGACAGCATCTTTCGCTTCGAGCTGGGTGGCTCGGTAGCGAACGATCTGCGCGACCAACGGGCGAATATCCTAGACGAGTTGTCCAGTCTGATCGACATCTCCTACGAGGAGGTGTCGTCGGTTCCGCCGATCTACAATATCTACGGACTGGAACTGACCCAGCTGAAGGTCGCGGCGGGCAATGACGTCAACAACGACGACGCGATTCTGATCCGGCACGACGACTACTATATGCTGAAACTGGACTCGATTGACTACGGCGGCGGCGACAACGAGATCTACGACCAGCTTGAGCCCCTTCCAGACAGCGAGGACAGTTCACCCTTCGCCATGCCGTTTTATAAAATCTATCTCAGCGGCTCGGAGGATACCCCAAACTACGAAGGCACCATGTATGACGGGGAACACAACGGCATTGAGCTTGCGCCGGGCGACGACCTTCCCGGCTACACCGGAGGTCTGCTTCAAAGCTATTTGGATATCCGGGACGGGGTCGGTTCGGCGGACGGGGAATCGGGCGTCATTGGGATTCCCTATTTCCTCAAGGAACTAAACCGTTTTGTTGAAAACTTTACCCTTGCCTTCAACGACATCCACAACCAAGGCTATACCTACCCCACTGGGATCGGCGGCTATTCGGATACGATGGTGGACTTTTTCAACCCCGAGTTTACTACGGCGCGGACCATCCAGCTTTCCGACGCTATCCTCACGTCGAGCTTCAACATCGCGGCCTCCACCGAGAGCGTTACCCTCGACGCCGAGGGCCACGCACAGACCGGCAATAACGAGATTGTCCTCCAACTGATCCAAAAGCTGAAGGAAGGCGTTATCGAAGGGTTGAACAACTCCGCCGAAGGATTCTATAAGAATTTCTTAGGCATCATCGCGAGCGAAGCCAGTGAGTCAAACGGGATGCTTTCCGAAAAAGAGGTGCTTCTGAACGGCATCCAAACCCAGCGTACCAGCGTTTCCAGCGTGGACGAGGATGAGGAGATGACCAGCATGGTCCGCTTCAACCACGCGTACAATGCTTCGGCACGCTGTATCACTACCATCGACGAGATGCTGGAGAAGCTGATCAACGGCACGGGACGTGTAGGTCTGTAAAGCTACTTTATAATGGCGTGGCGGCTTGGCATGCCGGGATACGTAAAAAATGAGGTGAACCAATATGGCACATCGCGTGACACACAGTATGATGGTGGCAAGCTATACGCGTAATCAGGCTCGAGCAGGTGTCCGGATGGAGAAGCTGCAGACGCAGCTTGCGACCCAGAAAAAGATCGTCCGCTTATCCGACGATCCGGCAAACGTCGTCAAGGCGCTGAATGCCCGCTCCCGACTGTATGACGTGGAACAATACCGTAAGAATTTGGACGACAGCAAGGCGTGGCTTAACCAGAGCGAGACCGCCCTGAACGAGCTCAACGAGGTCATCAAACGCGCCTCCGAGCTTGCCGTGCAGGCGTCCAACGATGTCCTGACCGACGATGATCGCACCGCGATTGCCAGTGAGATCAAGGAGCTTCGCGACCATGTCGCAACGCTCGCCAACTCAACGCTGGGGGATAAGTTCCTCTTCGGCGGTTACAACGTCTCTTATCCGCCCTTTGTCTTCAATCCGGATGAGGCGACCTTCTCCCTGAACGGGGATAATTATGTTGATGTGGACAGCACCGGCGTTGTGATGTATAATATCAACGGCACCGACTATGACATGAGCGACAACAGCATCGACTGGGAGGATCCCTACGGCTTGGAGCGCCAAAGCCTGCACTATGAGATCAGCATCACCGGAGACCGGGAGGAGTTCTCGGTAGACGACTTCTTCTCCGTCTCGATTCCGGGCGCGAAGTTCTTGGGCTACGGCTATTACGAAGACGAGCTACCCTCCGGGAATCCGGATATACCGTTGGACAGCGGGTCTGACAAGAGCATGAACATCTACACCACCCTAAACGAGTTCTATGTCGTCACAAACTCGATGTCCACCTTTAACATAGAGGAAGCGGACGAGATTGAGATCCTCCACCAGAACGTCAAGCCGTTTATCAAACGCTTGCAGGACATACAGAACAGCACCCTGTCGCAGATATCCGAGGTAGGCGGGCGGATCGCCCGGATCGAGCTGATGGAGGAACGGTACAGCAAGGATGAGATCAACTACACCCAGATGCTGAGCGACGTGGAGGATTTGGATCAGGCGGAAGCCATTATGGACTTCTCAATGGCGGAAGCTGTCTACCGTGCGTCCCTGAGCGTCGGAGGGCGGATCCTGCCGCCGACCTTGGTGGACTTCATGAGGTGATTCCATGATTCCGCAGATCCGTATCCGAACAGAATTGGGTACCCTCACCGCGAGTACGCAAAAGGCGCGGCTGGAAGGCGCTTACCCGAAGGGTGAACTGACGATTCGGGGAAATAACGGCGTACGGGTCGGTCTCGAAACGACGCTGCCTCAGATTCGGATCGATCAAAAAGACTCGTTTGCCAGCGCCGGACTTCAGCGGGTTTTTACCCAGTACCGGGAAGCTGCGGAGAGGGGAATGCAGGCCGCCACCGCATGGATCGGCACCATCGCGTCCGAAGGGGTGCGGATGCTCCAAATCCAAACAGGGCGGAACGCGTTCGCGGAGATTGCGCGGCAAAAGGGCTATGAAGATGTGCGGGTGACCATCGCGGCGGTAACCCCGCCCAGTATCAGCTACGAGCCGGGGACGGTGGAGGTTCGGAACGATTCCCGTGACCTGCAGAAGGAGTATCGGCGGATCGACAGCACTATACAGTATACTCGGGGTTCCATCTCCTTTGTTTGGCAAACCCACCCCTCGATTGAGATTTGGGTGGAACCGGGAGAGGAGCTAACCATCCCGGACAGTCAGACGGGAACTCAAGTGAACACAACAGTATAAACGGCGGAGCGAAAGGAAGCGGACGAATGAGGATCGACACGGTTCGTTTTGGGGAGATTGATATAGCCGAGGAAAAGATCCTCACCTTTGAGGGAGGATTGGCTCCTTTCTACAGCAGTAATCGGTTCACCATTATCAGTTCGGAGGAGACCGAACCTTTTCTGTGGTTGCAATCTCTGGATGAGCCGGATGTCGCGCTTGCCGTGGTCAATCCATTCCGTCTCTTCCCCGATTACGCGCCGGTTGTCAATGAGTCGGATTTAGACAAGATCGGCGACCCCGCAGACGAGGACATTCTGGTCTTGACAGTGGCGGTCATCCCTCATAAGTACGAGAATATGACAACCAACCTCGTCTCCCCGATCCTGATCAACTCCCAGAACAACCGAGCCCGGCAGAGCGTGATGGAAAACACCGGCTATGTTGTGAAACAACCGATTTTTCAAGAGGTGCAGAACCTTCTGTACGGTCTGGAAACGGATTCGGAAGGAGGCGGTATGGATGCTGGTTCTAACACGTAAGACGAATCAGTCCATCTCTCTTGGCGACAGCATCCGGATTACAATCTTAGACGTGGAAGGAGACCGGGTCAGTGTGGGTATTGACGCGCCGAAGGAGATCCGTATCTTTCGGAGCGAGTTGATCGACGATACCCTGCGTTCAAACAAGGAGTCGCTGGAATCGGCGAATTTCTCGATGGCAACGTTTAAGAAGAAACAGCAGCGACCATAATAAACGAGTAGCCCCTGTATGGGGGCGTACCGGCTTCGACGGGAATATTGAGGCATGATCAGCGGGTCGTGGTGTCCGCCACGTTAAAAGGGCATCTTTATAAATTAAAGAACAACAACAGAGCACTCGCAGCCGCGTAAGCCGGCAGCCGTCCTACCCGGAAGAACCACGGTCCGGGGGCTCTACCGGAGGGTAACCCTCTGTGGGGTCGCACGGGGACCTGTTCCTCGCGTCATGGGCGTCGTTTAGTGGTGAACGTGAGCCGGCTAAGCTTTGCCCCGGCCATGAACCGATGAAGCTACCAATCCTCGGAGTCTGACAGTCGACGTCGGGGTGCGGGAATCCAAATGACTGTCTGCACCCGGAGAACATTATGCGGAGATATTTTCGGACAGGGGTTCAACTCCCCTCGCCTCCACCAGAAAAGGTGGTCACCTTTGATCCAAAGATGACTTGCAGAAACCCCTTGTTTCAAGGGGTTTCTGCTATTTCCTAATAAAAACGAGGCAGATTTGAGCGGCTTTTGAGCAAAAATCGGCGGCTGAGAATATGAGCAAGAATACACGATGCACCAAGCAAGGGCAAATATAAGTAAATAGTGTAATTTTGCACCACCCCGGCTCTTTTTGCACCGGGCTTTAATTAATTTGCAACTTATAGAGAAGCAAATCATCTTTACTCGCAATTATTTTTACAAAATTACAGATTCTGCGATGAGGTTTTGGGCTAGGAAGACTATAAAAAAGCCCAAGATGAGATAGGGGCCAAAGTGGATTTTTGTTTGAGTTTTTTTCTTGCTTATCAGGGCGGGAATCGCGAAGAGGCTGCCGAGTAAGTTTGAGGCGAAAAGACAGAAAAAAGCTAGCCAGAAATCGCCGAGGATGAGAGCGAGCGGGATGCATAATATCCAATCGCCGCTGCCGACCCATTTTTCGTTGCTGACTTTGTACATGAAGTAGTACAAAAACGGTAAGACGAGTAGTGCGCCTAAGAGGTCGGTTATAATATTAGGAGAAAAACTGCCAAGAG
>JAISVO010000099.1 GCA_031271525.1 Oscillospiraceae bacterium
GCTGCCGCAGGCTCTGGCGGCGCAAAAAACCCTGCGGGAGAAGACCGGGCCCGGGAGCGAGTTCACCGATTGGGTTACCTTACCGGGCGACTATGACAAGGACGAGATCCGCCGGGTTAAGGAAGCGGCGGCGCGGATTGCCGGGCGGAGCGAGGTGCTGGTGGTCATCGGGATCGGCGGCAGTTACCTCGGGAGCCGCGCCGTGATCGATTTCCTCCTGTCCCCCTATTACAACGGCACGCCGGGCAAGACAACGCCGGACATCTTGTTTGCCGGGAACAACCTGTCCGGGGACGCGCTGCAAAAGCTGACCGAGCGGATCGGCGAACGGGATTTTTCCGTGAACATCATCTCCAAGTCGGGCGGTACCACCGAACCCGCCGTGGCGTTCCGCTATTTCCGAGCGCTTGCCGAGAAACGGTACGGCAAGGACGGCGCGAGACAGCGCATTGTCGCGACCACCGACAAAGCAAGGGGTATCCTAAAGACCCTGAGCAACGCCGAGGGGTATGAGACGTTTGTCATACCGGACGGGGTGGGCGGACGCTACTCGGTGCTGACCCCGGTGGGTCTGCTGCCGATCGCCGCCGCCGGGATCGACATTGACGCGCTGCTGCGCGGCGCCGCCGCCATGATGGATTCCTGCGCAAACGCCCCGGACAACGCAGCGGTCCGGTATGCCGCCGCGCGGAACGCGCTCTACCAAAGCGGGAAGAAGACCGAGGTCCTCGCGAGCTTCGATCCCGACTTCGTTTATATGGGCGAGTGGTGGAAACAGCTCTACGGCGAGAGCGAGGGCAAGGAGCTGAAGGGTATTTTCCCCGCCGCCGTGAGTTACACCGCCGACCTCCATTCGATGGGTCAATATATGCAGCAGGGTGAACGCACCCTCTTCGAGACGTTTGTTCGCACCGATATGCCGGCGGGCGGTCTGGCCGTTGAAAACGACACTGCCAACGCCGACGGGCTGAATTTCTTGGCCGGGAAGACAGTGGACGAGATCAACGACGCCGCGTATCAGGGCACGAAGAAAGCCCATACCGACGGCGGCGTTCCCTGCTTAGTGATCGAGGCGGGTCCGAAGAACGCCGGGACGCTGGGGCAGTTGATCTACTTCTTCGAATACGCTTGCGGCGTATCGGGGTATATGCTGGGCGTTAACCCCTTCGATCAGCCCGGGGTCGAGGCGTATAAGAAGAATATGTTTACCCTGCTGGGAAAACCGTAAGAAGATAAGCGGAAGCCCTCCCGGCCCTTCGGAAAAGGGCGGAGGAACTGCAAAAAAATCCCCTTTCTTTTTTTCGGGTTTCATGATACACTATTTTGAACGAACGTATAGACAAGGGGAATGGTATGGTATTTTCCCATCGCGTCGCGGCGCTGAAGCCCTCCGCAATCCGTGAGATCCTAAAGGCTCCCAGCGATCCGGAAACGATCACGCTGGCTGCGGGGAACCCTTCCCCGGACGCGTTCCCGGCGGCCGAAATGGCGGCGCTGGCGGCCGAAATCTTCTCAACAAACCCGTCGGGAGCGTTGCAATACGGTATCTCCGAAGGGTATACGCCCCTGCGCGAACGGACCCGAAAACGCGTTTTTGAAAAATATGGCGCCGGGAGGGACGCCGACGATCTCATCATCACGAGCGGAGGTCAGCAGGTCGTCGAGCTGACCGCGAAAACCCTCATCAACGAGGGCGACACGGTGATCTGCGAAACCCCGAGTTTCATCGGCTCCCTCAACGCCCTCCGCTCCTACGGGGCAAACCTTGTCGGCGTTCCCTGCAACGGCGCCGGTATGGATGCCGACGGGTTGGAGCGGGCGCTTCGGGATCACCCCGAGGCGAAGCTGATATACACCATTCCGACCTTCCAAAACCCCACCGGCGAGGTCATGCCGCTCTCCTCCCGGATACGGCTGCTGGAACTTGCCGCGCAATACGGAACAGTTGTTCTGGAGGACGACCCGTACCGTGAGTTACGCTACGGCGGAGAGGCAATCCCCCCCATCAAGGCACTGGATACCGACGGGCGGGTGATCTATGCCGGAAGCTTCTCCAAAATCATCGCGCCGGGGATCCGGCTGGGCTACGCCCTCGCGCAAAAAGAGCTGATCGCGAAGATGACCGCGGCGAAGCAGGTCAGCGACGTACACAGCAATCTCTTCTTCCAAATCCTCGTCGAGCGGTATATGGCGGAGTACGACATCGACGCCCATATCGGGAAATGCCGCGCCCTTTACAAAATCCGGCGGGACACGATGGATGCCGCCTTGCAAAAATACATGCCGGACGCCCGATGGATCGTCCCCGAGGGGGGACTGTTCCTTTGGGTGAAACTTCCGGGCGGGCGGGACGGTACGGAGTTCTGCCGATCAGCCAAGGAGAAGAAGGTGATGGCGGTGCCGGGGAGCGCCTTCCTCCCCGATGAAAACGGCGCTTCCGACGCGATACGGCTGAATTTCTCCCTCCCCACCCCGAAGCAAATTGAAATCGGCGTAGAAAGGCTAGGGTCAAACTTATGAAAACCGCCTTTTCCGGTATCCAGCCGACTGCGATTCCAACCATCGGGAACTACCTCGGCGCGCTCCGCAACTGGGTGGCGCTCAGCAAGACCCACCGTTGCGTATACAGTGTCGTCGACATGCACGCGATCACGGTGCGGCAGGACCCTGAAAATCTTCGGAAACGCGTCCGTGAGGTCTACGCGTTGATTCTGGCATGTGAACCGGACCCGGAAAATACCGTGCTGTATGTTCAGAGCCATGTGGCGGCCCACGCCGAGCTGAGCTGGATCCTGAGCAACTACACGATGTTCGGCGAGCTGAACCGGATGACGCAGTTCAAAGACAAGTCGGCGAAACACGCGGACAACATCAACGCCGGCCTGTTCACCTACCCGGTTCTCCAAGCGGCCGACATCCTCCTCTACGACGCGGATGTCGTCCCCATCGGCGAGGACCAGAAACAGCACTTGGAGCTGGCACGGGACATCGCCCTCCGCTTCAACGGCATCTATGGGAATGTGTTCGTCGTGCCCGAGCCGATGATTCCAAAGACCGGAGCGCGGATTATGAGTCTGCTTGACCCGGCCCGAAAGATGGATAAATCCGACCCCAACCCGGGTGGCTATATCTCGATGCTGGACAGCCGGGACGCCGTCATCACCAAGTGCAGGCGCGCCGTCACTGATTCCGGCTCCGATGTGCGCTACGACCCTGTGGAAAAGCCGGGCGTATCCAACCTGATGACGATATACGCTATCTGCACCGGGAAGACGCTCGAAGAAACGGAGAGCGATTTCGCGGGGAGCGGCTACGGCGCGTTCAAAACCGCTGTCGGCGAGGCCGCCGACGCGCTCCTCGACCCGATCCGCCGGAGGGCGCAAACCTTGATCCAGTCCCCAACTCACCTAGATCGCCTGATGGCGCGGGAAGCCGAGCGCGCCCACGCGGTCGCCGACCCGGTCCTCCGCCGGGTGCGGGAGGTCATAGGACTGCTGCCCCGTAAGTAGGGGCACAAAAGAGAGAGGCGTTTGTATGCCCGGAAACGCGCTGTTTATCACCGACCCCGGCGCTTTTTATAACGTACTGTTCGCGCTTGCCGCCGCGTTGATCGTTTCGTTTGCCGTCACGCCGCTGGTTCGTCTGCTCGCGAATAAGGTTGGAGCGGTGGACGACCCCAACCGCGACGACCGGAGGGTCCACACCTCTCCTGTCCCGAGGCTCGGGGGGCTTGCCATCTTCTTGGGCTTTATGGCCGCGATCTTTGTTTTTGGGAGCGGGCACTTCGACCGTCAGATGGGCGGCATCCTCACCGGCGCGGTGATCATTGTGACCGTCGGCGCGATCGACGATGTGCTGTCCCTCCCGTGGTGGGTAAAGCTCGGCGGCCAGATCGCCGCCGCGCTGGTTCCGGTATTCTGCGGGCTGCGGGTCGGCGTATTGACGGCCCCCTTCATCACGCCGGAGGGGACGATCACTCTGGGTGTCCTCAACATCCCGATCACCATACTCTGGATTATAGGGATCACCAACGCGGTCAACTTAATTGACGGGTTGGACGGACTCGCAGTCGGAGTCTCGGGGATCGCCTCGATTTCCATGCTGTTGATTTCCATTGCGACCGGGAACCCCGCGGCGGCACTGCTGACGGCGGCGCTTGCCGGAGGATGCCTTGGGTTCCTGCCGTACAATTTCAACCCGGCGAGGCTCTTCATGGGGGACAGCGGTTCGCTCTTTTTAGGGTATATCCTATCCTGCGCCTCAATATTGGGGTTATTTAAGTTCTATGCCGTCATCTCCTTTGCCGTACCCTTCCTGATCCTTGGGCTTCCCATCTTCGACACGGCGGCAGCCTTTGTCCGGAGACTCGCGAAAGGGCAGAACCCGCTGAGCCACGGAGACCGGAAGCATGTTCACCATCGCTTGATCGATATGGGCTTTTCGCAGAAGCAGGCGGTCGCCATCCTCTACAGCGTCTCGGCGGTGCTGGGACTGTCCGCCGTCGTGCTGACCACCTCGGGCGAGCTCCGTGTGCTGATCCTCCTCATCGCTGTTCTCGCCGCGGGATCCGTGTATATCGCTCTCGCCGGCAAAAACGGAAAGTCAACCCCGCCGCCGTCCGGCTCGGAGGACGCCGGCGGGACGGATAAGGAGGAACCCCTTTGAAACCCAAAACGATCGTGATGAGCGTCTTCGGGGCGCGCCCCGACGCCGTGAAGATGGCGCCGCTGGTTTTGAAGCTTGCCGCCGAACCTGAGATCCACAGCGTTTGCTGCGTCACCGGACAGCACCGGCAGATGCTGGACGGGATCCTCGGGCAGTTCAACATCAAGCCGGATTATGACTTGGACATCATGACCCCCCGGCAGTCCCTCGCCGATATCACCGCCAGAACGTTAACCGGGATGGACGCTGTTTTTAACGAGCTGCGCCCCGACCTTGTCCTGACCCACGGGGACACCTCCACCGGTTTCAGCGCGACCCTCGCGGCGTTCTACCATCAGATTCCGGTCGGGCATGTCGAGGCGGGGCTCCGCACCGGCGCGCGGTACTCCCCTTTTCCCGAGGAGATGAACCGGCAGGTAGTCTCCCGACTCGCGACCCTTCACTTCTGCCCCACCGAGGGTAACCGAAAAAACCTTGAGGCCGAGAAGACCTCCGGCTCGATATACGTCACCGGGAACACCGTTATCGACGCGCTTGCGATGACGGTGCGGGAGGGCTACGAGTTTGAGAACCCCGCTCTGCGGGGTCTGGCCGCCGACAGACGGCGGATCTTGACCGTTACCGCCCACCGGCGGGAGAATTACGGCGCGCCGCTGGAGAGTATCTGCGCTGCGCTGCTGGACCTCCGCGACCGCAACCCGGATGTTGTGATTGTCTACCCCGTTCACCTCAGCCCGGCGGTGCGGGACACCGTCCTGCCCCTGCTTTCGGGTCAAGAGCGGATTGTACTGACCGATCCGGTGGGTTTTTTGGATATGTGCAACCTGATGGCGAGGTCGTATCTCGTCCTCACCGATTCGGGCGGTTTACAGGAGGAAGCGCCCGCGCTGGGCAAACCCGTGCTGGTGATGCGGCGGGAGACCGAACGCCCCGAAGCGGTCGAAGCCGGGACGGTTAAGCTGGTGGGCGTCGAGCGGGAAGCGATTACGGACGCCGCACAGACGCTGCTGGATGACCCCGAAACCTATCGGGCGATGGCGAAGGCGGTCAATCCATATGGCGACGGGTTCGCGAGCGAGCGGATTACCGCCGCCGTAAAGCTGTTTACCGGACTGTCAAACGAAGGACCCGAACCCTTCGGCCCGCGATGAACCGAAAACGCTTGACAATCCTGTCGGTAGCGGCTGCGATTGCCTTGGCCGCAAGCCTTGTGGTCGGCGTGTGGTTTTCCTATTTCACGGGGCGGGGCGAGGGATTCGTCCTGCCTTCTCCCATGCAACCGGGATTTTCCCCCGAAGACCCGATCCCCTCCTCCGGCGGCGTCGGGTTCACCCCCGTCAACGTAGACGCCGGCAATGTTGTGGCTCTGCTGACCGCGATCACCCGCCCGTACGCTTACAGCCAAACAGTCCTCCGCACCGTCTATTGGGAGGGTGGGCAGAGCGTGACGACCCATCATGTGGCGGTGCGGGGGGACGCGACTCGGATCGAAACCGAAGAAGACGGAGGGGTGATCCTCAACCGGATCGTTACCCCCGAGCGGATCTACCTCTGGTCGGGCAGCATTGTCCCCTACCACGAGCTGAAGCCGGAGGATGCCGGCGCCGAGGATCTGAGCGGACTTCCCACTTGGGAGGACGCCGCGTCCCTGCCCCCGGACGACATCCTCGAAGCGGCGAGCTTTTACGAGGAAAACGAGCGCCGCCTGTCCGTCAAAACCCGCCAACCGGTCTATATCGCGGAATATGTGATCTCGCTGGATACCGGGCTGCTGGTGAGCGCCACCTATACCGACCCGGACGGCGGGGCGGCGTTTGCCTTTGTTGCCGGCGCGCCCGAGTTGGGCGACCCGGGCGACGCGCGGTTTACCCTGCCCGACGATTTGGTGGTGGGATGACGAATCAATTGACAGTGAACAGATAAAAATTAACAACGGGCGGACGGGGACGTCGCGCGGGCGAATGGTGTTCGCCCGGATAGGCTGCGCCCGCGGTTGCCCGGACTCTCCGTTTATGTGTATCGCACAATCCGTCAAGACGGACGCCGCGCCGCCCTGTTATACTGAGCGCGGGAGGTGAGACTGTGAAGGACAATTCGGTATTCCGGTCGCTTTCGTTCATCGAGGCGAGGATTCAAGAAAAGCTGACGGTCGCGGAGATCGCGGACAGCGCTTATTTCTCCAAGTATCACTATCAGAGGCTGTTCCGTGACATCGTCGGAAAAAGCGTGATGGAGTATGTAACCAAGCGGAAGCTGACGCTTGCCGGCCGTGAACTGCTCGAAACACAAGCGACGGTGCTGGACATCGCCCTGCGTTTCGGGTACGACTCGCACGAGGGCTTTTTGCGGGCGTTCAAAGCTTACATGGGCGTCACGCCGAGCGAATACCGCAAATATGGACTTACGGCAATCTCCCTAATAACAGGACGGGAGCGAGATACCATGACGTATTCAAACAGCACCGACGAGATCCTTCGAGAACTCAACGGCTTCGTCGTAAAAGCAAAAGAGACGGCGGCAGCGGCGCGGAAGTGCGAACTCTGCTGGTACAAAGGCTTTTGGGACGGCATCGCGGACCGGACCGACGAGTTCGCGGCTAAACTGGACGTTATCCTTACACGGGTTGCGGCAATTGCCGGCCACCCGGATGAGATCACCAACCGGTTTACGATTATCAAGGCGGTTGAGGACATCGCTTTCCTCTCCAACGTGATGGCGCTCCATGTGGGGTTAACCGCCGCGCGAGGTCGCCCCGAGGACGCCAAAGCGATGCAGCCATTGTGCGGGAG
>JAISVO010000103.1 GCA_031271525.1 Oscillospiraceae bacterium
ACAACCTCTTCGTCATCCGTAAAGTAACCGTCGCACACGCCGAGGACGGTCAGGTTCGGAAACCTCTCCGCTGCCTTCTCTGCGGCCAGCGCGGCGACCCCGGGCTTCCCGCCTAAAAAGAAGACCGTTTTCCCCGTTTCGGCGCATCGGGCCAGCATTGAGAAGGTCCACTCCACCCCGAGCACGCGGCTCTGTAAAGGTCTTCCAAGCGACTTCGCCGCTTTGAGGATCCCGATGCCGTCCGCCAGAATCAGGTCGGCGGTGACAACCGCCTCCCGCGCCTCGGGGTTCTTCCGGCAGACCATCACGATCTCAGGGTTTGGGGTCACGACCCGCCCGCCGCCGCTCCCCATCAATTGAAACCCCCGGTCAACGGCTTCCCCGGGGGTCAACACGTCAAAGGGGATCCCTAAAATGTTTGTCCGCAACCCAAAGCCCATCCTATTCTAACATAAAATCCCCGGCAGCGTCAAGAGCCGCCGCACCATGTCCAGCGCCGTCAGCGCCGCCATGTTCCGGATCCGCCCCCGCTCGTCGCCGAAATTACGGGTGAGGGCCGTCGCCACCCCGGTCCGGGCGTCGCAAAGGGCAATGCAGACGGTACCCACCGGAGTTTCGCTGCCGTCTCCGCTTGGTCCGGCAAGCCCTGTAATCCCCAAGCCCAGCTCCGCGCTGGTGGCCTTGCAGACGCCTTCCGCCATCGCGGCGGCGACCTGCTCACTCACCATGCCATATCGGTCGATCACCTGTCCATCCACCCCGAGGAGAGTTTCCTTAACCGAACGGGCATAGGCGACCACGCCTCCCAAGAACCGCTTGGACGCGCCGGGTACGCTTGTCAAGCGGGCCGACACCAGACCGCCGGTGCAGCTCTCGGCTACCGCCAAACGGACGCCGGCGCTGTTGAGGAGGGTCAACACCACCTCCTCCAAGGCTCCGGTGTCAACGCCGTACACCACGTCGCCGAGCAGCGCGGTCACCTTTGACACCATTGGGTCGATCAGGGCGATCGCGTCTTCTTTGGTCGCCGCCGAGGCGGTGACACGGAGGGTAACCTCCCCTTCCTGCGCGTAGGGCGCCAAGGTGGGATTCCGGGAACCCTCCATCAGGGGACGAAGCCTGTCCTCCACGGCCGATTCCCCCATCCCGAAAACACGGATGTTGCGGGAGGCGATGGTGGTGTCCGAGAAGGAGCGGAGGATCGGCATCAGGCAATTTTGGAACAAGGGACGGCATTCCTTGGGGGGACCGGGGAGCATGAAGACCCACAGACCGTCTTTTTGGAATCCGCAGCCGGGAGCGGTGCCCCAATCATTTTCCAACAGGATACCGCCCACAGGGATCATCGCCTGCTGGCGGTTGTTCTCGGTAACCGGACGCCCCACCGCCTTGAAGAAGGACAGAATCTTCTCCCATGTCGGCTGATGGAGCTCCAGCGGTAGGCCGAAGGCTTCGCAAACTGTCTGCTTGGTCAAGTCGTCGCAAGTGGGGCCTAGTCCACCCGTCGTGATGATGATGTCGGCGCGTCCCTTCGCGATCCGAAGCGCTTCCTTGAGCCGACCCGGATTGTCCCCCACCGTCGTATGGAAGTAACAGCGGATTCCTGTTTCGGCAAGCCCTTGGGATATATCCCGCGCGTCGGTGTTCGCGACGCCGCCCAGCAGAAGCTCGGTCCCCACCGCAATGATTTCACAGGTCATCTGGCCCCCTCCTATACATCAGTCTTAGTAACGCTTTTGAGTGTCTCGGCTTCCAGCGTCCGGAAGTCGAACAGTTCCTCCGCTCTCTTCACCGCTTCGAGGCGGGGTTTTGTCTGCGGGTGACGGGGGGTGAAGAGTCCGCAGCAGTCTTCATACGGCAGGATCGATGTCTCGAAGGTGCCGATCTTCCGGGCCGTGCGGCTCACCTCTTCTTTATCCATCCCAACCAACGGGCGGAGTACGGGCAGCGACGCGGCTTCCTCGGTTACCGCCAAAGCCTCGGTAGTTTGGCTCGCCACCTGCCCCAGACTGTCCCCCGTGACCAGCGCTCCGGCGCCGTTCCGCAGGGCTACGGAGGACGCGAGGCGGCACATGCTCCGACGGGTCAAGAGGGTTGCGAGTTCCTCCGGGCACTCCTTCCGGATCGCCTCTTGGATTGCCGTGAGGGAGATGATCCGGACCGTCATCCTTCCGCACCACTCCGCTAAGATCCGGGCGAGGGTGATCACCTTCTCCCGGGCCTCGGGCGAGGTGTAGGGATAGCTCTCGAAGTGGATCGGCAGCAACGAGAGCCCCCGCCGCGCCATCCGCCACCCGGCGACCGGACTGTCGATCCCGCCGCTGAGCAGCAGCGCCGCGCTTCCGGCGGTCCCGGGGGGCAACCCCCCCGCTCCTTCGGCGGGACGGGCGTGTATGTACGCCGCGGACTCGCGCACCTCCGCCCACACGATCTCGCCGGGGTTCCGTACGCTGACCGGTATCCCCAGTGTCTCGTGGAGGAACCCGCCCAGCTCCGCGCAGATCTCGGGACTTGTCAGCGGGAAGCGCTTGTCCGCGCGCCGGGCTTCCACCTTGAACGACGCGGCTTCCTTCAGTTCGGGTAGCAGCAGGGCGGACTGCTTCAGGCTCTCCATCTCTTTTTCGCACCGGATCGCCCGGCAGACCGCCGAGAATCCGAACACTTTCAGCGCGGCGGCGTAAGCGCCGCTTACGTCGCATTTGTCGCCTGTGGGGACGGCATAGACCGCCGACTGACGGGAGGTCAGTTCGAAGGGACCGAACGGTTCCAGCACGGCGCGGAGCCGTCGGAGAAGGCTTGCCTCAAAACGCGAGCGGTTTAGTCCTTTCAAAACCATTTCGCCCATCTTTAACAGGATGATTTCCAATAATCGTTACCCCTTAACCATTCGTCACGGGCTTGTACCGGCTACAATCGGCGTGCCCTCGTACCATTATACCGTACAGCCGAAAAAAAAACAAATATTTTTCAAAAACCACTTGATAAGGCGGCGCGGGCAAGGTATACTCTAGTCACAACTTAATGTTTTAGGAGGATGGTTCCATGAGCGCAACCGCAGAAAAGGTGCGGGCTATTTTGGCGACGCAACTCGACATCGACCCCGAGAAAATCGCGGAGACAACAGACATTGCCGAGGATTTGGGCGCCGATTCCCTCGATGTCGTCGAGCTGATGATGTCTGTGGAAGAGGAGTTTGAACTGACCATAGACGAAGAGGCCGCCAAAGGCTTCCGCACCGTCCGCGATGTGGCAAGCTACATTGACGAGCATCAGTAAACCAAAGGGCAGGCGGGGCAGGCGGTCGCGCCTGCCCCTCTTAACTCTTGCCCTTTTGTTCCTCCTTCCCGCCTGCCAATCCTCCGAGGAGCTGATGAGGGTACCCCGTCAGCCGCTGGAGTACGAGCGGCTTCAAAATATGATCGACCTCCTCCTCACAAAGGAGTTTACTTACAGCGCTCCCGCGCAGGGCAGCTACCGCTCCCCCGTCGAGATGAAGGACCTGACGGGCGACGGGCGGGAAGAAGCGATCCTTTTTATCCGCGCCACGACGGGGACGGCGGCGGACACCCGGATGGCGGTCTTCACCCCGAGCGAGGACGGCTACACCCTTCTCCCGGAGGTCACCGAAAACGCCCAATCGGTTCACAGCATCGCTTTCCATGACTTCAACGACGACGGGAGGCTAGAGATCGCAGTCGGCTGGCGTCTGCAAAACAGCGAGGATTCCAGCCAATATTCCCTCTCGGTCTATACGATGACAGACAGCGAGATGGTTGAAATCCTGAGCGCGCCCTATGCCGCCTATGTCGTATACGACGCCGAGGACGGCAGCCCGCCGGCTCTCTTCATCGTCAAATATGCGGAGAGAGGCACCGAGAGGTCCGGGATCTCCGAGCTCTATCTCAGCCGGGACGGCGAGATGATGCCGGTCGCGACCGCCGACCTGTCCCGGGGCGTGGAATCCTTCCTGCGGGTCCGCACCACCCCCCTCACCGACGGTAAACCGGGATTTTTGGTGGCTTCGAGCTTCCAGACAAGTGTCGTAAACACAAGGGAGGTCACCGATGTTTTCACTTTTCGGGACGACCAGCTGATCAATGTCTCCCGCGATATGGAAACCGGGATCAGCGGCGCGCTGGTGCGGGATATCCGGTTCACAGCCGACGATATCGACGAGGACGGGGTGCTGGACATCCCCCTGCCAATCCCGCTGAACCCGCATCCCGACGCGGGCGAGAACGCGCCCGTCTTCTACGAGATCCACTGGCGGGCATACAGTTCGGACGGCGCTTCGTCCGAAATCGCGCGGACATACAGTAACAGCAACGACGGATGGTTCCTCAATTTGCCCGAAAAGTGGCCGGAAACGGACAGCTATACCGTCCGCAGGTGGGAATCGGGCAATGGCAACCAGAAAATCACCACCTTCTCCCTCCTGACACCCGATAGGGGCGCGGTGAATTTTCTGGTCCTCGACTATTTTTCCCGCCCGGCGGGAGAAACGCCCCGCTCCCGGGGGCAGACAGTGCTGGTCGACGAGCCGCTCCTGCTGGTTACCTGCGACTTGATCCCGTTCTTAGGGGAATATTCCCAATATAACCTCGGCGAGGAAGAAATGAAGAAGATTTTCAAACGGATACCAATCGAGTGGGGGGGTGGAGTATGACCGCGCGAAAGCTTTTGGTTCTCGAAGACGAGGAAAATATCCGGAGCTTTGTCGTCATCAACCTGCGGCGTGCCGGGTATGACGTTATCGAGGCGAGCGACGGGGAGGAAGCGCTCCGGCTGATGGAGCGGCACCCCGACACCCGTCTCGCCCTGCTGGACATCATGCTGACCGGAGCTCTCGACGGATTGGAGGTCTGCCGCCGGATCCGCGCCGGCAACGCCGATGTCGGGATCATCATGCTGACCGCGAAAACGCAGGAATTGGATAAAGTAACCGGCTTGATGTCAGGGGCGGACGACTACATCACAAAACCCTTCTCCCCCACCGAGCTGATCGCCCGCGTCGACGCGCTGATCCGCCGGATCGGCGACCCGCCGGCACAGGAGGACGCCGAGATCGTCAGCGGTCCCTTCACCCTCAATCCGATGAACCGCACCCTGTTCAAGAACGGGACACGGATGAAGCTGACCCAAGTAGAGTTTAATATTGTAAAACTCTTCCTAAGGAATCAGAACCGCGCCCTCTCCCGGGAAGAGATTTTGACGAGCATCTGGGGCAACGAGTACTTCGGTGACGTGAAGATCGTCGATGTCAATGTGCGCCGGCTGCGGATCAAGCTGGAGGACGATACCGCGAACCCAACCTTCATCACAACGGTGTGGGGGTATGGCTACAAGTGGGGACTGTAGTGACCGATTATATCAAGAAACGGTTCCAAGAGACCGGGGGGATGCAGCGCCGCTGGATCCTCAACAGTCTCGGCGTGTCGATTTTGGTGGCGCTGACGGGCCTCGCCGCTTTCTCGGCGGTGCTCGGCAACTATTTCACGTCTTCCATCGAGTCCTCGCTGGAGGCGCAGGCGTCGTCCTACGCCGGATTCATCAGCAAAAACTACACCGACAGCTACCCGACCTACTTCCAAAACATCCAGATCCTCCTTTATGAGTTCAGCGACCGCGACAAATTCGAGCTGCAATTCATCAACAGCCAAGGAAATTTGATCGGCTCCTCCAACCGGACCGGCACCCAGTTTTCGGGTGTCCCGATCAACACGCCCGACGTAACGCGGGTGCGGAGCGGCACGGCTTCCTCATGGGTCGGCGAGGATCCCGCGACCGGGGAGCGGGTCTTGGCGGTTTCCTCCCCGATCACCCTCCGGGGGGCGCAGCTGATCGGCGCGGTGCGGTGCGTCACCAGCATGGAGCGGGCGGAAGCCCAAGTGTTTCAGTATGTCGGCATCGGCGCGGGAATCTGCCTCCTCTTCATCCTCTTCATCGTGCTGATCAACTTCCTCTTCCTGCGGGGGATCCTCCTGCCGGTGCGGGAGATCAACCGGGTTTCCAAGCGGATCGCCGAGGGCGGCTACGGGGTACGGATCGAGAAGACCTATAAAGACGAGATGGGCGAACTGGTCAGCAACATCAACCACATGTCGGTGGAAATCGGCGTCGCGGAACGGATGAAGAACGACTTTATCTCATCGGTCTCCCACGAGCTGCGTACCCCGCTGACAGCCATCAACGGCTGGGGGGAAACCCTCCTAAACGCCGATATGAACGATCCGGCGGAGATCCGCAAGGGCTTGCGGATCATGCTGAAAGAAACCTCCCGGCTGTCCGGGATGGTGGAGGAGCTGCTGGACTTCACACGGATTGAGAGCGGACGGATGCGGCTGGACATCGGCCCGATCGACATCGCCTCCGAGCTGGAGGAGATCATCTACCTCCATATGGACGCCTTAAAACGGGACGGCATCGTCCTCACCTACACCCAACCGGACGAAGTCCCGGACATCAGCGGCGACCGCGCCCGCTTGAAACAAGTTTTTGTCAATATTCTGGACAATGCCGCAAAACACGGCGGGAGCGGCAAGAAAATCGACGCGGAGCTTGCCGTGGAGAAGAATTGGGTCATCATCACGGTGCGGGACTACGGTCCGGGTATTCCGGAAAGCGAGCTGCCCCATGTAAAATATAAGTTCTATAAAGGGTCCTCTTCGGTCCGGGGCAGCGGCATCGGCTTGTCGGTCAGCGACGAGATCATGCGTCTGCACGGCGGCGAGTTGGAGATCGAGAGTCAGGAGGGCGTTGGCACCAAAGTAACCCTCCGTCTGCCAAGAAACGAAGAAACCGGAAAGGATGAATTGTAAGTGAAAAAGCAACTGTCCGCTTGCTTGCTGCTGGCCTCCCTGCTGCTCACCGCCTGCTCGCCCGCCCCGCGGCAAACCGATGCGCCGCCGTCCGAGCCGCCGGTGGGCACCCGCCCGTGGAATCCCCCGACGCCCTCCCCGTCGCCGACCCCCGAACCGCCCATCGTCCGGGAAGAGTACAAGCTTGACGAGACGCTGCACACCCTCCGAAATCCCAACGCCACTGCGGAGGCGCAGGCGGTGTATAACTTCCTCCAGAGCGTCTACAAAAAAAAGACCCTCACCGGGCAGCAGGAATCCACTTGGATGGGATCCCCCGACTTTGAGATGAACTACCTAAAGGAGCTGACGGGGGAGCTTCCCGCCATCCGAGGGCTTGACTACATCAACAGCGACTACGAAGGGGTCAATGAACGCGCCATAGAATGGTGGGGCAAGGGCGGACTCGTATCGATCTGCTGGCACTGGGGACGCCCCCCCGACGGCGTCGGTTATGATTCCAGCAAGGTTAAAATTGACGTCGCGGAAGCGCTGACCGAGGGGACCGACCTGAACATCGGGATGATGGCGTATATGGACCGCACGGCGGAAGCGCTGAAGGTTCTTCAGGACGCCGGCGTTCCCGTGCTTTGGCGTCCGTTCCACGAGTTTGACGGCGGCTGGTTCTGGTGGGGCGCGGACGGCAAAGAGAACTTTATCGCTTTATGGCAGCTGATGTACGACCGTTATGTGAACTACCACGGTCTGAACAACCTGATCTGGGTGCTTGGCTACGCCGACAATGTTAAGAGCGGCTGGTACCCCGGCGATGAGTTTGTCGATATCGCGGGCGCGGACACCTACAGCAACGGCACCCGTCTGAGTACCTATAAGAAGCTGGTCAACGTCTTCGGCGAGGAACGCCCGATCGTCTTCCACGAGTGCGGACGGATCCCCGACCTCAACAAAGCCCACGGCGAAGGCGCGCTCTGGTCGTGGTTCCTGACATGGCACACCGAATACTTAACCGACTACAATACGGAAGAACACCTCGTCGCGATGTATGGCAGCGAGTTTGCCTTGAATTTCGACGATCTACCGGCTTTTTCGCCTCCGGCGGCTTAGGATCCCCCCATTAGTAAATAGTTTCTTAAGAATCTTCAAAAACATTTCATATACCGTTAATTTGGTGTATTGGGCTACCAATGTATCAAAGTTTTCGGGGGTCACCGACGCCAAAAAACTCTCACGCTTCGGGTGCGGGACGCTTGGCCTCAACAACGCTTGATTCGCCGCCGCTATGGCGGCGAATTCAGCTTTCTCTGTGTGGAGGCCGTCCGCCGCCAAGGCAAACAGCGCTTCCCCCTTCGGGGTGTGAACCAGCACGACCGACGTGCCGTCGTCTGTTTTTTGCGGACGCCAATCGTCGCCCAAGGTGATGTCGGCACGCTTCGCGAGGGTGTTGAACAGACACTGATGGCACGCTTCCCGCAGACAGAGGTTTGCACCGTACGCCCGGAGGAAGGGGTCCTCTGCGCGATTTTTGCGGTAGACCGAACCGTCCGGGAAGGCCAGCCTGAGCGAATAGTTCCGCCAGCCCTCGGTTTTGTCCCGGAAATTCGCCGTGAGCGGTTTTGAGGAGAACCGCGCAAGATAGATATCCCAGACCTTCGTCTCGGGGACGCCGTGGCAGATCAAGTCGGCGGTCACAAGTTTCGGGTGATCGACCTTCGCCGCGAGCTTCGCGATCTGGCAAGGGGTCCCGGTGAATAGGACGGGACGGTTTTGGCCGAGAATTTCTTGCGCCTGCCGGAAGGTGTCGTTCAGATCGCTCCGCAGGTATTTCGAGCCGCGAAGGGCCGCAAGCTCTTCCTCGCTCTCGGCACGGACATGGCGGCAGCCCTTTTCCCCGTCGTATACAGAGCCGAATACCGCCCCGCCTTGCTCCAGTACCGCCCGCGCGAGGTGGGTGAACACACCGCCGGAGGAAGAGCTTCGCACAAGCGCGCCGTCTTTGCTCTTACACAGATAGGCTACCATACTCGTCACCCTTTTCAATCAATGTCAGGAGCTGCACCGCCCAGAAGGTCAAGTCGCACTCCAGCGCGTATTTCCGTTTATAGTCCGGCTCCAGCCGCACATCAGCGTACGGCGTCGGGTACTCAAGCGCTTTCGGCGAGAACCGCCTGTTGTGCGGAAGGTCGAACCGAAGCCGAAGGATGCCGTCGGCGTCAAGGGTTTCCAAAATG
Source organism: Oscillospiraceae bacterium (assembly GCA_031271525.1). Lineage (GTDB taxonomy): Bacteria > Bacillota > Clostridia > Oscillospirales > UBA929 > UBA929. Next base: position 9,047 of record JAISVO010000103.1, read on the forward strand.
TTCGCCGCCGATTCGCGGAGGACGGATACCCGCTCCCCCACGCCAAGCATCGCGATTTCGGTGAGTAAGCGGCGATAAGTGATGATGTCGATCAGGTCCGTCCGGAAGGGTCGGATCGGGTTGTTCGCCATATTCAGCGTAAACGGCGCGTAATACCGGTTTCCGACCTTTATATGGATCGGGCCTTTTGTGATCTTGCTATAATGGTTCAGCGCGTCCGCCATCATCCGGACCGTTTCGGGACTCCGCCAAGACTGGGTATACGCCAGCGTCTCCAAGTGATATTGGCACGGGAAGTAGGTATCGGCTTCGATATAGGGGTAGTTGTATTTTGCCTTGCTTTTCCGGGTCTTGGTGATTTCGGCAAAGGACGAGAGGGGCAGGATACTCTTAAACGCTTCCAAGGAGATACGCTGGAAGGGGATCACGGGTTCGTCGTCGCCGTATCCAAGCATCGCTTGCATCGCGTACATCAGCGTCATCAGGCAAAATCCGCTCTCCAGCCCAATAAAACGGGTTTCATACCGGTTGACCTCGGGCGGGATGTAGGAAAACTCCCTTTTTAATGTTTCCGCGTCCCGCATTGCCGCTACGAAGTTTACAACAAGCGGGTGGGTCTGCGGTACGGCGTAGGTTGAGAGCAGGCGGGCTGCTGCTTCGCCGTCCTGCAGGTAAGTTTCATGCAGCACGACGCCCCGCCAGTTATCCCAGCTGTGCGCCCCGCTCCCGATGTATCCGTTCGGTTTGGCATAGCGGAGCAAAAGCCTGAAGTTCGGGGTTTGATATATCCGCTCCAAGCAGTTTTCCTCTTCGGTTTGGGTTAAATCGCACAGGATCTCCTTGCGGAGCCGGTATTGAATCACCGGACCCGCATGGCTGAGCAGGAAATCAACCGACTTTGACAGGTTCACGGCTACCTACATATCTCCGCAGAATCTCCCCGGCCTCTTTCGCCCGCCCGATAAAGTCGGGCAGTACGCGCTCTAAGTGTTTCCGAAGCTCGTCTTCCCTTCGCATAAAGCCCCGGAAGGTTTCGATGAGGGTTCCGGCGGACGTCAGCTCCTTCACCGGGAGCATCAAACCGTTTTCGCTGCCGAACAGGTCCCGGGCAATCCCCCGCGCCTTCACCGAGTACCCCAAGACCAAGGCGGGTACGCCGGAGGAGTATGCCGCGATGGATGCGTGGGTGCGCGCCGCAACCAACACCCGGCACTGACTGATGATGTATTTGAGCTCCCGCGCGCCGTTCGCCGGATCGACCATGAAAACCCGTTCAGGCGGGCAGTTTTTCGCGAGCTCCGCGAGGATTCTTGGGTCGCCCTCCCCCACCACATGCGGAATGAGCGCGACGGAACAGGAAGTTTCGGTGAGGATGTGATCAATCAAGGAGCGGAAGGCCGCGAGCGTCACGCCGGGGGTTCCCTCATACCGTGTCACCAGCGGCGAGACATTGATGCCGACGGTTTCGCCAATCCGGAACCCTTCGGGCAGGGGGACCGGTTCGGCGGGCAGGGTGAACGCCGGGTCGGGGGCGAGGGTGACCGGAGCGCCCGTCTCTTTCAGCGCGTAGTAAGTGATGCTCTCCCGCGCCGTCACGGCGGACAGTGACGTGAGGTCGTCCCGGATATCTTTGTCTTCCAGAGAACCGGGGTCCACAGACGCTCCCCACAGCACGACGGGTACGTTCCCTTGCCGGGCGGCTTTGTTCAGTGCCATCAGCCAGTAGGGTTTCCCGTAGCAATAGTTGTCCCCGCCGATTGAGACGAAGAGGGAGCATTCCCGCACCGCCCTCTTCTGCTCGGTCATGACCAGAGGAAGGGAGAGGTCGGTTTTCAGCAGACGGCGGCTCACCGCGCCGAGCGCCCACAGGGGGGACGGCTTCGCCGCCGGACCGTTCCGGATGACGGTGTCGATATTGCCGCCGATAAAAACATTCCGGTCTTCCTCGGGAGTAGTGGAACCGAGAGTGACTGCGGTATCCGGAATCATTGCGGCGGTGGAACGCGCCAGCGCTTCACAGCCCCGGTTCTGAGCGCCTCCGTGCCCCATCATAACAACGCGCATAGACTTGCGCCTCCTTGCATAGTGAAGGTAAATGTGGTATACTAAGGGATATGAACAGAAAAACGTCGCTTGTGAAAAATATACTCATCTTCGGCGTGGGGACGTCCCTCTCCAAGCTGATGAGCGTCCTGCTTGTCGGGATGTACACCGCCTTTATCCGCGCCGGGGAGATGGGGTACTACGACACTCTGATCAACGTCGTCTCGATGGTCACGCCGATCATCTCCCTCCAAATAACCGACGCCCTTTACCGGAACCTCTTGTCGTCCGAGGAAAAATCGGAACGGGTGCTGACCAACTGCTTCGCGGTCCTCCTCTGCGGAATTGCCTTTTCGACGGCTTCGCTGAGTATCGTTAACGCGCTCACAGACATCCGGCTCGGATGGTATCTCCCCGGCTACATCGCGACCTCGGCCGCCTTCCTCTTCTGCCAGCAGACGGCGCGGGGTTTGCAGAAGAACACGGTCTACGCTGTCAGCGGGATGGTCTACACCGGGGTAATGCTCGCGGCTAACATCCTCTTGGTCGTCGTTATGAAGATGGGGATTGAAGCGCTGTTGATCTCGACGATGATCGCCGATGTCGTGGGGATTGTCCTGATTGAGGTTTCCGTGGGCGTCTTTCGGAGATTGAAATTCTCTCTGCTCTCTGGCGGAGAGATAAAGGAGATGCTGCGGTACAGCATCCCGATGCTGCCAAATGTTGTGACATGGTGGCTCTTAATGGTCTTCAACCGGTTTGTCATCCGCCTCTATGAGGGTTGGGACGCGAACGGGATGTTCGCGGTCGCCTCCAAGTTCCCGGCGCTCCTGATGACGCTGTTCGGCGTCTTCACCTTGGCGTGGCAGGAGAACGCCATCTTCGAATACGATTCGGCCGACCGGAACGAGTACTATACCAAGACATTTCGGATGTACACCCGGCTCTTGACCGGCGGTATCCTGCTGCTGCTCCCCGTCACCCGGTATATTGTCGGGGTGCTGCTGGCTTCGGAGTACCAAGCGGCGTGGGAACTGATACCCTTTCTGTATCTAGGCAGCATGGCGCAGGCCTTCGCGAACTTCTTCAACACCGTATACATGGGCGCGAAGCGCACGGTCGGCGCTTTCGTCACGATGGTCGCGGGGGTCGCGGGTGGAGCGCTTGTCTGCTTACTGCTGATCCCCGTTCTCGGGGCACAGGCGGCCGCAATCGCGCACATGACGGCATTTACCCTCGCGTGGCTCCTGCGGGTCTTTCATACCCGTAAGTACGCGCATATCTGTATGGAGTGGCCGGTGCTCGCCGGTATTGCCCTCCTGTCGGGCGGGTATGTCTTCTGTTACTACCTCGCAAACCCCGTAGCGGATATGATCATGCTGGGGGCGGCGGTTCCCCTCTTCTTCCTGCTCAACCGGGACTTAATTCTCCTGATGCTGAAGATGTCTCGGGACTTCTTTCAACTGCGGCAGAAGCGATAAACTCGCCGTACAGGATCATCAAGACGAAATAGAACCCGCCGGTTACGCTGAAGAAGACGTGCCCGGCGATAAAGGCGTATCCAACGGTCAGTGCCAGCGCTAAAATCACGCTTAGCCTGTGCAAACCGGCCCCGGGAGCGCGGATCAGCCACCACGCCCGTTTCGCGAACGGGAGGGCCATGACAACCAGCCCGAAGAGGCCATAGTAGAAGAGGATTTCAAAGAAATCCATCTCGATGATGTGAGACTGTGTCCCCCGCCCGACACCGAAGAGGACGGTGCGGACATCGGTGGCCCAACTCTCCCCCGCCCTCCGCAGGTAATACTCCCGTCCGCTCAACAGAACCCGAAGGATCGGATGGGAGTTCTGCCACGCCCAGCGCTGCTCGTCATCCTCCAGATAGGAAAAAGAATCCTCGGTCCGTTCCTCCTCCACAATGCTGCCGAGCCGGGATATCGAGGAGAAGACGGTCTGCGCCATCCCGAAGACGGACAGCAGGACAAACAGCGCGAGGGTGATCCCCACCAAGTGGCGGCACCGCTTAAACAGGGCGCGGTCTTTATGCCGGCGGGCTTGAAGCAGTTGGTAAATAAAAACAAAGGCGGCGCCGGCTGCGAGCGCGACGAAGGCCGTCTTGGTGCCGACCAAGAGGAGCGCGTTCATCACGGCGGCGGGAGCCAGTAAACGAGGCCAGCTTTTCAAGTTTTTTAACGGGCCGGCGTCGAAGAAATCCGCCATTGTCACGGGAAGGAGGAGCATCAGGATCGCGACCGCTTCGTTAGCGGCATAGTAAAACCCGCTGGAACCGCGGATGCCGAACCGGTCGGCGGAGGCGTAGAAGCCGATCCGCACCGGCAAAACAGAGGAGAGAACGAAACACGCGATGATCGACCCCGCCATCAGCAGCGCAGTCCACGTGAAAATACGCCGCAACAGAGCGGCGGCATCCCTCCGGCTAAACCTTCCGCCGGTCAAGAGACGGGTAAAAACAGCGAGGGACGTGACATTGAAGACGAAGCGGGCGAGATACTGCGCATCCGCGAAAAATTCATAACGTCTTCCGAGGAAAATCTCGCAGGTGACGCTGAGCAGTCCCGCCAAGACCAGCATCATCACTTGCAAGACCTGCCGGTATTCCCGGTTCAGAAGGATGTACAACCCCATCAGGAGAAGGAGGGTCATCCGCAGGATGAGGGATGG